>CAUCUH010000001.1:0-44834 GCA_958445905.1 uncultured Streptococcus sp.
CTGGGTATGGTAGGTATGAATAACTGGAATCCGCAACTCGCGTCCAATCCACACTCCCAAAAGGCCCAGTGAAAACTCAGTCTGGGTATGGATAATATCCAGCTGGTATTGCTTGGCAATGGCAAGCGCCTTTGAGAAGCCACGATAAGCAACGCGGCGGTCCTTAAAGGCGAAGAAAGGCACACTTGGAATCCGAATGATCTGCCAATCTTCATAGCGGTTGACATCTTTATCCGTTGTCGTAAAGATAAAGACCGTGTGTCCCAATTTTTCTAATTCTGTTTTGAGCGTCCGAATACTGGTCGCTACTCCCGAAACTTGCGGGAAATAGGTATCTGTAAATAACCCTACACGCATCTTACATCTCCAAAACTGTTTGATAGGCTTCGACCAATTGATAAGCCACTAAGTCAATCGAACGACTTTCAGCGACCTTGTAGCCTGCCTCCCGCTTGTCTACTTGTCCGTTCAAGACCTTGTTCAAGGAATCCACAAATTCGTCTACATTGTGGCACAATTCAGATGACGTCTCGTCGATCCAGCCATTGTATACGGGAATATCCCGCAAGACCGTGTGCTGATGACTGGCCAAGGCTTCCAAAACAACGATTCCTTCTGTTTCTTCATAAGATGGGAAGAAGAAAGCATCTGAACCCGTCATAGCCCCTTGGAAGACTGCTCCCTTGAAGTAGCCAGGGAATTCCACATTACTCGGATGATCCTTTTCCACGATACGACGAATCTTACGCGGAATGATCCATTTGTTGATAGAACCTAGCCAAATAAAGCGAACATCCGGCATGCGACGGGCCACTTCTACGAAATCTTCAATCCCTTTGCGTTTAAAATAAAGCCCTGCACAGATGACAACCTTTTGGCCTTCTTGGATATTAAAATGCTTTCGAAAGACCTCTTCTTTTTTCGGATCCTTCTTGTATTTTTCCAAATCAATTCCATTGGAGACCGCGATAATCGGTGTGGTCACCCCATAAGACTGAATCAGGTGTTTAGAATATTCAGATGGCGTGATCACATAGTCTGCCTTTTGGTACATGTGAGCCAAATACTTTCCAAACAAGGGCGCAAAAAAGTTAGACCCGATAAAGGAATTTTCAAAATCCTCACGGGTTGAATGGCCATGCATGATGACTTTCTTTCCACGACGCTTTGCTGCATGGAGCAAAAGGAAACTCCGTGGGCCATAGGTATTGATATGCACCACATCATAATCTCCTAAAATATCTGTCGTATACGGAATCCCAGCCAAATCAAGCGCATGCATTTGATGCTGCAAGGCTCGACCAATTCCTGATTTTTGTAATACGGATTTTCCTTCTAAATACAGTAAAACTTTCATACCTTCTATTATACCGAAATAAAGAGTGCCCAGCAAGTCTCTACCTGTTTGCAGTATAAAAAAGAGGCTAGAACAGTTCTGTTCGAAATTTAAAATTCTATTTTATTTATATACGATATACAAAATCCAATTGCGATTCTGTTTTTCCTCAATTTTTGAAAAACCAATACTTGTTAGTAACTGACTAAATTCATGACTTGTACGATAATCTGTCATATGATAATGTATTTTTTCTTTTTCAGAAGCAATTATCAAAGTAGAATTGCTGGACAGGACTCTATAAACTTCTTGAAAACTCTTTTTTATATCCTTCCAAAAAATATGGGTCTGAATAGCAAATATTCTATCAAAATAGTTATTTTGATAAGGCATATTCTCCACATTTCCAATCTTAAGTTGGACACTACCTTTTCTTATGGAATCTGAATGAACACGTTGGGCAGTTCTATATGATTCCTTAGAAATATCAATACCATGAATCTCAAGATTTTTATTTAAAGCAAGAAGGTTCTTGATAGTACTCCCGCCACCGTAACCAATTTCTAAAATTCTATAATTATCTGAAATAGTAGTCTGTTTAATCGCCCAAAGACTAAGTTTTTTAAAATAGAATGACCATATTTTTGTGATGACTCTACCAATAAGACCACTAGGTTTTTGAGACTGCTTAATAAGAAATTCAGTTAACATTAAATATCTTCCCTCAATTATTATAAGTTTGAAATATCATTAATTATATTTCAAACTTAATTGTATTGTAAATATCAGATATCGTCAAGAATTAATGAAATAATCTGAGATAAATTTCAAAGTTGTGCTATAATTGATATCAAATGGAGTGTTCAAATGAATCAATATCAAAAAACAACAGAAAAAAAGAAGCAAGCTATTATTCAGTCTGCTCTTTCTTTATTTAAAGAAAAAGGGTTTAAAGAAACAAGTATACAATCAATTGCAAAAGTCGCAGAAGTTTCTCCTGTGTCAATCTACAATTACTTTGATAAGAAAGATAATTTAGTAGCTTTATGTATTAATGAATTGTTTAAAGACATCATACAAGAAGCTGAAAACATTCTACTCAGTAATATAGATTATAAATCAAAATTAAATCAAGCCTTAGCTTTATGTCAGAAAAAAATAAGCCAACAGATTTCTAACTACTTTCAAGAAAAAACGTTAGAGGATCCTACTTTTACGAAACTTATGACAAAAGCGATAGATGAGAAAAAGCGTGAAATATATCGTGCATATATTGAGCTAGGTAAAAATGAAAATATAATTGCTAAAGATTTGTCAACAGAGGTTATTTTAAACGTCATGAGTGCTCTCAATAGCACAGGAAATCATCTATCTCCAAATAAAAACATAGAAGACGAAACAAAACAAATTCATCATATTTTGTTGTATGGTATTTTAACAAACTCTAGAACGATTTAATTGTAACTTACACATCAATATTTGAACCAACACTCATTCAATTTCACTTCATCATTACTTATGATTAATGACACATATAAAAAGAGGCTAGAACAGTTCTGTTCTAGCCTCTTAGACTAGTAGACACGTCTTCCCATGTCGAGACTCTAGTCTACTAATCCTTATTTTTTGGTCGTTCCACGTTGGTTGATCGTATGAGACAACAGTACTTCGCGTTCTTCCAACTCTTCTTTGTGCATGATCTTGGTCAACATGCGCATACTGATCGCACCAAGGTCATACAAAGGTTGGCCAATCGTTGATAGATTTGGACGCGTATAACGAGTTACTTGTGAATCATCACTGGTGATAATTTCAAAGTCTTCTGGTACCTTGATCCCCTTATCAGACAAGCCGTTCAAGAGACCTGCAGCCAATTCATCCCCTGTTACAAAGGCAGCTGTTGCTTTGGATGCAATGATGCGTTCTGCCAAGTTATAACCTTCATCGTACCGGTACTTGGATTCAAACACAAGTCCTTCGCTATAGCTCAATTTTTTCACTTTCAAAGCTTCTTTGTAGCCTGTCAAACGAATTTTTCCATTGATATCATCCACCAATGGGCCACTTACAAAAGCAATTTTCTTGTTGTGTTTTGCCAACTGTGTAACAGCATCAACGGTTGCTTGCTTGTAGTCGATATTGACACTTGGTAATTGGTGTTCAACATCCACTGTCCCAGCAAGGACAACTGGCGTCCGAGAGCGTGAAAATTCTGAGCGAATCTTTTCAGTCAAGTGATAACCCATGAAAATGATCCCATCCACTTGTTTTGAAAAGAGGTTGTTTACCACTGAAACTTCTTTGTCATCGTCTTCATCACTATTTGCAAGAACAATATTGTACTTGTACATTTCAGCAATGTCATCGATCCCCTTAGCCAATGTAGAGAAATAGCTATTCGTGATGTTTGGAATCACAACACCGACTGTTGTTGTTTTCTTGCTAGCAAGACCACGCGCAACAGCATTTGGACGATAATCCAAGCGTTCGATCACTTCTAAAACTTTTTTACGTGTATTTTCTTTAACGTTTTTATTCCCATTTACTACACGACTAACGGTTGCCATTGAAACCCCTGCTTCACGGGCGACATCATAAATTGTTACTGTATCGTCTGTATTCATAAGATTTCCTTTCATTGTTGAAAATTTCGTTTTCACTCTCTAATTAATCCTATTTTATCACTTATTGTAAACACTTTCAAGCGTTTTGGTAAAATTTTGTAAACTCTTGCTTTTTTGGGGAAAATTTGACAAAATAGATCCATAGAAAGAAGGTAGCATTATGTCTAAATTAGATCAAATCGTCGATTTTCTTGAAACTGAAAAAACAGATGTCGCTGTTGTATCCGATCCTGTCACCATCAATTACCTGACTGGATTTTACAGTGATCCCCACGAACGTCAACTCTTCTTGTTCGTTTACACAGACCACGAACCACTTCTCTTCGTTCCTGCACTTGAAGTGGAACGGGCGACTGCAGTTGTTGATTTCCAAGTGGTTGGCTATGTGGATTCTGAAAACCCATGGGAAAAGATTAAAGGGGCTATCGCAAAACCCGATGCCAAAACCGTTGCACTTGAATATGATAACTTGATCCTTACCAAATACAATGGCTTGCGCACTGTCTTTGAAAAGGCTCAATTCACCAACTTGACACCACGGATTAACCGGATGCGCTTGATCAAATCTGCTGATGAGATCCAAAAAATGTTGGTGGCTGGTCAATATGCAGATAAGGCTGTCAATATGGGATTCGACGCCATCTCACTGGATAAAACAGAAACTGATATCGTAGCAGAAATCGACTTCGGTATCAAACGCTTGGGTTATGAAATGAGCTTTGAAACCATGGTCTTGACTGGAAATAATGCAGCCAACCCACACGGAATTCCTGGAAGCAACAAAGTCGAAAACGATGCTCTCTTACTCTTTGACCTTGGCTGTATGGTGAATGGTTATGCGTCAGATATGACTCGTACTGTTGCTGTTGGGAAACCAGATGATTTCAAAAAAGAAATCTACCACTTGACTTTAGAAGCTCAACAAGCAGCCATTGACATGATCAAACCAGGTGTAACAGCACATGACGTAGACCGTGCTGCACGGAGCGTCATCGAAAAAGCTGGCTATGGTGAATACTTCAACCACCGCCTCGGACACGGGATCGGAATGGACGTGCATGAATTCCCTTCTATTATGGAAGGAAATGACATGGTGCTTGAAGAAGGCATGTGCTTCTCAGTTGAACCAGGAATCTATATTCCAGGTAAAGTCGGTGTCCGTATCGAAGATTGTGGGTACGTCACAAAAGACGGATTTGGACTCTTCACTGAAACCAGCAAAGACTTACTTTACTTTGACTAATCCTTTAGTCGTTTCAATATATAACAAACATCTTGTTTCGTTAATAACTATAAAAAATGAGGCTGGGACAAAAGTCCTAGCCTCTTAATTATTTTTGGATTGTCGAGCAAAACGCAGTGGTTGAGTGGGCTCTACTACGCTGATTTCATCAGCTTTTACAGCCCTACTCAACTGTGCGGAGGTGGGACGACGAAATCGAATTCTAACGAATTACCGATTTCTGTCCCACTCTCTTTTTTCTTATGAAACCGATTCGAGTTTCATTCTTTTCTGCGTATCTTCTACGACGTCTTTTAAAGTGGTTTGAGACATTTCTTTTTCCATAGCAGTCTGAATGTCCTCAAGCTTCCCATCTAAAACATTGTGGATATTGTGGCCAATTGGGCAGGCTGGATTTGGATTGTCATGAAAACCAAATAATTGACCTGTCGAACCTAAACATTCTACTGCTTGATAGATATCCAGCAAACTGATCTCATCGGCTGCTTTTGCGAGCTCAGCTCCGCCTGTCCCACGCGCTACATGGATCAATCCAGCTTTCTTCAACTGAGACAAGGTCTTTCGAATAATAACAGGGTTCACGCCGACACTTCCTGCCAAAAAATCACTGGTTACTTTTGTTTTTTCTCCTTGTAGAGCAATCATGATCAAGACATGAGTCCCAATGGTAAAGCGACTCGAAATTTGCATAACTTCACTCCTTTCTACCCGTTTTTGAAGGTAGAGTCTATTGAACAACCGTCAAGGGACGACTTTCGTTATTCCTATTATACTCTTTTCAGTTGTAATGTCAACAGTTACACTATTGGAAGAAGTCCTCTAGCCAAGCATCGATTTCTCGATCATGACCTTCTCTCTGCTCAATCTCATGAAGAAGCTCATGATTGTGGGTATGATGAATGCCATTGACCAAACTTTCATAATACACTTGGTAATAAGGAAGATGGAGGTCTTTTGCAAGTTTCAGTTCTTTTTGGACATCATAGTCCACCCGTCTAAAATCTACATCTTTTAACCCCATTTGATCAAATTCAAGAATAGCATACATGGCCCGAAGGTCCTTGCGAAGATTCTTTTCCAAAAAGAAAGGTTGACCGATCGATCCAGGATTGATAATCAGTTCTCCTCCTGTCCCGTAGCGGAAAAACTGCTGGTGAATGTGTCCGTAGACTGCGATATCACAAGACGGGTTTGTCACCAAACGATCAAAATCCTTCTGCTCACCAATGTGGATCAATTCGCGACCCCAATTCTTATCAGGTAAGTGGTGGGTAATGCCGATCTTTAAACCTGCGATTTCTCTATGGACCTGCATGGGCGTTTTCTGCATGTCTTCAATTTCCTGGGGCGTGATTTCTTCAAGAATATATTGACACTGGCGCATGAGGTAGCGATGACTGGGTCTGGTCTCATCCAACATCCCCCTCATAGCCCGCCAAAGACTATCCTCCCAGTTCCCAAGGACTTTGACCGTAATCGGTAACTCCTCTAACAGCTCCAAGAGGTCCCGTCTCCCTGTCCCTGGCATCAAACTATCTCCCAAGAGCCAATATTCATCCACCTTGGCTTTTCGACTATCCTCTAGGACAGCTTCCAATGCTGTCGTATTTCCATGAATATCTGAAAGTAAAGCAATTTTAGTCATGATCTTCTCCTTCTCTCCATTATAACAAAGAGAAGAAAAACTTCCACCCTAAGGTGAAAGTTTTATGAACATTCCATGCTACCAGAAATGAAAACTCAGGCTAGAAGCGGAAGCTTCGTCGTTGGATTTATCTTTTTCCAAAGAGTTGCTTAACGGCTTTGTATCTTAGTCTACTGATTTGAGGGCTTCGAGCATGTCTACTTTTCGAAGATAATGGTCAACATAAATTCCTAACAGGATCAAGAGAAGGAGCATTCCTCCGACAGGGAAGAGGAGCACGCCAAGTCCCACATGGGGATAAAAGAGAATGGCATCTGGTGCAATCATGGCAATGAGGAATTGATGAAGATAATAACCACCCACTAATCCCATGAGGATCCCTATGATAGACAATAAGATGGTTTCGCGGTAAATATAGAGCGTCACTTCCTTATTATGGAATCCTAAGACCTTAATGGTCGATAATTCACGGATCCGCTCTGCCACATTGATATTGGTTAAATTATACAAGATCACGATGGCTAGCAAGATCGATACGACTACTAGAATCATCATAGTGGTGTCCAAGGATTTGGCAACTGAGTTAAAGAGGGAAATCATCGAAGCATTCTGACTAACTGCCTTCACAGCTGCAAGTGCCATCATGTCCCGACTGACAGTCTGCACTTTTCGTGTAGAAGGATTTCTCAACTGCACCAAATAGCTATTTGCTGAAGTCCGCTTTCCGTAGATTTTTTGGTAACTTGCCTGATCCATATAGACAAAATGGCCGACATAATTTTCAGTGATTCCCGCCACCTTAAAAGTATGACCATCAAAGGTCAGTCGATCACCGACTGTAACCTGGGCTAGTTGTGCTAGCTTACTACTGATGATGACCCCTTTCTTGAGAGACAAGGACTCTCCCTGCTTGAGAGAACGCAAGCTGACAAAGGGAGAAAAATCTGTACGATCCGTTACCATCATCGTAATGGTCTGCTTGTCGCGTCCACCCTTTAAAGAATCTTCGATAACCTTACTATAGATGACTCGATAATCTTTGATATCTGATTTTTCCAGACGATTGGTTAGTTGCTTGCTTTCTTGGCTTGATGCATTCGTTTTTTTGGCTACAATCAACTCATAAGATAGGATCTCTTGAAATTGGCGTTTGGGAACACTTCCTACAGAAGATTGAATCCCTAGCCCTGCAAAGAGAAGAGCAACAGAACCCGCCACTCCAAAAATGGTCATCAGCATCCTTTGTTTGTAACGAAAGAGATTACGAGCAGTAACCTTGTGCGTGAAATTCAGACGTTTCCAAATAAAATGGATACGCTCCAGAAAAATTTTCGAACCAGATACTGGTGGCTTGGGCAGTAATAAAAGATTGGCTTCTTCTTTTAATTCCTTACGAGCAACCCAGTAAGCTGGAAGCACACTCGCGACGAAAGACAGTCCAAGAGCAATCAGAGTTATATCCCTATAAAAATACTCTCTGCTCTCTCCTATAACCATCCCTTGCGTAATAATGTTGGAGATGATTCCCGATAGGAAATAATGCCCCAACAAGCTTCCTAGAAGGGTTCCAATCGTACCAGCAAAGAATCCATAGAGGACAAATTTGAGAATGATTTCCTTGGTTCGATAGCCCAACGCCTTAAAAACGCCTGCATTGGTCCGCTCTTCATCGACAAAGCGCGTCATCGTGGTGAAGGTCACCATGGCTGCTACCAGATAAAGAACGACCGGAAAAATATTTCCGATAGCAGAGATACTGCTACTAGCATTGCTATACATCAGGTAACCTTGTCCGCCTGGCATGGTCTTGCGATCATAAACATGATAAGTTGGAATTTCCAGCTGATCTCGCTCGGTTTGGGCTTTTTTTAGCTCCTCCTCTTTTTTTGCGAGCTCCGATTCACCTGCGGTCCAGTCCTTCTTTTTCTGATCCAGTTGTTCTTTAGCTTGATGGATTTTTTCTTGACTGGCTACTCGCTCTTTAGCTGGCAGAAATGGAGCTAGTTCACTGAGTTGCGTCTCCTGCAAGTCTAATTGCTTTTTAGCCTGATCGATCTGATTCTTGGCTGACTGTAGTGTTTCCTTGGCACGACTGAGTTCTTTCTGGCCTTTTTGGATCTGCCCATCCGCCTCCTTCTTGAGTCTTTGATAGCGAGCCTTTCCATTGTCTTTCAGAAGTTTTTCTAACTCTTCTTGGTGATCTTCTAGCCCTTTTTGGTAGACTGGCGAAAAAGAATCTAAAGACTTCAGATCATCAAACTGGATCCGCGCCATCGCGGGAAGTTTAGTCGTAAAGACCTCTTTTGAAACTAGTGCATAGGCATCTAGATTTCCACTGCCACTCATGGCAGTGCCTAAATTCTTTTGAGACCACATCTCAGAGGATTGAACAAAACCAACAATGGTGAATTGCTTTCGCTTTAAACTAGAGCGCGTTCCAGCCTTTTCTTCAAGTGTGAGGGTATCCCCTATCTGATAGCGATCCTCCCAAAAACTTGCTAGGGCCAGTTCCCCTTCTTTTTGGGGCAGGCGCCCCTTGGTCACACGAAAGGAAGAAAGACTTTTTGGGGCAGAAAACAGTCGAATTGCCTTTCCTGTTCCTTTCACTGTCAGATCCAGCAGTGAACCAAATTCGACACGCGCCCCTTTGACTCCTAAAAGCTCCTCTTGGTCTGCCTGGTCTAATCCCAAGTCCCCCATGACAGCAAGATCTAGCATCTTTTGTTGCTGAATAAACTGGTTAGCCGTTCGGTGCATATTTGGAGTAGTCACCTTTAAGCCAACCAAGGCCAAACTTCCCAATAACATCAAGGTTAAGATGGAGAGAAAACGTCCTTTTGAATGTGTAAAGGAAGCAAATAGATCCTTCCAATAGACTTTTCGTTTCATGCTACCACCTCTTCTAATATTCTAGCGTAGCAATATCTTGAGGAAGCTCATTGATTTCTACTGACTTGATCTTGGCATCATGCATGCGAATCACACGGTCTGCAATCGGAGCTAGGGCACCATTATGGGTTACGATGACAACCGTCGCTCCCTTTTTTCGAGACATATCCTGTAAAATCCCCAATACTTGCTTACCCGTCTGGTAATCCAAGGCTCCCGTTGGCTCATCACAAAGGAGAATTTTAGGGTTTTTAGCCACTGCCCGAGCAATCGCCACCCGTTGTTGCTCTCCCCCTGACAATTGGGCAGGAAAATTATCAAGACGATTGCCAAGTCCTACTTCTTTCAAAACAGCTTCCGGATCTAGAGCATCAGAAACAATTTCTGAAGCCAACTCAACATTCTCCTTAGCTGTCAAATTAGGGACCAAATTATAAAATTGAAAGACAAAACCAACATCATCTCGTCGATAATTGGTTCGTTGATGGGCATTGAGTTTTGCAATATCCACTCCATCAATCAGAACCTGACCCTCGTCATTGGTGTCCATCCCTCCTAAGATATTGAGAACCGTTGATTTTCCAGCTCCTGACGCCCCTAAAATAATGACCAACTCGCCTTTTTCAATCTCAAAGGAAACATCCTGGTTAGCGAAAATCTCTGTCTCTCCACTCGTATAGCGCTTGTAACAGTGCTGCATTTCGATGTAGGCCATTTCCTCTCCTCCCTCCTACTTCCTATCTATATTATAGTCCTTTTCTGATAGATTACAAAGAAATCGAGGTAGTGAAAAACAAGGTTATCCTAAATTATCATGAACTATTATAAATTTTATGCTATAATTAGAGACAAATTTGATTTATTCTTAGAAAGAAGGCTCATTGTGAGTTTACAACAGTTTGAAAGGAAGTCACTTCAAGAAATCAACCAATCTATTGACGTGCCAAAAGGGATCCCTTTTTGGAAGACTCTCCTGCTCTTTTCAGGACCAGGAAGTCTAGTAGCTGTCGGCTATATGGATCCGGGAAACTGGATTACTAGTGTCGTCGGAGGAGCCCAATACCGCTACCTCCTCTTATCAGTGGTTCTTCTATCGTCTTTAATCGCCATGCAGTTGCAACAAATGGCTGGTAAACTAGGGATTGTCCATCGTAAGGATCTGGCCCAAACAACCGCCCATCATTTGCCAAAATGGCTTCGCTATACCCTTTGGATTGTGATCGAGCTTGCCTTGATGGCGACAGATTTAGCAGAAGTCATCGGATCAGGGATTGCCCTCCACCTTCTTTTTGGCTGGCCCTTGCTCTTTTCTATCCTGATCACTATCTTTGATGTCTTCCTATTACTAGGACTCATGCATCTAGGATTTCGAAAGATCGAGGCCATCGTATCAACCTTGATCCTCACGATCCTTGCAATTTTTGGCTATCTGGTTTTCCTATCGAAACCAGATATCGGAGGAATCTTCGCTGGCTTCCTCCCTCAAAAAGAGGTGCTAGGAATTGGACTTCCAAAAGGAAATGAAGCCTTAACCTTGGCGCTTGGAATCATCGGGGCAACAGTAATGCCCCACAACCTCTATCTCCACTCTTCCATTTCGCAAACGCGAAAGGTGGACTACAAAGATCCAGCAGATATCAAACGGGCAGTGCGCTTTATGACCTGGGATTCAAATATTGAATTGAGTTTGGCCTTCGTCGTCAACTCCCTCCTCTTGATTCTTGGAGCAGCCCTCTTCTTTGGTCACGGAGATAAGATCGGTGCTTTCTCTAGCATGTATAATGCCCTCAAAGATAATCATATTGCCGGTGCTATCGCTAGTCCCTTCTTGTCTACCCTCTTTGCCATCGCTTTGTTAGCCAGTGGTCAAAATTCAACCATTACCGGGACCCTAACCGGTCAAATCGTTATGGAAGGTTTCTTGAGATTCCGCCTGCCACAATGGGTCGTTCGTCTCATGACTCGGATCATTGCCCTTCTTCCTGTCATCATCGTTGCGATCTTATTTGGAGATCAGGAACATGTCCTTGATGACCTTCTGGTTTATTCTCAAGTCTTCCTATCAGCGGCTCTTCCATTCTCCATCTTCCCTCTGGTTTATTTCACCTCCAACAAGGAAATCATGGGAGAACATGTCAATGCGAAATGGAATACTTTCTTAGGCTATCTCGTTGCGATTGTCTTAACCATCTTAAATTTCAATTTGATCGTGACAACTTTTATCAAATAAAGAGAGAGTGGGACAGAAATCGGTAATTCGTTAGAATTCGATTTCGTCGTCCCACCTCCGCACAGTTGAGTAGGGCTGTAAAAGCTGATGAAATCAGTGTAGTAGAGCCCACTCAACCACTGCGTCTTGCTCGACAATCCAAAAACAATTGAGAGGCTAGGACTTGTGTCCCAGCCTCTTTTGGTTTATTACACTCCCTTTTCCATCTTGCTCCTCCATTTCCTAAAAATTTCCTGACCATTTTTTTAGGAGGGAATTATTTTAAATCACTAATTATTGTGAGATTTTCACAAAATCTTGTCAGGGCCCGTCATTCATAAACTTGTAAATTTTTTGTACACTTTTCGTTATCTGTACAAAAATGAGAATTGTTGTCTAATTTATTCTTTTGGAGTATAATGCTATTTGTTAGTGTCGTGAAATTATTTAACAGATAAATTATTTTAACGTCAAATAAATAAGAATAAATTTATACAACTACAGAAAGGAACATATGGTACGCCAAAGACAAACAACAACCAAGTCAGACTTACGAAATGCGCTCTCAAAACTCCTCTTGCAACAACCTTTTGAAAGCATCACTATTCGACAATTAACCGAAACAGCTGGCATCAATCGAGGGACCTTCTACTTGCACTATGTCGATAAATACGACATGTTTGAGCAAATGAAAATGGACATGATGCAAGAATTGGATAGCCTCTTCGTTGAGGGAAGCCCTGTCAAGGTGAACTTTCTCAATGTCTTGACTGCTATTAAAGACAATTATGATTTTATTTATGCATTGTCCCAATCCTGTTGCTCGGACTTCCGTAAATTGGTAAGAAGTTTTACTCTCCATGCACTAGACGATACTCCTCATTCTAAAGAACACATCATTTCAGACTTTCAAGTTCCATACAAGTATGGGCTAGAAATTTTCATCGCTACGATTGAATCTGTGATTGTGACCTGGTTAGAATCCGGTGCCAAGGAAGAGCCAATCGAAATCGGTACGATCATTCTTAGCGTCTGCGACTTTGCTAGCTGGAACTAAATCCCCCAACCTTTTCCTACCTTTATGGAGAAGGTTTTTCTTTTTGGCAAATGAACAACATTCAGATCACCTTGTTCAACTTGTTTGTAAAAGCAAAAAAGCAGGATGCTAGGCTCCTGCTTTTAGAATGTAGACAAATTACTTTAAAGTAAAATAAGTTAAGCGATTTTGCAAAAAAAAAATAAAAATGAGTTCCAATTTTTAAATCGATTCAAGAAAATACCGAAACTTTCCGCTGTGAGAAAAGTGCCTGAAACAATAACGTTTCAGGCACTCGGAATTATTGAGACCCTAGGCTCAATAATTAGTCATGGAACTTCGAAGAAGTTCGCTGACGTCCGTACTCACCTAAGGAAAGTTTTTTATATGACTTTGTCTTCAATCTGAAGGCAGGATCTTAACATCCTGCTTTTTCTTTATTTTTTCTTTGCCAACATGGTTGCAAATCGAAGTTGAATCCGATGGCCATTCTCATCTCGACGATGGAGATGGCCTGGATTTTCATTGTATTTGACCAATTCCCAATCCTTGTAATACTCCGCCAATTCTCCTTCTTTAAAGGTGAACGAGAAGGGCATCTGGCAAGGATAATCTTCTGTATCCATAGCACATACAATGAGATTGTAACCACCTGGATTGGTATGCTCTTGCATATTGCGGATAATCGCTGGAATCCGATCAGCCTCTAAAAACATGAGGACCACAGTCGATACGATGAAGTCATAGTTTTGGGTAAGAGCTGCAGCATTGATATCATAGAGTCCCACTGGCATCTCTAGATCTTCCTCAGCGACAATACTTTGTAAAATCTCAAGAGCCAGTTCATTTTGATCTACAGCTGTCACGTCAAAGCCATGTTGGGCCAAAAAGAGGGCGTTGCGTCCTTGCCCGCATCCTAGATCCAATGCCTTTCCAGCGGGGACAATTCCCACTGCTTCTAGCACTTCTGAATGGACAGGATTGGTGTTGTATTTTTTGGGGAGATAGTCTTTTGGCTCACAGTAAAATTCTAGGTACCACTCCACATCGTCTGTCGCCGCTTCCACACGATGCCAGGCCTGAGGCTCGACCATGGGGTTCTCTGCTCCTGCTTCAAAGAGGTGGCTCGCGATTTCTTCCCCCTCTTCAGTCAATTCAATAAATCGTAACTGACCCTTTAAAACTGTAATCTTTCCCCAGGTTCCGACCTTGGTATTGTGCTTTCTTTGAAGAGCTTCTGGCATGGTATCCTTGGTCCAGATAGGCATGCGCTTGTAAGCAATCAATTTTTGTGTCATGCTGCTTCTCCTTTTTCTTTCACTACCCTTATCATACAGAAAAAAGCTCCTTTTTACAAGTTGGAAAAAGAGGCTCCGCTTTCTAGCAGAACCTCCTTGTTAGGATCTCATCATCCTCTTTATTTTTTTGATTTCTTATAAAAGAATCCAGCTAAACTAAATCCACAAACGGCCAATACTCCAAGAAGGACTGAGAAGACCACACTTGAATCTTGGGTCTGGCTAGCCTTTTTAGGGGTATCCCCAAGTGCTTCCTGACAAGTTTCTGGCTTCTTGTCTGAACTGTCTTTTTCAGCAGCAGCCATTAAATTCGCTTTGTTATAGCCATCGTAGACAAAGTCAGCTTCCAAGCCCTTTTCTTCACGAATCTTATCTTCCATTTCCTTTTCAGTAGCCTTGATTTGTTTGAAGATTACATCTGCTCGATCCATGGATTCCTTGGTGACTTCACCTTGAAGAGCTTTGGCTTGGTCATCTGTGAGACCACTATATTTTTGATCCAAAGCAGCTTGTTCCTTGATCCAGCCGGCTTCCATTTTTTTCCATTTATCTTGGATACTGGTGCCAAAGAGGTCTGGATATTTCATGACCATTTGGTCGATGTGCCAAACAGCCCAATACCATGAAGTTGGATCGTACTTAGCAGAGCGGACTTTAAAGGCACCGTAGGTGTCATTGACTAAGCCATAGAATGGGACATATGGGGTATTGCGACTTTGGGCAAGACCCAACCAAACGATTCCACCAAATGGACTTGGTAAGTCTTTCTTGATTTGATAGACATGGGCATCAATGACGTTTTCATTTCCTAGAGCATACTTGTATTTCTTGGTATCAACTTTTTTACCTGGTTCGGCCAAGTCATCTGCTGTAAATTGTTTGAGGTGTTCAAAACGGTTCCGTTGTTCGGCAAAAACATCTTCTAGACTATACTTCTTAGAAGGATCCGTTGGTTTACGAAGCAGATCAAAGTGTTGATCATCATATTTGACATCTGCCTTTGGATCCATCAGGGTAATCCCTGCATAGGTCCGTGAGCGGTTGCGTTCGGTGTATTCGTCCGGACCATAAGAATCCGCAATATGGAATTTGCCATCCTTATCCGTCTTGTAATGATCGGCTTTCTTAGCTACTGCTTCTACATCTTTTGAAGCAATGACATTGTCCTTGTCCTTGAGATCGACATGTCCCAGATAGTAGGTATTGGCAAAAATAGCATAGCGGTCTTGTGGGAATTTAATAGCCACATATTGGTGACCTGAGAGGATTTCCATGTACCAGAGCTCATTTTTATCTGCTACGACAATAATATTCCCTTCAGCAGAACCTTTTTCATCCAGAGTCTTGGCAACGATTTCGATTCCTTCTCGAGCAGTTTTTGCACGAGGCAAGACCAAGTCGATCATGGAAGCTTCTGGTAGGCCATCTTTGACCAAAGGGTCGGCTTTCAAAATCTTGTCATGCGGAGTCGCTGATACCGTCGCTGTCATCGACACGCCCACTTCATTAAAACCATGAGCTCCGAAGTTCCCGTTGCTACCATCACCACGCGCAGCATCATAGGTCGCTGTGTACTTCATTTCATGGCTCAAATGAGGATAGGTAAAGCCATTGGACTCATCTTCGATCTTATCCCCTTCCTTGTAGTCCTTTGCTGGAACTACAACAAAGTTTTGATTGTGGCGCCCGCCATCTGGTGCATAGGGATAGTCCTCTGTACGACCGTAAAGCATAGAGCCATCCGTGGTTAAGTCCTTTCCCACAATGAAGGCGGAACAGGCTTGTGCAACCTGCACAGGGAAGAGAGCGATCAGCATGAGGCCAAACAGTAGTTTGAATAGGATTTTCTTCATAGTCTTTCTCCTTATTGACTACAAAAGAGGCTAGAAAAACTTTCAAGCCTAAGAAAAGCAACTATACCAACACCCTAATTTTAGTATATAATATAAGCAATTGTTTTGCAAGCGATTACAAGCAGAAAGCATAAAAAAGACAGATCTGAAACAAGTTTCAAAACTGTCTTTTTCTTTAACGTGTATTGTATTGTTTCATGACCCGTGCGATGTCCCGGTTTTGTTCCCGACGCTTGATGGATTCACGCTTGTCATAATCATGTTTCCCTTTAGCGAGTCCCAAAAGCAATTTGGCATAGCCGTCCTTGAGATAGACCTTCAAAGGCACCAAGGTCATTCCGGTCCCTTTGGTGTCTTGGTCCAGCTTTTGGATTTGCTTTTTATGAAGAAGGAGCTTGCGACGACGGTCTGGGTCTTGGTTCCAGATATTGCCTTCCTCATAAGGGGCAATGTGGACATTGCTAAGCCAAACTTCGCCATTTTTTACTTGTGCAAAGCCATCTTTCAAGTTAATGCGTGCCGCACGGACACTTTTGATCTCTGTCCCCGTCAGCACCATCCCTGCTTCAATCGTATCCACGATGGTGTAGTCATGTCTCGCCTTTTTATTTTGCGCGACTACCTTTCCTTCGCCCTTTGCCATGTTTGGCTCCTTTCTTTGCTACTTCCTTGTAAAATGGTTTCTTCCCTTTTTTCTTTTTGGATTTAGAGGAAGAATCTTTCCGCTTGTCATCTTTTCTAGCGGTTGATCCCTTAGAAACTTTTTTGTCCTTGAGTCTGCGATCTCTACGATTGCCATCTCGGTCACGTCCTTTAGACTTGAGACCTTTTTCGACGACATCCCATTCACTTGGAATATAAGAGAAATCAATCTCTCCTGTCATCTTGTCGGCTCTTTCTACCTTGATCCGGATTTGCTGACCGACACGGAAGGTCACTCCTGATTTTTCTCCGCGAAGGGTTAGATCCCGTTCATTAAAATGGTAGAATTCAGGGAGATTGGTAATATGGATCAAGCCTTCAACCGTATTTGGCAACTCCACAAAGAGGCCAAATTTCACCACACTGGAAACCACAGCATCGTACTCTTCCCCAACATAGTCTTCCATGTATTCTGCCTTCTTCATAGCCTCTACTTCGCGCTCCGCATCAATAGCCCGGCGCTCCCGACTAGAGGATTGGTTGGCAATGTCTGGAAGAACTTGCTCAAAGTGATCTGCCACTTCTTGAGATTTTCCGTATTCGCGCACCATTCGATGAACCATCAGGTCCGGATACCGGCGAATGGGACTGGTAAAGTGAGTATAATACTCAGCAGCAAGCCCATAGTGGCCATGGTTGTGCTCTGAATAGCGAGCTTGCTGCATCGAGCGCAACAACATCATTGAGAGAACGTCTGCATAGGGTTCTCCTTCGACCTTGCGCATAATTTCTTGCAGGGCTTCTTGACTCATCTCACTAGCCGTTCCGTAGATTTGGATTCCAAAACTAGAAGCATAATCGATAAACTTCTGTACTTTTTCTGCCTTTGGATCTTCATGGATCCGGTAGATGAACGGTAGTTTCAGTCGCGTAAAGTGTTCCGCTACCGTTTCATTGGCAATCAACATAAAGGACTCAATCATCCGTTCGGCAATCCCTCTTTGACGAAGGACAATATCGACCGGTTTCCCTTCTTTATTGACCAAGATTTTAGCCTCATTGGTATCAAAATTGAGGGCTCCTCGGCGAATCCGCATGCTTTCTAGAATGCCATGCAAGGTGGCCATTTGATGAATACTTGGGACAATTTTCTTAAAGGTTTGAGCCTTTTCTTCGTCTCCCGCTAAGATATCATTGACGTCGCTATAGGTCATTCGGAAGGTTGTATTGATCACTGTTTGGGTAATGGTATGCTTGACGACCTTGCCATGAGGATCGATCTCCATGATGGCAGACTGGGTCAGGCGGTCCACATTCGGATTTAAA
This sequence comes from uncultured Streptococcus sp., assembly GCA_958445905.1. Classification (GTDB taxonomy): domain Bacteria; phylum Bacillota; class Bacilli; order Lactobacillales; family Streptococcaceae; genus Streptococcus. The sequence goes on from CAUCUH010000001.1 coordinate 18,102, forward strand.
GAACAGATCCCATTGGAGAGACGCTCTGGCAACATGGGTACTACTCGGTCGGTCACATAGACAGAGGTTGCCCGATTTAGAGCTTCCTTGTCGAGTGCTGAACCTTCCTGAACATAATATGAGACATCTGCGATGTGAACCCCCAGCTCAAAGTTGCCGTTCTTGAGTAGCTTGATATGAACAGCATCATCCAAGTCTTTGGCATCTGCCCCATCGATTGTAAAGGTGATCTCCTCTCGCAGATCCAAGCGTCCCTCTAAATCCTTAGCAGACGGTGCATCTGGAACCTGCTCAGCCTCTTTCAGCACTTCTTCTGGAAATTCTGAGACAATGTCCATGGATTCTAACACTTCCAAGACATCGATTCCTGGATCTGTTACATGACCGACCACATCCCGCACAGTCGCCACAAAATAATTGTGCTTGCGGCTCGGGTATTGATCAATTTCGACCTTGAGGATTTCGATCCCTTCCAATTGGATGGCTGGCTTCTTCACATAGATCAGCTGGCTGATCTTTTGATTTTTCGAACGAATGTAGCCGGCATATTTAGGCTTTTCCTCATCCAGGACAATTTGTCCAACTACCGTTTTAATGCTATGCTCCAAGACATCAATAATCTTAGCTTCTGCTGCCGTTCCCTTGTTTCGGTCTGCTACCTTGGTAATGACGATCTCAACGATGTCACCATCGATAGCGTGGTTGACATCATTTCGGCCAACAAAGAGGTCCTCTTCTTCGCCCTCTAAACTGACAAAGCCAAAGCCATTTTTATGGGCATGAAAGATCCCCTTGAGCGTAATGGCTGGGGCCTTCTTTTGAGCCAAACGAAGAGAGCCATCATCTTCGAATTTCAACTCATGACGGCGTTCCATCAGCGAGATGGTTTTGACCAAGTCACGGAAATCCTTAGACCCTTCTTTTCCTAGAGCTGCTGCCAGATCATTGATCTGGGCTTTGTCATGCTCCTGTAAATATTCTTTAATACTTGTTTTCATTGATTTATTTGCTGGTTATCCAGCCTCCTTTTTCTATCTACTTGTGTCTTTGTTTTGCAAAATAAAAATAGGCAAAGACATTGTCTGAGCCTATCTTATCTACTAGAAAGTACCATTAAGATCATCGCGATCAATAACCAAAAGAAGATCATAATAGCTGTTAAACGCTGCATCACGGCTTCAAACCCGCGCGCTTTTGAACGTTCAAACAAGTCATTTGAGCTTGCGTCAAAGACGTTGCTCGATTGGTTTTTTGTTGGTTGCATAAAAATTGCGATAATAATCAATACTGATAATACTAGTAAAATAGTTGTTAATGCTCCGCTCATATTCAAAACTCCTTAAAATCTTCACTATTATACCATGAAAATCATTTTGATTCAATATGTAAGGTTACTTTTCTTTCCTTGGGACAATACTTCAAGACCTCGATCTTTTCGGGATGGGTTTTGGTATTTTTACTGGTCAAATAATTCTGACTCCCACAGCTGGTGCAGGTCAATTGAACTTTAATTCGCACGTACGTCTCTCACTTTCAAATACTTTCTAAATAAGAATAAGAGGAACATCAAATCGGTAAAGGCCAAAAGGGCTGTACCGTAAAATACCCAATGATAGCCAAAATGCATGAAAATACTCGATCCCATCATTGGCCCTAATACACCACCTAAGTAATAAAAGAGCTGGTTGTAGCTAAAGATCCGAGAAATCCCTTCAGGAGGGGTTAAACGATTCAATAATGCAGAAACTCCAGGTAGTAGGGCTCCTGTCCCGATCCCAAAGAGGAAGCGTAAAATCCCTAATTGAAGGGGTGATTGCGCTTGGGCACAAAGAATATAGAGACAGCCACTATAGAGAAGGGCGATTAATAAGAGCCGGTGATTTCCGATTCGGTCTCCGAGTTTTCCCATCCAACCTGAAAAGAGCATACTAGAGACTCCCATAGCTGAAACAATCATCCCCGATACAAAGATCAGGTTATCTCTTTGTCCCAAAGCCCGCACATAAAGAGGCAGGATCGGAGAAATAGATTGGGCGATCATTTGAATGGTCATGCTGGTCAAAAAGAGTCCCAAGAGGATATCTTTTTGCTGAATGGACATGAGTAACTCCCAGCTGGATTTTTGTTCTTCTTTTGGAAGGGGCTCATAGTCTTCCTCGATGCCCCAGAAGGTTAAGAGGGAAACCAAAAATAAGAAGAAACCGACCAAGAGAAAGACATTGCGCATTCCCAGATTTTCGGCAATGAGTCCCCCAATCAAAGGGCCCATCAAGGTTCCAGCCACGACACCGGTCGACAAGGTCCCTAGGGCATAGCCGGATTGGTCCTTGGGAACTTGACTGGCAATCAGGGCCGTACTATTAGGGACAAAGCCTGAAAAGATCCCATTGAGCAAACGCAGGACCAAGAGCCAAAAGACAGAAGGGACAAAGGCAATGCCTCCCATGGTCAGCGTCATGGCAATGGAGGCTCTAAGCATCATGGGTTTTCGACCATAGCGGTCGGCCAGGCTCCCCCAGATGGGGGACATGATAGCAGAAGTCACAGAAGAACTCGCGACGGCAATCCCAGCATAAAGGGGAACAGCCTTACCCGTAACACCCAACTCTTCCACAAAGAGGGCCATAAAAGGGACGACTAAAGAAAGGCTGGCTCCGATGAAAAAGCACCCGATCCAGGCAATATATAGATTTTTACGCCAATTGATTTCTCTTGTGATAAAATCATCTTCTTTCTAATTGTTGTAGAGCTGCATCTAATTGGGCATAGAGGGCCGTTAGATCGCCATTATTGTCTAAGACCAGATCTGCATGGGCTCTTTTTTCATCTAGTGGCATTTGAGATGCGATGCGTTCTTGAGCCTCTTTTTCTGATAAGTGGTTGCGTTCCATCAGGCGCTTGAGCTGGGTTGCTGTTGATACAGCTACCAACCAGACAGATTCAAACCACTCTTCATAGTGCTGCTCGATTAAGAGAGGAATATCCATAAAAAAGAGATCGGATTGTGTAGCTTGTCTATCTCTTACCTCAGCTAGAGCCTCTCGAATAAGTCTGCCTTGGACGCGATTGGACCAGTCTCTTTCACTAGGGTCTGAAAAGATCCGCTGACCCAAAGCGACGCGATCCAGCTCTCCTTCTTTTGTAAGGATCTCTTTACCAAAATGATCCACTAAGACACGGTAGAGGGCTCCCCCTGGAACCTGTAACTCACGGACCACTTGATCAGCATCAATGACAGGATATCCTTTTTCTTTCAAATAGGAGGTGACAGTGGACTTTCCTGAAGCAATCCCTCCTGTTAATCCGATGATTCTTGCCATCTAGTTCTCCTTTTGACAGTGGGGGCAAAAATGGGTTCCGCGTCCCCCCAGCTGGATTTTCTCAATCGGAGTCCCGCAGCGCAAACAAGGCTGGCCTGTTTTCCCATAGACCTGGTGTTCTTCCTGCATGGTGCCATCCTCACCAAAAGCATTGCTGTAGGAGCGAATGGTGGAACCACCCTTTTCAACAGCCTGAGCAAGCACGGCAATCGTTTCTTTGCGAACGGCTTTGGCTTCTCTAGCAGTCAAGCTTTGACTCAAACGAGCTGGATGAACCTTGGCTCGATAAAGGACCTCATCCACATAGATATTGCCCAGACCAGCCACTAATTTTTGGCCTAAAAGAGCTGATTTAATGGGTTTCTTTGATTTTTTAAGAGCTGCTTGAAAGGCTGGTTCTTTAAAATCCACTTCCGTCGGCTCTGGACCAATTTTTTTCGCCAAAAAATAGCTGTCGACAAGCTCAGGTGTGAGGACTTCCATGGTCCCAAACTTGCGGACATCTTCATAGACCAGAGTGCTACCATCTGTAAAATGAAAGAAGACATGGGCATGCTTGCGAAGAGGAACCTCGTCTGGATAAAAGAAATACTTACCTTCCATTCGCAAATGCGAGATGAGGACCAGATCCGTCAGATAAAACAAGAGATATTTCCCACGGCGTCCTAGGACCCGAATTTCTTGACCTGGGAGATCTTGACGAAAAGCATCCAGATCCGTCTGAATCATCTTTGGATACTTTACTTCCACGGACTGGATGGTTTTTCCAAGAATTAATTTCTCAAGACCGCGTCGAACCGTCTCTACTTCTGGTAATTCAGGCATAGAACTCCTTTCAAAAACAAGAAGCAGGCCTTCTGCCCACCTCTTCTTAATATTCTTTTTCGTTGTATCCGAAATCGGCAAGATCCAATTTCTTATCCCGCCAATTTTTCTTGACCTTCACCCAGGTTTCTAAGAAGACCTTGTCCCCTAGCATGAGTTCGATATCCTTACGCGCAAGGGTTCCGATCTTCTTAAGCATAGCCCCGCCTTTTCCGATGACAATGCCTTTTTGGCTATCGCGCTCGACCATGATGGTTGCACGGATATGGACCTTATCGGTTTCTTCATCCCGCTTCATAGAATCCACTACTACTGCCACAGAGTGGGGAATTTCTTCCCGCGTTAAATGCAAAACCTTTTCACGGATCATTTCAGAGACCAAGAAGCGCTCTGGATGGTCAGTGATTTGGTCGGCAGGGAAATATTGGAAACCTTCTTCTAAGTTTTCACTTAAAATATCAATCAAACGCGAAACATTGTTTCCTTGAAGGGCTGAAATCGGCACGATTTCCTTGAAATCCATCTGACTACGGAAGTCATCGATTTGCGCCAAGAGTTGGTCTGGGTGCACCTTGTCGATCTTATTGACCACAAGAATAACCGGCACCTTAGCAGCCTTGAGGCGTTCGATAATCATGTCATCGCCCTTCCCACGCGGTTCATCTGCTGGGACCATAAAGAGAACGGTATCGACTTCTCGAAGGGTACTATAGGCCGACTCCACCATGAAGTCTCCAAGTGCTGTCTTGGGTTTGTGAATCCCTGGGGTATCGATAAAGACGATCTGTTCCTTATCCGTCGTATAAATCCCCATAACGTGATTTAAAAAAGTAGACTTTCCAACATTTGGACGTCCTAAAATGGCTACAAAGCCTGATTTAAATGTCATATTATCCTTTCATGAGGGCTTGCTCCCTCTTATCCAAATACTAAGGCCCAGAATTTGGGCACAAAAATCACCAGTCCTGTTAGTAGGGCAAAACCTGATACGACCAGGACTGCTCCAGCTGCCATGTCTTTAGCATTTTTTGCCAACATGGAGAAATGGTAGTTACTAGCTAAATCCACCACATTTTCAATGGCTGAATTCATAATCTCAAAAGCAATCACCAAGGTGATGCTGAGCAATAAAAAGAGCCATTCTGTCGCAGAAATCCTAAATACCAAACCAGCAAGAATTGCTACAAGGGCTGATAAGGCATGCTTGCGCATATTGCGCTCTTCTTTGATCGCAGTGAAAATTCCTGTTATCGCAAACTCCAAGCTTGAAGTGAAGTCCCGATTTTTCCATTTTCGCTTATTGTCTTGTGAGTCCATAGGCTGTCAAAATCTCTTCCTGTAAGCCAAACATTTCCTTTTCTTCTTCCGGCGTATAGTGATCATAGCCATTGATGTGAAGAAAACCATGCACTGCTAAAAATCCCATTTCGCGCTCAAAGCTGTGGCCATATTCTTCGGCTTGCTCACGCGCCTTGTCAATTGAAATAAAGAGCTCACCAATATAGGTATCGAATTCCGCCATCATCTCTGCCAATTCTGGATTTTCTGCAAGGTCTTCCTCGTCAAAAGAAATCTCCATCTCTGGCTTGTATTCTAAACTGATGACATCCGTCGGACGATCCGTATCACGGTATTCAAGATTTAGTTCATGACTGCGTTCATTGGTTACAAAAGTCACAGCCATTTCCTTGTCTTCTTTCCCAATTTTTTGAGCAGCAAATTCTAAAATTTCTTGCGTTTGTTTTAAGATTTCGTCAGAGACTTGACCAGTCTCATCTACCATTTCAATATACATCTGGATCACCTCACTACTATCACTTTATTATATCACAAAAACCAGCCTATATACTAGATACAGGCTGGTTTTCAATCTTTTTCTTTGCAGGACAATCTTACACCACTGTTTGCTGGATGGCATTCATCTGGGCATAGATCCCGCCTTGTGCAACCAGTTCCTCGTGTCTACCACGCTCCACAATGCGTCCTTCAGATAAGACTAAGATCTGATCCGCATCTTGGATAGTGGACAAGCGATGGGCAATGATAAAGGTGGTCCGTCCCTTTTGCAGGACTGCCATAGCCTTCTGGATGATTTCTTCTGTTTCCGTATCGATGTGAGAGGTTGCCTCATCCAAAATCAGAATTTGCGGATTCATATAGAGCGTCCGCGCAAAGGAAATCAATTGGCGCTCACCACTTGAAAAGGCGGATCCTTTTTCTACGACTGGATGGTCGATTCCCTTTTCAAGACGCTCTACAAAGGGCCAAGCCCCGACTTTTTTCAAGGCATCTTGGACCGCCTCCCGATCAATGTGATCCTGACTCATGGCCACATTACTAGCAATGGTTCCTGTAAATAGATAAGGATCCTGTAGGACAATCCCCATATGGCTTCGTAGGCTCTCACGAGAGACTTGGCGAATATCTTGACCATCGATCAAAATCGCTCCTTCTTGAGGATCATAAAAACGATAGAGCAGATTCATAATCGAAGACTTACCCGATCCAGTATGGCCCACAAGAGCGATGGTTTCCCCAGGACTAGCCTGAAAGGCAATATCCTGCAGAACTGGCTTGCCTTCTTCATAAGCAAATTGAACGTCGTCAAACACGACTTCTGCCTTTTCTATCTTCAGTTCCGATGCACCATCGGCCTCTAACGGTTGGTCTAAGAAAGCAAGGACGCGACTCCCCGTTTCTAAGGATCGCCGAATATTCGGAAATTGACGACTAAGATTGGCCATGAGATCAAATAGATTAATCACATAGTTAATATTGATAAATAAGAAACCAGCCGTCACACCGATATTACCCTCTAGGAAAGAAATCCCAGCGATAGTCAAAATGCCTGCAATCACTAAAAACTTGAGCAATTCCGTCAAGGTCCAAGAAGCAATGGAATCGGCTAAGAGGATTCGATCATTAGCTCCTAGCATCTTCTGAGTAGTGGCTTCAAACTCATCCACCACACCAGGCTCTTGATGATAGAGTTGAATCATACTGGCACCATGCAAGAGTTCATTGACCTGGGTATTGACCTCGCTTCTCGCATCAAAGAAATCCTTCATAGGCTGGTCCGTCATGACCTTGTAGAGATACTGGATTCCATAGAAAATTGGAAAAACCAGACACAAGAGTAGCCCCATCATAGGACTCAGGTAAAAGAGAATCCCTAGGATAAAGAGAAATCGCACCAAATAGATGACTAGTATCATACAAGAGTTATAAAACTGGGTCCGCAAGGTCTCCGTATCATTGACAATTCTTGTTGCGATCTTTCCAGCCGGCTTGTCATCAAAATAAGAAATAGGCAGACCTTGCATGACTTGAAAGGCTTGGTCTCTCAGACTAGCGGTTACTTGATTACTTCCATGTAATAAGATCCGATTTCCTAGGTAGCTAATCAGCTGTCCTATGCTCAAGACCAAGAGATAAAATGCTCCCATCTGAAGCAAGTCCCCTTGTCCTCCACCGTGGGTCAGTGCAGTCAAAGGCCCATCAATCATCTTTTGGAGAAGAAAAGGAGACAATTCAGAAAAAATGGTGGCTAGTAAGAGACAAATAAAGCCGGAAAGAAAAACCATCGGATAAAGAGTGATCCGAGATAATAATCGTTTCAATACTTTCATCTTATTCTCCTTCCTGTTTTTGTTGCCGTTGGTATTGTTCATAATACCAGCCCTCTTGAGCCAGTAAATCACTAGCTCTACCTTCTTCCACAATCTGTCCTTGATCCAAGACAATGATCCAATCCGCCTGATGAACCGCAGACAAGCGATGGGAAACAATGAGGGTCGTCTTGCCTTTTCGCTCTGTTTGAATGGTGTCAATAATGGCCTGTTCGGTCTTGGCATCCACCGCTGAAAGGGAATCATCTAACAGCAAGAGATCCGCATCCCTTAAAAAAGCACGTGCCAACGAGATCCGCTGTTTTTGACCACCTGATACAGAGACCCCTTTCTCACCGATCATGGTGTCCATTCCCTGAGACATCCGCTCAAGATCATCCGCAAAAGCAGCTTGGGCAACAGCTTCCACTAATTCCTCTTCACTAGCACCATTTTTACCCAGAGCAATATTGTCGCGAATGGATTTTGAGAATAAAATATGTTCTTGGGAAACGTAGCCGATTTTAGCTTCAATGGAGTGTCGGTTGTAGTCCACGATCGGTTGCTGGTTGATCAAAAACTCTCCCTCACCAACTGGGTACTGCCGCAAGAATTGTCGAACAAGGGTAGTCTTTCCTGCTCCAGTACGACCAACAATTCCAACCGTCTGTCCTTTCTGAATGGTCCAATCAATGCCTGACAGGCTCTTTCGCTCAGCACTAGGATAGCTGAAAGAATAGTCCTTAAACTGCACCAAATCAATCTGCTCTAAGTAGTGAGGACCATCTGGCTCCAGATCATCCGTTTCATCAATCACTTCTTTTAATTTTTTATAGGACATTTGACCTGTCTGGTAGACCAAGATCAAGTCTGCCATCATCCACATAGGCTCAATTAAAAAGACCAAATACAGCTGTAAAGCCAATAACTTGCCAAGGCTCAACTGCCCGCTTGCCAGGGACTGGCCTCCAAATAGCAGGAGCAAGACTGTCGAGAATCCAATAAACAACAGGGCTAAAGGTCCAAAAGAGTACTGGATAGAAGCAATCTTGTCCCCTGTTTTGGAGAGACTGGCTGTTTTTTTCTGAAACTGTTTGACCTGCTGGTCCCGTCTACTATAGGCCCGCATGACACGGATCCCCTCGATGGACTCCAAGACTTCATCGTTCAACTGAGCGACCGCTTCCCGGTTTTGCTCAACATACTCCTCCTGCTTTCTACTCAAAAAATAGGTCGAGACGACGAGGAAGATCATAGGAATAAAGGAAATCAAGGTTAATTGCCAAGAAATGAAAAACATGGTCGGAATAATAAAGGCAAACAAGCCACCGCCAAACAGGAGCACCATCATCCCGTAACCCGCCATATCAGCCATCCCATCCACATCTGTCGTAAAGCGCGTCAAGATGTCCCCTGAACGGAATTTCTCAAAAAACGGACGCCGCATAGCTACTAGCTTACGAAAAGCTTGTCCCTGAAGGGTCGCCTTGAAATGGACTGACGACTGAAAGAGTCGCAACTGCCAATAAAAAGCCGTTAGGTAATTGAGGATAGCTGATCCTACCAAGAGGACCATATCCCATACAAAGTTGGATTGCGTCAGCGTCCGCTGACTCAAATGATCCACTAAGCGCTGGATGACTTGCGTCGGGATCAATAAGGTGTAATCATAAAGAATCAGGACCATAGCGATCTTCACATATCGCCACTTGCGCTCCCTGATATACTCCCAAATAGCTCTGATCATATATTCTCCTTTTCAAAATGGCACAGAAAAAACCCAAGCAAGGAGCTGAGTACGTGCTCAGTCCACACTTGGGCCTTCTGATGCCTATCACCAATTCAGTTAAGGCAGGTAAAAATGCATACAAAAAACCCAAGACAGACTCCTCCATCTTGGGTTCCATTTTTTGTTTACATCGAACTCAACTGAGATTGGAGAAGTTGTGTATTTAATTGTGTCATCAAAACATCTACTTTGTTCATGATGGTTTTCTCCTTTCTCTTTGTTGTTCTAACTTTACCACGGATTTCCTTGCTTGTCAACGCTTTTTTGAAAATTATTGAAAAAAGCAAAATTTTTAAGATGGACTCGCAAAAAAAGAAGCCTAGATCGTCTCTAAGCTTCTCTCTTCTGCTATGCTAGTTGCCGGGATTGAACCGGCGACCTCATCCTTACCATGGATGCGCTCTACCGACTGAGCTAAACCAGCAGTACCTATCTACTATATCATGGAGATAGGTCTTTTGTCAATATCCTGACTCATTTTTCTGCCAAATATTCTTCCTTAGTGAGGACATAATGAACTCTCGTCACCATTCGCCCTTCTTCATGCAAGTCTAGCATCGCGTAGGGCTCCTCGTGAGAATATTTCATCCCTGATTTGGCCATCACCCGTCCAGAAGCTGGGTTGTCCTGATCATGAACAGCAATGAGCTTGTTCATCCTAACTCTTCAAAAGCCAGGCCAATGACTGCCTTGGTAGCCTCTGTCGCTAGTCCCTGGTTCCAATAATTTTTATTCAGAACATAGCCGATACTCCCCTTTTTCAGACAAAGATCTAAATTTAGTAAATCAATCGTCCCGATAAATTTTCCATTTTCTTTGAGCTCGATCCCCCATTTTCCAAGTGGGCTCGCTAGATAAAGAAGGGCAATGTTATTACGCGTTTCTTCCAGACTTTGATTGGTTGGAAACGTATAGCGCGTAACGGTTTCATCAGAAGCGTACTCAAACATAGCCGGTGCATCTTCAAGAGTGACCGGACGCAAGCGCAAACGCTCCGTCTCCACTTCACGATAAGCTGCTAACTTCACATATAGATTTTCCATTTGACTCTCCTTCTTTAGGGTTTAGTTTAGCAGATAACATAAAAGAAGGCAAGCTCAAATTTTTCTTGCATTTTCACCCACTTTTCTATACAATAAAATCAATTAAAACAATCGGATAAGGAGTAAAAAGGTCATTGAGTCAAGAGAGCCATCTCACACCAATGGCCTTTTTACACCTAAATCCAAGCAAGGAGAAATAATCATGTTAATTGGTATTCCAAAAGAAATTAAAAACAACGAAAATCGGGTCGGTTTGACACCTGCAGGCGTACAAAGCTTGGTGAAGAAAGGACATCAAGTGTTGGTGGAAACAAATGCTGGACTTGGTTCTGGCTTTGTCGATGAAGATTACGCCAAACAAGGAGCGACTATTGTAGCAACTGCTGCAGAAGCTTGGGCCGCTGAGATGGTGGTCAAAGTCAAAGAACCTCTCGCTGAAGAATACGGCTTCCTTCGCGAAGACCTCTTGCTCTTCACTTACTTGCATATGGCTGCTGCTCCAGAATTAGCGGACGCTATGGTCTCAGCTAAAACAACAGGGGTGGCCTACGAAACGGTGCGTGACCTTGATGGACAATTGCCTCTCTTGGTGCCAATGAGTGAGGTTGCTGGACGGATGGCCGTGCAAATCGGTGCTCACTTCCTGACCAAACAAGAAGGTGGATCAGGCGTCCTCCTAGGTGGGGTGCCAGGTGTTCCCAAAGGGAAAGTCACCATCATCGGAGGCGGGGTCGTTGGAACCCACGCAGCTCGGATCGCCCTTGGACTCGGTGCCCAAGTGACCATCTTAGATATCAGCGCCAAACGTCTGGCTGTTCTGGAAGATGTCTTTGGTCATCAAATCCAAACCCTTATGTCCAACCCATTTAACATTGAAGCCAGCGTCCGTGATGCTGATGTTGTCATCGGTGCTGTCTTGATTCCTGGTGCTAAAGCTCCTAAATTAGTGACAGACGATATGGTTAAACAAATGCGTCCCGGTTCAGTCATCGTCGATGTGGCCGTTGACCAAGGTGGGGTTATTGAAACAGCAGACCGTGTCACAACGCATACGGAGCCAGTTTACGAAAAACATGGCGTGCTCCATTATGCCGTTGCCAATATCCCAGGGGCTGTCGCACGTACCTCTACTATCGCCCTTACCAATGTGACCCTTCCTTATGTTGAATCCCTAGCTGACAATGGCTTCCACAAGGCAATTGCCCTCGACGAAGGCTTGCGCCAAGGTGTCACTACTTACCAAGGCCATATCACAAGCCAACCTGTTGCTACTGGTTTAGAGCGCGACTTCACACCAATTGATGAATTGGTTTAAACTATCATATATTTAAAGAATTATCATCGAAAAACATTAGCAACTTATTTTTCATATGAACTAATTAAAACTGTTTTGGAAAAAACAAGTTGTTTTGAGTTTTTTAAATCATTTTCAGAGTCTTTCCGCCGTGAGAAAAGTGCTTGAAACAATTTAGTTTCAAGCACTCGGAATAATTGAGACCTTAGGCTCTATTATTAGTCATGGAACTTCTTGGATTGCTGAAATCATCCACTGGATAATTTCACCTAACCTCCGTTCTCACCTAAGGAAAGGCTAGGAGATGATTTCATCGTCAATTTAAGGCAAAGATCCGATGATCTTTGCCTTTTCTTTTATTCATCTTCCACATCCGATTCTTCTTTGAGGACCGGATTCGGAATAGGCTCGTAAGCCCGGATAATTTCTGCTACTACTGGATGGCGAACGACATCCTTGGCAGAGAAATGCACAAAGTCAATTTGAGAAATGTTCTTCAATTTCTCCTGAGCATCAATCAAGCCGGATTTGACATTTCGAGGAAGGTCAATCTGGCTAGTATCTCCATTGACAATCATCTTAGAGTTAAAACCAAGACGGGTCAAAAACATCTTCATCTGCATGATGGTGGTGTTTTGCGCTTCATCGAGGATGACAAAGGCATCGTCCAAGGTCCGCCCCCGCATATAAGCCAAAGGCGCTATCTCGATAATCTCCCGCTCCATCATCCGAGTGGTTTGGTCTTTCCCTAAAATTTGATAAAGAGCATCATAGACCGGACGTAGATAAGGGTCTACTTTTTCTTTGAGATCTCCTGGAAGGAAACCAAGGCTCTCTCCAGCTTCAACAGCAGGACGCGTCAAAATGATCCGCTTGACTTGACCACGCTTGAGGGCAGTCACAGCCAAGGTCACTGCTAGGAAGGTTTTCCCAGTCCCCGCTGGTCCAATCCCAAAAGTGACATCATGATTCTTGACACTATCCACATAGATCTTTTGACCAAGCGTTTTAACTCGAATGGGCTTACCGTAACTATCCTTGATAATCTCTTCTTCATAGAGAGCGATGAACTTATCCAATTCACCATTTCTCACCATGGTAATGGCGGTCACCACATCCGGCGTTCCAATGGTCATGCCACGGTTGACGAGGACCAAAAGAGCCTGGATGACTTGACGAACCTGCTCGCAGCTTTCTTCTTCCCCAATGATTTGGACGATTTCTGTCCGGGCGTGAATAGTTACCCCAAATTCTTGCTCCATCAAACGAAGATGGCGTTCGTTAGATCCAAACAAATGAAAGAGATCGTCTGGATGCGTTAATGTAATTTCAACTGAATGTTCTTGCAAATAAAGAACCTCTCTACCTGTATTTTTCTATTATTATAACAAAGAGGCCGAGAAAAAACCATCCTCGACCTATCCTTCTCTAGTGGGCTTGGTATTCTTCCCAAATCGCATCAAAATCGCCAAGATTAAAGGAAAAGCTCGCATGCTCTTCTAGATAGCGACTGACCTCGTCAAAGTCATCTGTATGCTTGGGAAAAGCAGACTCGTGAAAAGCAAGATCTGCTAGAATGGCCTTAGGAGCATTGCTTTTAGGATTACGCTCCGTCATCAACCAAGTATAAAACGATTTTCGCATAAGCCTCCTCTTAGATTAACTCTGTTCCAAACTGGTCCTGCTTGATTTTTTTGGCCTTCATCAAGCCACCCAAGGCCTTTTTGAACTGGCCTTTTGAAATCCCAAAAGTTGCCTTGATCTCTTCTGGAGATGATTTATCATTCAAGGTCATAAAGCCACCATTGGCTTCCAAATAGGTCAAAATCATTTGGGCATCGTTTTCCAACATCTCAAAGGAGCGTGGCTTCAAAGATAGGTTCAAGGTCCGGTCCACCTCACGAAAACCAATAACGCGAGCATTTAAGACCTCTCCCAAACGAGGTTCTGCATAGCGCTCACTTGGGTGGATAAAGCCCAGCATATTATTCTCTGGAAGGTAAACAAAGGTTCCAGACAATTTCAAGCGGTAGACAATGGCTGGCCAGTTTTGGTTTTGCATATTGTTGTAGGCTGGACGAGCCAAACGCTGGAAATCTTCCTGGTAGGCTAAGATCCCCCAAATCCGATCTTTCTTATCGACTTCTAAACGAATATAGAGACGATCGCCCTTTTTAGGCCATAGATCTTTGATCTCCGGTAGGATATCTAGTGAGACAACAATCTGCTTATCTGGAAGCCCTGTATCCACGAAGACTCCCAAATCCTTGCGCACTTCCGTGACCGTTCCCCAGCCAAAGCTTTCTTGAGTTGCAGTGACTTCAAGTGTCGTGAGTCGTAGTTTTTGCTTCATATCTGTATAGGCAAAGCCCTTGACACTTTCTCCGACTTGGTGTGGGCCTTCTGCTTTATCAAGCGCGTAGGTTTGGCCATCTTTTTGAACAAAATAGAAGTGATCATTTTCATCGATGACCATTCCCATGATGTAGCTTGCTAGATTCGTATTCATGTTTCCTTCTTTCCTCTTGCCTCTTCACAAGAATAATGGAAATAAAACCCAGCCAGCAGTGCCAACTGAGTCTATCTTTCCTGTAATGGTTGGGATGGATTAAACTTCCATCAATTCTTTTTCTTTGTGAGCTGTCATTTCATCTACATGCTTAACAGCGTCATCCGTAACTTTTTGAATCTCTTTTTCAAGACCTTTCAATTCATCTTCTGTGATTTCTTTTGCTTTTTCTTGTTTCTTCGCTTCATCCATAGCATCACGACGAATGTTACGGATCGCTACTTTAGCATTTTCACCCACTTTTTTCACTTCTTTTGCTAAGTCACGACGAGTTTCTTCTGTCAAAGCTGGGATAACCAAGCGGATAACAGATCCATCGTTGGCTGGAGTGATGCCAAGGTCAGAAGCATTGATGCTGTGCTCGATGTCTTTCAAAGATGATTTATCAAATGGAGTGATCAACAAGACACGCGCTTCTGGAATGGTGATAGATGCCAATTGGTTCAATGGTGTCTCTACTCCGTAGTATTCTACGAAAATACGATCCAAAAGACTTGCGTTTGCACGTCCAGCACGGATGCTACCAAATTCACGTCCCAAACTTTGGTGAGACTGAGTCATTCTTTCTTTTGCTTTTTCTACGATTGGGTTTGCCATAATCTTCCTCTATTTTCTATTATTTTTCTACGTTATTTGATACGGTTGTACCGATATTTTCACCAAAGACAACGCGTTTGATATTGCCTGGTTCATTCATATTAAAGACAACCAAGTCAATGTCGTTGTCCATGGAGAGAGTAGAGGCTGTTGAGTCCATGATGCGAAGACCTTTGTTGATCACATCACGGTGAGTCAATTCCTCAAATTTCACAGCTGAAGCATCTTTTTTCGGATCGGCATTGTAAACACCATCGACCCCATTTTTAGCCATGAGAATGGCATCTGCTTCAATCTCAGCTGCACGAAGGGCTGCGGTTGTATCTGTTGAGAAGTAAGGAGAACCGATCCCCGCACCAAAGATCACGATCCGATCTTTTTCGAGGTGACGAAGGGCACGACCACGGATATAAGGTTCTGCGACTTGTTGCATGGCAATCGCTGTTTGAACACGGGTATCCACGCCAACTTGTTGAAGCGAATCAGCCATCACAAGAGCGTTCATGACAGTACCGAGCATACCTGTGTAGTCTGCTTGGACACGATCCATCCCTGCTTCAGCAGCAGGTTCTCCACGCCAAAGGTTTCCCCCTCCAATCACCAAGGCAATTTCAATTCCAAGTTCATGAACTTCCTTGATTTCTTGGGCCATATTTTGGACAGTTTTGATATCGATTCCGACACCACGTTCGCCGGCAAGAGCCTCACCAGATAGCTTGATTAAGATACGTTTATACTTAGGTTCTACCATTTTCTCTCTCCTTTTTTGATCTGTATTATTTTACCATAAATTACGCTTTTTATATAGTCATATCCATCAAAATTTTCTTTTTTCCATCCGATTAGTTTTACCAACTGTAGCAAATAAAAATGGAGTACAAAAAAAGCTACCCGAAGGCAGCTTTTCATTTCAATTAAAGTGAGTTAACATCCACTTTGATACCAGGACCTTGAGTTGTAGTCAAAGTCAAGCTAGTTACGTAAGTACCTTTAGCTGTAGCTGGTTTTGCTTTTTGGATTGTGTCGTTGAAAGCTTTAAAGTTTTCAACCAATTTAGTATCATCGAATGAAACTTTACCGATGATCGCTTGAACGATACCTGCTTTATCAGCACGGTAAGTGATTTTACCACCTTTAGACTCTTCAACTGCTTTCGCAACATCCATTGTTACTGTACCAGTTTTAGGGTTTGGCATCAAGTTACGTGGTCCAAGGACACGTCCAAGACGTCCAACAAGAGCCATCATGTCAGGTGTAGCGATAACTACGTCGAAGTCCAACCAACCATCGTTGATTTTCGCAACAAGGTCATCTTCACCTACGAAGTCTGCACCAGCAGCTTTTGCTTCTTCAGCTTTTGCACCACGTGCAAATACAAGTACGCGAGCTGTTTTACCAGTTCCGTTTGGCAATACCATTGCACCACGGATTTGTTGGTCAGCTTTTTTCACGTCGATGTTCAAGTTGTAAGCAACTTCTACAGTTGCGTCAAATTTTGCAAAGTTAGTTTCTTTTGCAAGAGCTACAGCTTCTTCTACGCTGTAGACTTTTGTGCTGTCGATTTTTTCAAGAGCAGCACGAAGTTGTTTGCTTTTTTTAGCCATTTTATCTTTCTCCTTGTAATGTGGTCATATCGATTTTCATCTCCCACGTCACTCGTCATTTGATCAAGTGTATTGCGGGCAAATAGGATTGTTACAATTAGTCAGTAACAGTGAATCCCATAGAACGAGCAGTACCTTCGATCATACGCATTGCAGACTCAATGTTTGCAGCGTTCAAATCTGGCATCTTAGTTTCAGCGATTTGTTGTACTTGTGCACGAGTTACAGTTGCAACTTTCGTTTTGTTCGGTGTACCTGAACCTTTTTCAACACCTGCAGCTTTTTTCAAAAGAACAGCAGCTGGTGGTGTTTTTGTAACGAAATCGAATGATTTGTCTTCATAAACAGTGATAACAACTGGGATGATCATACCAGCTTGATCAGCTGTACGAGCGTTAAACTCTTTGGTGAAACCCATGATGTTGATACCTGCTTGACCAAGCGCTGGACCAACCGGTGGAGCTGGAGTAGCTTTACCAGCAGGGATTTGCAATTTTACAAGTTTTTCGACTTTTTTAGCCATTTCTTAAATCCTCCTTTGTGGTTTTTGCGGTAATTACAGATTTTTACCTCCCACAAGTATGCTTTGTGCATACCTTTCTATTATACACGATTTCTCTTTTTTTGCAAGAAAAAATTAAAATATAGTAAACTTTTTTTTCGTTTTATGATAGAATGAAGCTATGTTAATCAAAGTTGCTTCTGTATTATTTATTTTTTTAACGCTGATTCTGAGTGGCATCATTGTTCACTTCTTTAAACTCCAAAAAAGAGGATGGCGATCTACCGATATTGCCTTTCCTTTATTTGCCTTGGAGTACTACCTGATTTCAGACAGTGCCTTTTACCACAGCCTCTTACCACTATTAGCCTTGAGCCTTTCGCTTTTGGCCTTGGGGCTAACGGTTTATTTCTTAAAAAAGAAAAAGTGTTTTTATTATCCTAAATTTATCAAATACTTCTGGCGCGCTGGATTTCTGGTCACCTTCTTGCTCTATCTGATCTTAACCGTTAGTTTGTTTATCTAATACTGAAAAGAGGCTGGGACAAAAGTCCTAGCCTCTCAATTGTTTTTGGATTGTCGAGCAAGACGCAGTGGTTGAGTGGGCTCTACTACGCTGATTTCATCAGCTTTTACAGCCCTACTCAACTGTGCGGAGGTGGGACGACGAAATCGAATTCTAACGAATTACCGATTTCTGTCCCACTCTCTTTTTTTTTATTTCTTCCGATGAAAGAACCAGCCCACTAGTTTCTTGAATACTTGAATCAAGAAGAGAGCAAGAATGGCCATTAAAGCGCAGATAAGCAGTGTTTGGATCCTCAAGGGGCTCATGTTAAAGAATCTCCCTAAGATACTGCTTGAAACCAGAAAAGCTAGGATATTTCCTAGAAGAACCAGTCTCTTGTAGTGATTGAGAGGCTGGGATTCTTGATAGATAATGGCAAAGCCAACGAAGGCCATCAAGCAGATGGCTGCACTTGAGAGTTCTTCCGACCTCATACCAAATGCTGAAGAGAATAAAACCAGACTAAAAATCAGTATAAAATCCGTCAAGGCTGCAGGTAGCGCATTTTTAAAGACCGTTTCGATAAAGCGCCCTTTGATGCGCTCGCTATTGGGCTCAAGCGCTAGGAAGAATCCTGGAATCCCAATCGTAAAACCACTGATCAAAGACATCTGCGATGGCATGATGGGATAAGTAAAGGCTAAGAGCGTCACTGAGATAGCCAACAAAATAGAAAAGATATTCTTGATCAAAAAGAGACTGGCTGATCGTTGAATATTATTGACCACTCGCCGACCTTCTGCCACGATAGACGGCATCTTCCCAAAGTCAGAATCCAGTAAGACCACTTGCGCCATCTTTTTGGTCGCATCATTTCCAGATTCCATCGCAATACTACAATCCGCTGTTTTGAGAGCCAGAATATCGTTGACGCCATCTCCAGTCATAGCTACTTTATGCCCCTTTGCCTGCAAGCCTTCGACAAGGCTTTTCTTTTGCTCTGGTGTCACCCGACCAAAGACCGTATATTGGCTCGCCGCCTGGTGCAAGTCTTCTTCCGTCAGCAAGGTTCTGGCATCGATCAGATTTTCTGCTCCTTCAATGCCTGCTTTTTGTGCAATAGCTGAGACTGTAGCAGGGTTGTCCCCTGAGATAACCTTAATGGTCACTCCTTGTTGTTTAAAGTAGGCGAAGGTTTCTTTGGCATTTTTTCTCAAAGGATTGGAGAGAATAATCCAGGCTACCAAGTCTACAGGAGCTTCTAAAGTCTCTCCCAGGTGTTCTCCCTTATATTTCCCAAAGGCCAAGACCCGATTGCCAGCCTGAGTAGCAGGCGCAATCTCCTCTTCAACCTCAGAGAAGCCCTCTCGTAAAACAAACTCTGGTGCACCTAATACATAGATCCCCGATTCAAAGGCAATGGCTCCATACTTTTTCTTAGACGTAAAGGGCTGAATGTCGAGAGCCTTCCAAGGCTGGCTGACTAGAGTCTTATGAAATTTTCGGATGGCATCCATAGTATCGTTTTGATCCATACTAGCCTCTACATACTGAGCTAGAGCTTCCAAGTCTTGAGCGTCTTTAACTGGACGAATCTCTGTCACTTCCATACCTGGCTCTGTAATGGTCCCTGTCTTATCGACACAAAGGACATCCACGCGCGATAAGGTCTCAATCCCCTTCATACTATTGAGCAGAACCTTTTCCTTAGCCAATCTGACAGCACCTAGAGCCAGTGCCAAGGTCATCAAGAGATACAAGCCTTCCGGAATCATCCCGATCAAGGCCCCGACTGTTGAAGTCACACTGAGCTTAAGACTATCGCCTAGGCTGATATAGCTGCGAAGAAAAAGGAGAGAACCTAGCGGAATGATGAGAAGACCAATGATCCCTACAATACGATTGACCGCATGGACCATGTCAGACTCCTCATGAGACTTGACCTGCTTGGCTTCCAGGCTCAGTTGGTTGATGTAGGAGTCATTCCCAACTTTTTCCAATCGCGCCAGTCCTTGACCAGCGATCACAAAACTACCTGACATGAGCGCGTCTTGCGCTCCTTTTTTGACCTCATCGGCTTCACCGGTCAATTGCGATTCATCGACTTTTAGCTCGCCCTCCAGCAAAAACCCATCCGCATAGATCTGGTCTCCAGCTTGAAAGCGAACTAGATCGCCCTCCACCAGCTGATCGATAGGTAGAGCAAATTCTTTTCCTTCGCGAAGAACGATCGCCTCACTCATATGTAGAAATTGCATCTGACGCAAGATCCGTCTAGAGCGGACTTCCTGCACAATTCCTACCAGGGAGTTGACCACGACGACCGGGACAAACAAGAGATTGTTCCAAGACTTCACTGCTACCAGCAAGACCGCTAAGACCAGGAAAATCAGATTAAAGTAGGTAAAGACATTGTCTCGAATGATCTGCCCAATACTTTTTTCTGTCTTAATCGTGACCTTATTTTGCTTGCCCTCTTGGATCTTTTTTGCTACTTCTTCCTGACTGAGTCCTTCTAATCTAACCATTGCTTTCCTCACTCATGTATTTCCAAAGGCAATCCTTCTGGATCGAAGAAAAATGCCATCTTCTTGCCATCAAAATCATCATAGCGAAGGCCTGTATTCTCAATACCTAGCTGATCCAATCTAGCTAGATAGGTCTCTACAGCGTCCACTTGAAAGGCCAGATGACGCAGTCCCGCATGCTCGGGCAAGGGGAGCTTAGGCCGTTCTGGGGCCGTCGGTTTGATAAAGAGTTCTAAAGTCAGCTGCCCCTGACGGAGATTGATCAAGATATCTCCGCGTTCAGGACGGTCATACTCACTGACAATCGCAAAGCCCAACTGGTCCATATAAAAGTGCAACATGGCGTCGCGATCCCGTCCAATGATGGCAATATGATGAATGGTGTCTAACTTCATCTGGTCCTACTTTCTATTTTCTATAAAAAGAAAAGGGAGTGGGGCATATGCCCTTTTTCCCTATCCTTATGATTGTTGCAATACTTTTCGAGGCTTGGTTCCTTCAGCTGGTCCGATGACACCTGCTGCTTCCAAGTCTTCCATGAGGCGAGTTGCCCGGTTAAAGCCGACCGATAAGCGACGTTGGATCATTGACGCACTGGCTTTTTGAGTTTCAATCACAAGAGCCTTAGCCTCTTCAAAGAGTGGATCACCCTCGTCAGAGCCGCCCATGCCTCCGTCAAAGTCCGACTCGGATACTTCGCCTGGATCAAAGGCATCATCATAATCCGCTTCTGCTTGTTCCTTGACAAAGTTCACAATCCGCTCGACATCGTCATCTGAGATAAAGGATCCTTGTAGACGAATCGGATGATTTTCATCGATCGGTTTAAAGAGCATGTCTCCACGACCGAGCAATTTCTCTGCCCCATTTTCATCCAAGATGGTCCGTGAGTCAGTCCCAGATGATACCGCAAAAGCGACACGGGAAGGCACATTGGCCTTGATCAAACCTGAAATAACATCAACCGATGGCCGTTGGGTCGCAAGGATCATGTGGATCCCTGCTGCACGCGCCTTCTGTCCAAGACGAATAATAGCATCTTCCACTTCTTTACTTGCAACCAT
Organism: uncultured Streptococcus sp.; assembly: GCA_958445905.1. Classification (GTDB taxonomy): domain Bacteria; phylum Bacillota; class Bacilli; order Lactobacillales; family Streptococcaceae; genus Streptococcus. The sequence goes on from CAUCUH010000001.1 coordinate 39,353, forward strand.
CATCAAGTCTGCCAACTCGTCGACAATGACCACAATCAATGGGAGGGGTACTTGCTTCATCTCAGACTGGGCATTGTGCTCCACCACCTTGGCATTAAAGCCAGCAATATTACGAGCACCCACTTTCGAAAAGAGCTCATAGCGATTTTCCATCTCATCAACGACCTTTTGCAGGGCCCGACTAGCCTTGCGTGGGTTGGTCACCACTGGAATCAAGAGGTGAGGAATATCATTGTAGACAGAAAGCTCCACCATCTTTGGATCGACCATCATAAACTTGACTTCGTCCGGACGAGCCTTCATCAAAATACTCGAAATAATTCCATTGACCGCTACTGACTTACCAGATCCAGTAGAACCCGCTACCAAGAGGTGGGGCATCCGAGCCAAATCAAAGGTCCGAGCCGAGCCATCTACAGCCTTCCCAAGAGGAATCTCAAGGAGTTTAGCCGGATCTGTTTTGGACTGCTCCCACAATTCACGGAAGGAAACGGTCGCAATCTCTGAATTAGGCACTTCAATCCCGACCAGAGACTTCCCTGGAATCGGTGCTTCAATTCGCACATCCTTGGCTGCTAGTGCCAAGGCCAAATCATCTGCTAGGTTCGAAATGCGGTTGACCCGCACACCGACAGCCGGCTTGACCTCATACTTGGTAACAGATGGACCAATTTCCGCCCGCTCCACTGTCGCCTTGATGTTAAAGCTTGCAAAGGTTTCTTCCAAAATGCGGATGTTCTGACGAACGATGTTTTTCTCTTTGGATTGATTTTTGGGCTTATCAGGCGCAAAGAGATCAATCGTTGGAAGTTTGTACTGAAGGAGTTCCTTAGGCGTGAAGTCCACTTGAACTTCTTCCCCATCGTCCTCGAATTCTTCGGCTACCGGAAGCTCTTCGTATGCTTCAGGCTCTTCCGGCCATTCTTCATCTGGCGGGTAGATTTCTGGTGTTGCTGGTGCAACAATCTCAGCTTCTGGGAAGGACTCTGTAAACGGCTCTTCCGCCAACACCTCTCCCGTTTCAGGATCTACAGGGTGCCCTTCCATAGAAAGGGGAGTTGGAAGAACAGCTCTTGCTTCTTCTTGCTCTCTTTCAGCTGCAGCAGCTTCCTCGGCAACTCTTGCTTCCTTTTCAAGGAATTTCTGCTCGCGACGCTCTTTGCGTTTTTCCATAGAAGCGTGGAAGGCTTCGGACCCCTTTTCAAACAAATCATAGATGGAGTAAGGGCTCATCAAGAGGATCCCCAATCCGATAAAGAGAAGACCGATAAAATAAGAGCCAATATTTGAAAACAGGAAGGAAATCGGAGCATAAAGAAGGGCACCGATCATACCACCACCGGCAAAACTCTCCACTCGTAGATGAATCAAGTCTGCCATGATTCTTGAAAAAGTGACCTTGATTCCATTATTGTCTAAATGAAGGGAGGATACAAAGAAGGCCTGAAACATCAAAAGAACCCCAACAAAGAAGCTTAGGAATCCTGAAATCACCCCTTCGTGTTTATCCAGCCATTTAAAGGCATAAAGGTAGAAAAAGGTCGCTAAAATAGCCAAGTAAGCCAAACTCCCAACAAAGAGTCGGATCAAGTTGTAGGCCAAGACCCCTACTGCCCCCAATTTCAAAGCCGCAAAGACTAAAACCAGACTGATCAGAATGGTCGCAATCATGCGATGAATTGCTTTTTTTCTTTCTAATTCTGCTTTGGACAGTCGTCTCGTCGACCGTGTTTTTTTTGATTGATTATTGTTTGCCATAACCTTTATTATATCACATTTCCAAGCCAGTTCTCTAGTAAAATCATTTCCTCAATTTTGCAGCATAAAGTAAAAAACAGCACCGAGTGGGTACTGTTCTTTAGAGCTGCTTAGAACGATATTCAATGACGTTCAAATTCCAAAATGGATCTTATTCAGATTTTTTATCATCTGGAGTGATGGTATCTAGAACTTGGTCGAATTTTTTCTCTCTTTCCAAGTCATGATCCATTTGAATGATATCGACTTGATCTTGTAGATTTGTCTGCGGAACTTGTGGTTTATATAGTGAGGTAAATCCTACTCCAATCACCAATAGACTCGCTCCAAGGACACAAAGTCTTTTGACATGCCAATCCATCGGCAAGGGAATCTTCGCTCCGAAACCTGATTTCTTAATCCAATCTGGATGGTCTCGCATGACACGATTTACCGCCATCAGAGGCTTAAGGTAGCCAAAGAGCGCAATGACCGTTGTCAACCCAATCATCCGAAAACGATTCTGATTGGACTGAGAAACATGATTCACTTCCATCAAGACCATTCCTGTAATCACCAAAATAATGACCAACAATAGTCCCAAAGATCTCCATAGACCTTCTCTGCGGTAACATTTCAATTCATCAAACGACATCTCCTTAAAATTCTTATCCATTTTTTAATAACTCCTTGTGTTTTTTCAGGCTCTTTCAATTAATCTCTATTTTGATTGGAGGATTTACAGATGACTGCCTTCATCCTTCAAGTATTGTTTAGCCTTTCGAACGATATAGAGCGACTCATCTTCTGAGACTAACTTGTGAAAGAGATCATTGGCTCTGTGCTGATCACCTTTAAGAGTGGCATTCAAGGCTTGGTAGTAGATAATTTCCATCTGCTGGTACTTGAAATCATTGCTTAAATCTTCGAAATAGTCATTGCTTTGCTGCGCAATGGTTAAATCATAAAGAGCGAGACAGACTTTTTTTGTTTTCTCAGCTAGTGTAGGTTCTGTGATAGTCAATTCATTCAACCGACCCTCCAGCTCTTCTCTAGACAAATCAGGATCTGTCAGCACGATCGAACGAATAAGATAACTCTCAAAAAAGTTCTTATATTTCTGCGGACAATCCGTCTGACTGAGTGCTTCTCTAGCTTCCATTATGACAATATCAAAATCTCCCATCATAAACGAATAGGCGACCGATGTTAACTTCATATCTATCTGTGAAATAGCTTTTTTCACATTCTTGTTCAACTGAAGGTATTGCTGCCAAAAAGCTAAATCTAAGTCTACATGGAGCAAGGTGTTGCACTTGTTGGTATAGCTCTTCTTGAGCAATTGGATGAATAAAACCAAGCCTGCAAGGACCAATAAGACGCCAGTAGTCTGAAGAAGGGTATCTCTGACCACTAACCCAATGCAAAAAATCAGAAGCATAGCCAACATGCCAGCAGATCTAATATAGAGTCTATAGTTTTTGCGTAGAGTTTTATAATCCAATTTGTAGCCTCCTATTCATGATACGGTTTTTGAGGGAATTCGTTCATTTTCCAACAAATTAACATATCTCCCATCATACCGAATTTTCCATCTATACGCAACTTACTTCTTAATTAGTGATTTATCAAATGTTATCGGTCTTGAAACAACCTCAGAAAATAGAGAATCCCGTCCAGATTTGAAAGTATCGCAAAATTAAGGTACAATAGAGAAAGACAATTATGTTGGAAAGGAAGAATATGAAAAAATTAATCGCATTACTATTATTTTCCGGCTTGGCTTTAACAGCTTGTTCGTCCAATAAAACAGACGCTAACTCTTCAAGCTCAAGTAAAGAAAAGACAGAGCAGACAGCAACTTCTAGCTCTAGTGAAAAAGATCAAAAGAAAATTGAAGAAGAACAAAAGAAATTAGAACAACTGCGCAAAGATTTTAACGATGCCATGACCAATGAAAATGCCGTCTTCCCACAACTCTCAAATGAAGTGGCTGAAGACGAAGCAGAGGTTAAAATCACAACAACTGAAGGCGATATCACTGTGAAGCTCTTCCCTAAATATGCCCCACTTGCAGTTGAAAACTTCTTGACCCATGCAAAAGAAGGCTACTACAATGGCTTACTTTTCCACCGTGTCATTAACAACTTTATGATCCAAACTGGGGATCCTAAAGGAGATGGTACTGGTGGCGAATCCATCTGGAAGGGCAAAGACAAATCCAAAGATTCAGGTACTGGTTTTGAGAATGAGTATTCTCCATACCTTTACAACCTTCGTGGAGCCCTTGCTATGGCCAATTCTGGTCCAAATACCAATGGTAGTCAATTCTATATCAACCAAAATAAGGATGATATTTCAAGTAAACTCCCAACTGACCGCTTCCCAGCTAAGATCATCGATGCTTATAAAAATGGTGGAAATCCAACCCTCGATGGTGGTAACTACACTGTCTTTGGCCAAGTGATCGATGGCATGGATGTGGTCGATAAAATCGCCTCTGCCGAAACCGATGATAAGGACAAACCAAAAGCAGACATCAAGATTGAAAAAATCGAGATCTTAAAAGACTACAATTTCAAGAAATAATGAAAAGAGAACCGAGAGGTTCTCTTTTTAAGATATTGATAAACATTTTACATAAAATTAGCTAATAGATTCATTGGTAAAAAAATGAATTCTAATTATTTATGTCATTCATCTACTGAAACTTTCCGCCGTGAGAAAAGTGCCTGAAACAGATTTGTTTCAGGCACACGGAATTATTGAGACCTTAGGCTCAATAATTAGTCATGGAACTTCTCAGAAGTTCGCTGACGTCCGTACTCACCTAAGGAAAGTTTCTAAGAAGAATCTGAAAAGAGAACCATGCGGTTCTCTTTTTGTCTTTACGTCAATTCATTAAAGTCCCAGATTTGGTCCATCCAGCCTTCATAGAAGTCTGGCTCGTGGCAAACCATGAGAATCGATCCCTTGTACTCTTTCAGAGCCCGTTTCAACTCTTCTTTGGCATCCACATCCAAGTGGTTGGTCGGCTCGTCTAGTACTAAGACATTGTTTTCACGATTCATCAAGAGACAGAAGCGTACCTTGGCTTGTTCTCCACCGGATAGCACCTGGATTTGGCTCTCGATATGCTTGGTGGTCAAGCCACAGCGGGCAAGGGCGGCACGAACTTCTGCTTGGTTGAGAGATGGAAAGGCATTCCAGACTGCTTCAAGCGGTGTCTGGCGATTGCCCCCTTCGACCTCTTGCTCGAAATAGCCAAGCTCTAGGTAATCTCCCCGCTCGACTTCACCAGCGATTGGTGGGATGATTCCCAGCAAGCTCTTCAAGAGAGTGGTTTTCCCGATCCCGTTGGCTCCGATGATGGCTACCTTTTGATTGCGTTCAAACGTTAGGTTCAAAGGCTTGGTCAAAGGACGGTCATAGCCAATCTGAAGATCCTTGGCCTGGAAGATAAAGCGTCCAGGAGTCCGGGCATTTTTAAATTCAAAGGATGGCTTTGGTTTCTCACTTTGTAACTCAATGAGTTCCATCTTGTCCAGCTTCTTCTGACGAGACATGGCCATATTCCGTGTAGCCACACGCGCCTTATTGCGGGCTACGAAATCTTTCAAATCAGCAATCTCTTTTTGCTGACGCTCATAAGCCGCTTCCAATTGCGATTTCTTCATTTCATAGACTTCAAGGAATTGGTAGTAGTCTCCAGAATAGCGGGTTAACTGCTGATTTTCCACATGGT
>CAUCUH010000002.1:0-30735 GCA_958445905.1 uncultured Streptococcus sp.
GTTGTGCACTACGTCTTTGATCTGGTCGGTTATTGCGACGCTCAGAACCTTGATTTCGTTGTTCATTTCGCTCTTGTGGTCGTTGATTTCGGTTGTCACCATAACGCTGATTGTCCTTGCGATCGCGTTTTGGACGATTGCCTTGTTGTTTTCTACGTTCAGCCTGCTCTTTTGCACGCGCTTCTCGTTCCGCTTTAAAGTTACGACTCTTTGGTTTAGCAGCTGGCGTTACTGATTTTGTCTCAGTTGCTCCTTCTTTTTTGACGGGCGCTGCTTCTTTTTTCGCTGCGACAGCCGTTGTCTTGGCAGCCACTTCTGCTACTTTCTTTTCGACTGTTTCTTTTTTCGCTGCAAAGCTCTTGATCAACTTTTCAGCAACATCAGTATCGACACTAGATGCATGACTCTTGACGTCAAAACCTAATTCTTTCGCACGAGTGACGACTTCTTTACTTTCCTTGCCCAATTCTTTGGCAATTTCGTATAATCTTTTCTTAGACAATTGCTGTCCTCCTCTTCTATTCCATAAGAGACCTCATTTTCTTTGAAAATCCAGCATCTACAACAGCGACGACCTTACGAGAACGTCCAATTGCAGTGCTTAATTCTAGTGTTGAAAACACGGTAGATACTTGAACCTCATAATAGTGACCCTTATCTGTCACCTTTTTTGTCAGGTTACTAGCTGCATCATTTGCTAGAAAAACTAATTTTGCTTTTTCTTCCTGGATGGCTTTGATCACGAGTTCTTCTCCAGAAATGAGTTTTCCTGCTCTTTGCGCCAAACCCAACAAATTACTTATCTTTTGCTTATTCAAGGCCTAACTCTCTTCTCTTCACCTTATGATCTACATAAGCGATCAATTCATCATAGAAAGCTTCTTCCACTTCCATATTAAAGCTACGATTAAAAACTTTCTTTTTCTTAGCAAGTGCCGCTTCTTCATTGTCTAGCTTGATGTAAGCACCTCGACCATTGGCTTTGCCAGTTGGATCGATAAAGACTTGTCCTTCTTTATTTTTGACAATGCGGAGCAAATCGCGCTTATCAATAATTTCATTTGAAACGACAGATTTTCTTAAAGGGATTTTTCTTGTTTTTACCATGTTCCCTCCCTCTCTTAATCGACTTGCTCTTCGCCACTTTCTACTTGGTCTTCAAAAGTTTCTTGAGCTGCTTCCATTTCTTCGAACTCACTAGCAGATTTGATATCGATGCGGTAACCAGTCAAATGAGCCGCCAAACGAACGTTTTGACCACGACGACCAATAGCAAGAGATAATTTGTTGTCTGGAACCACAACGAGAGCATGTTTGCTATCTTCATCATCAAAAATAACTTGGTCCACTTCTGCAGGAGCGATCGCATTGTAGATAAATTCAGCTGGATCTGGAACCCACTCGATGACATCGATATTTTCTTCTGTCGGAACCATACGGTCTAATTTTTGATCGTATCGAGCTGGGTGGAACTTGCTGGTAATCTTTTTAATATTCGATCCACCACGACCAACGATAGTCCCAATCGCATCTACGTTTGGATTATGGCTACGAACCGCAACTTTTGTACGATCTCCAGCTTCACGCGCTACACTCATAATCTCAACAGTTCCATCGTAGACTTCAGGAATTTCCTGTTCCATCAAACGTTTGATCATTTCAGGATGGCTTCGGCTAACAAAGACATTGACACCACGTGGATTATCTTCTACCTTGTAGACAAATACTTCAATTCGATCATGAGATTGGAACACTTCTCCTGGAATTTGGTCTTGCTTAGACAATTGAGCTTCGATTGAGCCAAGATTGACATAGATAAATCGATTGTCAAAGCGCTCCACCGTTCCACTCATGATTTCATTTTCATGTTCTTTATAAGTGTTATAGGTGATGGTGCGCGTTTGCTTACGCATTTTTTCCATGATCGTTTGTTTAGCAGATTGAGCTGCTACACGACCAAATTCAGCTGGTGCTTCTTCAAACTTGATCTTGTCCCCCAACTCATAAGCAGAGCTAATGGCTAAGGCATCCTTCAAGCTGATTTCTAAACGGCTATCAAAGACTTCATCCACCACTTCACGAACCGTATAAACACGGAAATCTCCAGTTTTTTCATTGAATTCAATCGCTGCACTTTCTGATTGTCCATAACGACGGCGATAAGCTGAACGCAATGATTCTGTGACGGCTTCGATGATATCTTCTTTTTTGATCCCTTTGTCTTCTTCCAAAATGCGGAAGGCTTCTAGCATTTCTTTACTCATGTTTTTCTTGCCTCTACTATAAAGGCATCCTTTCTTTCATTCTGTTACAATTTTACAGCCAACCTTGCTTTGGACACAAGGTTATAAGGAATTTCTACAGTTTTCTTTCGTGTTTTATCCATATACTCGATGGTCAAAACATCCTCTTCAAAACGCACCAAGGTTCCCTCAAAGACCTTTTGCTTTTCAACAGCCTTGTACAAGCTTATGTTTACATACTTACCAAGAGCTCCCTCAAGGGCTTGCTTGGTTTTCAAAGGTCTCTCCAGGCCAGGACTGGTAACTTCTAAAAAGTACTGTTCTGGAAATGGGTCTGGTTTGATTTGATCCAATAGCGGGCTAATGATTTCTGTCAAATCCGCTGTATCATTCAGTGTGATCCCTTCTGGTTTGTCTACGAAAATGCTTAAGACGTAGTCACCACCCATTTTGCCATATTCAACATCGACCAATTCAAATGGTTCCTGGATGGCAGGCTGAATCACTTCTGTTACTAAGTCAACAATCGTTGCGATGGTTGCCACCTCCTCATAGATAAGAGGCGAAGATATTTCCCCGCCTCTCCTTTTCTATTCATTTAAGGTATTATAACACGATTCCCCAATGATTGCAAGGAATATGCTAAAACTGTGCTTCTACACGGTAAATGACCTGGCCTTTACTTGAGAACTTTTTCTCATATTCCGTCATGACATTCCCCTCAAAATCACTAGCATGAAGATCTAGCCAGACTCCCTTCAAAGTCATACCATACTGTGAAAAGCTCACTAAACTGTATTCAAACAGACCTCGATTATCTGTTTTAAAGTGAATCTCCCCATGTTCTGGAAGAATTTGCTTGAAGGTATCCAAGAAGGTCTTGTATGTTAAACGACGCTTCTCATGACGTTTCTTAGGCCAAGGATCTGAAAAATTCAGATAGAGTTGATCAATTTCCCCATCTTCAAAATAGTTGGTCAAGCTATCTCCGTCTACCCAAAGCAATTTAATGTTAGGAAGATCAGCTTCTAAGACCTTATCTAAAGCATAACTCAAGACCGATTTTTGAATATCAATTCCGATGTAGTTGATCTCTGGATTGGCCTTGGCCATCCCAGTAATAAAGGCCCCTTTTCCGCTACCCACTTCGATATGAATAGGATGGTCATTCCCAAAAATTTCATGCCACTTTCCCTTGGCATCTTCTGGATTTAGGACCACATATTGCGGGTTCGCTTCTAATAATTCAGTCGCTCCTTTGCGATTTCTAACTCTCATATTTCCTTTCCATATTTCAACCGGAAATTGCGCAGAGCATAGATCTCGCGATTGACATTTTCTAAATCATTATTTTCATAGTATTTAGCAATTTGACACAAGAAAGAGTATTGACCAAACCAATAGAGTTTATCAAATACTTTTTGATTGTACTTGTAGCCATAATAGCCTAACCAATCGCGCCAATTAGAATCTGGGATATAGTGACTCAAGATATGCGCCACATCCAACATCCGGTCTGTCAAACGAACAGAGTCCCAATCGACTAGATAAATCAAGCCGCTCTCTGTCTCAATCCAGTTACTATGACGAACATCCCCGTGAACGATCGTCGCATAATCCTCCCGAAAGGCAGGCACTGTCTTACGTAAATTCTTTACGACTGATTGGATATAGTGGTTCTGACGTAGGGCAATTGGCAACCGGTTGCTCCAAGAATTGAGCAATTCTAATGGAGATTCCACAGGATAGCCAAGTTTTTTCAATTGGGTCATCAAAGGTCTAGAACGGTGCAATCTCGTTAAAATATTGACCACTTGTTTTTTTGACATCCCATTTGGCGTGAGAATTTCCCCATTCAACCATTCTTGGGCACTCATCACATTTCCATCTGGCAATCGTCGACTCCATAACAATTGAGGAGCAATCTGTTCTTTTGCTAGACCCGCAAGGATTGGGGTCGTATTCATTTTTACAAAAACGCGCCCACCATCTGGGTAGGTCCCCATGTAGGCCTTCCCACTCTTCCCAGGAATTGGGGTGAGGCTTAGCTCTTTTTCATTCGAGTCCATCTTTTCCTCCGTAAAAAGTTTCCAATCTATTTTACTAATTTTAACGACTTTCGTCAACCAAGCGCGCCATCTTAAATGGAAGATAGAGTAGGATTAAAGCAACTGTATAAGCCAGTAGGCCTAACAACAGGACTTTATCTGAAATAAAGACCAGGCCAATTCCTCCTTCTATCACCGTTATCATCCCCATGATCAGCTGAATCGTTTTGTTCAACCCTGCCTTTTTACTGCCCTTTTTCATCGGGAAAAGGAGGGTCAAGGGTTGGTAATCAAAAGCACTGTAAAGCCCCAGTAATTGAAAAATAACCAAGTAATTGAGCAAGGCTACAAGGGCAATCACTACGAGAGGCTGGGGAATAAAGATGATAGCGAGAATGGAAAGAGCCAAGAGTCGTAGAGTCATAGAGAAAAGATCTCCATTCCGTAGGAAGGAGCGCATATATAAGTGCAGCCACGTATTGCCATGTGTCTTGGGAAGAAGCCCTAAGAAACCATCCAAGTAAGCTCTTCTTTTAACACTGTTGGTAATGCCTTTCACCGTTGTAAACAAGGCAAAGAAACGAAGAATCAATTGTTTCCTTGCATTCTCACGAGCAATGGCCAAGGTCCAATTCAAATTTCCATCCTGGTAAAAGCGCGCTTCCTTCCAGCTAAAAACAGCCCCTTTAGCCACCCCTAAGACAAGGATATAAGCTACAATAGCAAATTTATCCAGCCCCGTTGCCAGAAGAAGAGGCACAAATAATAGAAGGACAACACTTTGAATCAAAAACCAAAACACAAAAGACTTCTTGGCCTGCCCTTTGATATAACGTTTCACTTCCTCTTCCTTTACCAAAAGGAATAAAGCATCGGGCTTCTCTAAGTAGGTCGCAATAGAGCCTATCGGAACCAAGAGGAGCAAACCAATCATGAGACTCCAGCGGATCAGGCTTGTATCTTTGGGGAGATCTTGTAAGAATTGGCTGTATTGAACCGCCAAAAATCCTATGAAAATCAGCATAAAGAGGACGAAATGATCATTGAGAACATAGCGGCTATATTTTACACATTGAGTTCGAAACGTTTGTTGCCGTTTTTTCATCAACTCTTTCATGCTGTTTCCTCTTCTGTCAAGGTCATGTAGATATCATTTAGACTTACTTTCTCATCCTCAAAAGTTGAACGCAACTCATCTAAGGTCCCTTGTGCTCGAATCTGCCCCTTATGGAGGATTACAAAACCATCACACATCTTTTCAGCCGAATCCAGAACGTGGGTACTCATCAAAATCGATTTTCCTTTTGCTTTCTCATCTGCCAATAACTGAATCAAATCTGCAATCGCAACAGGATCCAATCCCAAAAAGGGTTCATCGACAATATAAAGACTTGGATCCACTGCATAGGCGCAAATAATCATGACCTTTTGCTTCATCCCTTTTGAAAACTGGGTCGGGAACCAATCTAATTTTTCAGCCAAACGAAATCGTTCCAACAAAGGCTGGACGCGCACCATGACCTGATCCATGTCTAAATCATAGGCCATAGCTACGGTTTCGATATGCTCTCTCAAGGTTAATTCTTCATATAGGCTAGGGGTTTCTGGAATATAGCCAATTTTTTTACGATAGTCAGTTGGAGCTTCTGGAAGACTCAAGCCGTCAATCCGTACTTCCCCAGCATAAGGATGCAGGAGACCAATAATTTCATTAATCGTGGTTGACTTCCCAGCTCCATTTAGTCCAATCAAACCAATCAGTTGGCCATCCGGAACTGAAAAACTCACCTCTTTCAGGACAGGGATGTTGACATAGCCCCCTGTCAACTTGTTGATTTCTAACATATTTTCTCCGATTTCTGGTATAATGTTCTTATATTATAACAAAATTTAGTCTAAAAGAGGTGTATTTATGGTTGACGATTGTATTTTTTGTAAGATTATAGCTGGCGACATTCCTTCCTCCAAAGTCTATGAGGACGAGGAAGTCCTCGCATTTTTGGACATCTCTCAGGTTACACCAGGTCATACGTTAGTGGTTCCAAAAAAACACGCTCGCAACCTCTTAGAGATGGACGAAACCGCCACAGCTCAACTATTTGCACGTGTTTCTAAAGTTGCTAAAAAAGTAGAAGCTGCTACCCAAGCTAAGGGAATGAATATCATCAGCAACATGGAAGAAGTTTCTGGACAAACCGTATTTCACACACATGTCCACATTATCCCTCGCTATTCCGATCAAGATGAGCTTGCCATTTCATTTACTGAACACGAGCCTAATTTTGAACAACTAGCAGTTCTCGCAGAAACCATCAAAAACAGTTAAAAAGGAGGCCATATGAAACTCAAAAATCTCTTTTGGTTTGCAACAGGAGCTAGCATTAGCTACCACCTAGTAAAAAACCGCAAAGAAATTAAAACAGAGGTGACTGAATCCAGCCAATTGGTCAAGGGAATTCAAGATAACCTAGCAAAAATCCAACGCAATCTGGATATTATCCAAGACCAAAAGACCAATCTTCAAGAATTGGTAACGGATTTCCAATACAAGACCAAACTATTTAGTCAACAAGCAACAGCCTCTCTAAAAGAAATTCAAGACATCTGGCAACCAAGTAAAAACGATTGAGAAAACTCAATCGTTTTTTTCTTATTCTGAAGGTACCGTAGGTGTCACACTGCTCGACTCTGTAGCTGCTGGAGCAACTGGTGTCACTGGTGCAACAGAACTTTGAGGCGTCACCACTCCCGTATCCTGGGTCGATGGTACAACTGGTAGTTGGTTAAACTCTTGGTAAACAGGTGCTTCCTCAGATGATGCCGCTGGCGTATCATTTTGAGAAGAAGCATTCTTCAACTCTTCATCTCCATCTAATAGGTAAGCATTGGTTTTCAATGTTTTAATTTCTTTCAGACCCAAAGCTTTGCGGATGATATTTTGAATTTTCAAGAGATGTTTTGAAGTGACAATCTGATAACTTCCGCCATCTGCTAAGGTGGCATCTTCTCCTTTCAGCTGGTACTGATGAATCGTTGAAAGGGCATCTTTATATCCTAGCAATTGAAGAAGACTATTACTGTCAAGCGCTATGTTGGTTTGCATATTGTCACTAACAGACTCAATGATTCCTTTGTAGTGACTCAAACTATTGAGGCTTAAAACTTTCTCAACAATCTTTTTGATCACTTCACGTTGGCGTTTTTGGCGTCCGTAGTCTCCTTCTGGGTCTTGGTAGCGCATGCGTGAATAAACGAGAGCTTGGTCCCCATTAATCTCCTGACGTCCTGGTGCGATCTTAGCCGTATATTCTGGCTCATTTTCCTCGATCGAGATATCAAAATCAAATGGATTGTTAACCGTAATGCCACCAACCTTATCCACTAATTGAACCAGTCCCTTCATATTGATCATGACATAACGATCAATATGGATATCCAAAAGATCCTGAATCGTCTTAATAGCTAACTTAGCTCCACCTTGAGCATAGGCTGAATTCAATTTCGCTTGGACCGTTTCGCCATCTGAAGTAATATTGGTTAGGATATCTCTTTCCAAACTCGTCATGGTCGTTTCCTTTGTTTGAGGATTGACGGTTACCAAAATCATGGTATCACTATTTCCAGCCCAAGGATCTTCCCGAGAACCGCTTCCTGTATCAACCCCCATCAAAAGGATGGTCATCGGCTTATTTTCCGCAATGACATTGGTCTCATTTCCAAAGCTCTTATAAGTCTTACTGAGGGTTCCTGTCGTCTGATTGAGAATGGTCAAACCATAGGCTCCAATTCCAATCACCGTTACCGCCAATAAACTCAAAAACATTAAAATAATTTTTTTTACCATATAGAATCTCTCTTTAATCTATCAGTTTTCCCATGAGGTAAACCTCTAAAAATTCTCCTTCAGCTGAACATGCTCCGCGAGCTTGGCAACCTTCTATCTCAAATCCTAGCTTTTTATACAGATGAACCGCTCGTTCGTTGCGGACTTGCACATTTAGGACCAATTTTCGAAGAATGCCAGTCGAGTGAGCCCACTCGATTCCTTCTTCTAACAAGATCTGTCCAAGCCCCTGATTCCAATAAGCTCTCTGAATCACAATAAAGACATCACCAATATGCCGAATGGACCGTTGAGAAGCTGCAGTGATATTTAACAAAGCTGCCAGTTCCTGATCTAGAAATAGCAAGAGGCAAATCCGATTTTCCGCCATTTCTTGCACCATCAGAAATTGCTCCATGTCTGCTGGAGACATGCCAATTCCAGCTTCATCTAGCGTCATGTAATCTGACTCTTTCCCAACTTGATTTAAGAAATCAACGACAAGAGCCGCGTCTGCACTGTCAGCTTGCCGAATTTCTACTGTCACTTCCTTTTCCTTAGTCATCCGTTTTTTCCACCTGCTCAAAGGATGTCAGTAAAGCTTCTGCACGCGCTCCATGAGCTTCAAAAGCTAACTCTCGCCCATTTTCTAATTTTCGGATAAAAATTTTAAGATAAGCATCCGAGAGACTCGGCTCAATCAACTCTCCCCATTCAATAATGGTCGCACCATCTCCAAATAGAAAATCATCTAAATCAATAGAATCTGGATCATTCCCAATCCGGTAAACATCCAAATGGTATAAAGGCAAGCGACCTTCGTATTCACGAACAATGGTATAGGTCGGGCTTTTAATCATCTGATCAATCCCTAACCCCTTTGCAATTCCCTTGGTAAAGGTCGTTTTTCCTGCCCCTAGATCACCTGATAAGATGATCACGTCTTGCTTTTCTAAGAGTTTTCCTAGCTGTTTTCCTAGAGCGATCAGCTCCGTTTCATTGTGACTAATCATTTCTCTATTATACCAAACTTTTTAAAAATCTGCTCTTTCTTTTAGAAATTGTTCGACTCAGGTTTGCTTTTTAGATAGATAGACAAACTATTTCAAAGTAAAATAAGTTAAGTGATTCTGCAAAAAAAAAATAAATTTGAGTTCCAATTTTTAAATCGATTTAAGAAAATACTGAAACTTTCCGCTGTGAGAAAAGTGCCTGAAACAATAACGTTTCAGGCACTCGGAATTATTGAGACCTTAGGCTCAATAATTAGTCATGGAACTTCAAAGAAGTTCGCTGACGTCCGTACTCACCTAAGGAATGTTTTTGGTATAACTTTGTCTTCAATCTGAAAGGAATGGGAGACAACTCCCATTCCTTTTTGGCACTTTCCTGATGCTTAATTCAAGGCCATGCTAACGTAGTTTAAAATAAATAGAACATCTAAAATCCAAATCATGCTGTGCACTTCTTTGGCTTGTCCTTTAACCACTTTCACCAAGCTATAGGTGATAAATCCAGCAGCGATCCCTTGTGTAATCGAGTAGCTGAAGCCCATAAAGATAGAGGTGAAGAAGGCAGGAACTGCTTCTGACATATCTTCCCAATGAATATTTTTCAAACCACTCAACATCATGATCCCAACAACAATCAAAATTGGGGCTGTGGCAGCGGTCGGTACAATCGCCAACAAAGGACTAAAGAGACTTGAAATAGCAAAACAGATCGCTACAACCAAGGCTGTCAGACCAGTTCGTCCTCCAGCTCCAATACCGGCTGCAGATTCAACATAAGTCGTTACGTTTGAAGTTCCTGCAATGGCTCCGACTGAAGTCGCTACAAGGTCTGAATAGAGGGCCTTATCTAATTTCGCTGATTGATGGTTTTCCCCATTTGTCGCAACAATCCCAACTTTTTCACCCGTACCGATTAAAGTTCCAATTGTATCAAAAATATCCGTCAAGGAGAAGGCTAAAATTGCCATTAAGGTCTCAGGCAAACGAGACGTATTGGAAATCAACGAACCCAATCCTTTCGATCCCAAAGCTTGACCAAAGATCGTGCCTAAATCATTAAAGGCAGCTCCTAGGTGGTTACTTGCAAAGTCAATTTTAGTGATATCAACAACATGGATGAGAATTCCAAGCACAGTCGTTACTAAGATAGAAAGGATAATCCCTCCCTTAATCCCTTTGACAACAAAGAAAATAGTAATTGCAAGACCAACAAGGGCCAAGAGGACAGCTGGATTGTTAAAATCAACCAATCCAGGAACAGCAGATGCATTGGCTGAGATCGTTGCATTCGCCTTATCTGCTCCTTCCCCGACCACTGTATAAGTATGAGGGTCAATCGTGAATTTTAAAAATCCTGCATTCTTAATCCCAACATAGGCCAAGAAAATCCCGATCCCCGCTGAAATAGCAGAGCGAAGAGCAGTCGGAATCGATTCGATGATCATCTTCCGAACATTTGTCAATGTGATAATTAATGAAATCACACCACAAATGAAGACCATTCCTAAAGCCTCTTGCCATGAGTAGCCCATACCAAATACAACGGTAAAGGTAAAGAAAGCGTTCAAGCCCATCCCTGGTGCTTGTGCATAAGGCAAATTGGCATAAAAAGCCATCATCAAGGTCCCGACAACGGATCCAATAATCGTTGCAAGGAAGACTCCTTGAGCTGGCATACCTGTTTGTGACAACATTTGAGGGTTTACGAAGAGGATATAACTCATCGCAAAAAAGGTTGTCAAACCAGCAAGGACCTCTGTTCGAACAGTGGTTCCATGTTCTGAAAGTTTAAAAAACTTATCCATTTCAGAATAAACTCCTTTTTCATCATTCTCGCTCCCAATCAATTTGCGAACGTTATTTCTATTTTACCAAAAGATCTTTCGCCTTTCAAGAAATCCTACTTCTCTTCTCGATTTTTGAGCGCTTTTCCGATTTTTCTGATATAATGGTCTCATTCTTCTCGAAAGGAACTGAAATATGCATAAAAAGATGATCGCTCTAGATTTAGACGGCACCCTCTTAAATTCCGAAAGCAAATTGAGCGACTTTACCATTGATACGATTAAAAAAATTAGTGCTCTTGGCCATAAAGTCATTATTACAACAGGCCGCCCCTATCGTATGGCACACACCTACTACAAACAACTAGAGCTAGATACTCCAATGATCAATTTTAACGGCTCCCTTACGCATCTACCTGAGAAAAAATGGGGGGATGAACAATGTTTGACTTTAGATAAAAAATACCTGCTAGATATGGTCGCTAACCGAGACACCATCCAAGCGGACTTTATCGCTGGCGAATACCGCAATAAATTCTTTATTACCGATCCAAATGAGCACGTTGCAGACCCTAAATTATTCGGTATTGAATCTTTCCAACCAGAAAATCAATTCAATCCCGAGCGGGTAACGAGCGACCCAAACTGTATCCTCTTTCAAACGAAAGCGGAAGACAAATATGCTCTGGCAGATGAAATGAATCGGCATTATGACTACAATCTGTCTATCAATACTTGGGGTGGTCCCTTAAATATTCTGGAATGCAATCCAAAAAATGTGACCAAAGCTTCTGCTCTGACCTACCTTCTAGATAAACTCAATATGGATCAGAAGGATTTGATTGCCTTTGGAGACGAGCACAACGATACCGACATGCTAGCTCTCGCTGGTCATGGATACGCCATGAAAAACGCGAGCTCTGTCCTTCTCCCATATGCAGACTCCATCACAGATTTTACCAATAATGAGGACGGTGTCGCGCGCCAACTCATTCAATTATTCTTATAATAGGAACAGACATGAGCTATCCCTCATGTCTTTTTCTATCCTAAATACTTAATCGGTTAATCAATACCCTCCTATTTTTTCATTTTTTTCATTGCCTTGCCATCTAGTTTGTGATATTATTAACATAGTTATTAAAGAAGCGCTTTCAAAAATTCTAAACCGCTTCTCGTTCACTTAAGGAGGAACAAAATGAAAGCTGTTGTTGTAAATCCAGAAGGTACTGGTGTTGAAATCGTTGCAAACAAAGACATGCGTCCACTTGAAACAGGGGAAGCTCTTGTTCAAATCGAATACTGTGGTGTCTGCCACACTGACTTGCACGTTGCTCACGGAGACTTTGGTAAAGTTCCAGGCCGTGTTCTTGGACACGAAGGAATCGGTATTGTTAAAGAAGTTGCTCCAGATGTTAAGAGCCTAAAGGTTGGGGATCGTGTCAGTGTCGCATGGTTCTTCGAAGGATGTGGAACTTGTGAATACTGTACAACTGGTCGCGAGACTCTTTGTCGGACTGTTAAAAATGCTGGTTACTCTGTTGATGGAGGAATGGCTGAACAATGTATCGTTACTGCAGATTACGCAGTGAAAGTACCTGAAGGATTAGATCCAGCCCAAGCTTCTTCTATTACGTGTGCAGGTGTTACCACTTACAAAGCTATCAAAGAAGCCAAAGCTGAACCAGGACAATGGATCGTTATCTATGGAGCTGGTGGACTAGGAAACTTGGCTGTTCAATATGCTAAGAAAGTCTTCAACGCACATGTCATCGCTGTCGATATCAACAATGATAAACTAGAATTGGCGAAAGAAGTTGGTGCAGATTTTGTCATCAACGGTCGTGAAGTCGAAGATGTTCCAGGATTGATCCAAGAAAAAACAAATGGTGGAGCTCACTCTGCTGTCGTAACAGCTGTTTCTAAAGTAGCTTTCAACCAAGCAGTAGATTCTGTTCGTGCAGGTGGCCGCGTGGTCGCAGTTGGTCTTCCTTCTGAAATGATGGACCTCAGCATTGTGAAAACGGTATTAGATGGTATCCAAGTCATTGGTTCTCTTGTAGGAACTCGTAAAGACTTGGAAGAAGCTTTCCAATTTGGAGCAGAAGGCTTGGTAGTCCCTATCGTTCAAAAACGTCCAGTAGAAGATGCTGTCAAAGTCTTTGACGAAATGGAAGCCGGAACCATTCAAGGACGGATGGTACTTGACTTTACAAACTAAACTACTAAACCTACAGGACTAGCCCAGTTGGGCTGGTCTTTTTTTGAGTACTCTCAATCACTCTATTTTACAATTTATTATATATTTATTTTTGTTTTTGAGAATATTGCTTGATTGTCGGAAACTTTTCATTGAGAACAAAATCCTATAAAACATATCTATTATTGTTTTTTTAAGTATCAACAAGTAATAAACAAAATGCATTCAAGAGCATTCTTTTTCTATCTAACGATAATTTAATATAATAAATCAATATTTTTACATCGAGATTTTGATAGAAAAATTGACTTAAGTGTGGAAACGATTTATAATAAAGTAGCTTAAAGTTTTCTTAAACTGAAAGTCAAACAAATTTTATAAGGAGGAATGTCAATAATGAGTATTGGTATCATTATTGCTAGCCACGGTGAATTTGCAGCTGGAATCCACCAATCCGGCTCGATGATCTTTGGGGATCAAGAGAAAGTTCAAGTGGTTACGTTCATGCCAAGTGAAGGCCCGGATGATCTCTATGCTAAATTTAATGCAGCTGTTGCCGCATTTGATGCAGAAGATGAAGTCTTGGTTTTGGCTGACCTTTGGAGTGGTTCTCCATTTAACCAAGCAAGTCGCGTCATGGGAGAAAATCCAGATCGTAAATTTGCGATCATCACAGGATTGAACCTTCCGATGTTGATTCAAGCTTATACAGAACGTTTGATGGATGCAAATGCCGGCGTTGATCAAGTCGCTGCAAACATCATCAAGGAAGCAAAAGACGGTGTCAAAGCCCTTCCAGAAGAATTGAATCCTGTTGAAGAAGCTAGTACTGCCGCTGCTGCTCCTGTAGCCCAAGCTGCTATTCCAGAAGGAACGGTTATCGGAGATGGAAAACTCAAGATTAACCTTGCCCGCTTAGATACACGTCTTCTTCATGGACAAGTCGCAACTGCTTGGACACCTGATTCAAAAGCCGATCGGATCATTGTTGCTTCAGATTCTGTTGCCAAAGATGAACTCCGTAAGGAATTGATCAAACAAGCGGCACCAAATGGTGTGAAAGCAAACGTTGTTCCAATTCAAAAATTGATCGACGTTGCTAAAGATCCACGTTTTGGAAATACCCATGCTTTGATCTTATTTGAAACACCTCAAGATGCTCTTCGCGCCATCGAAGGTGGTGTTCCGATTAAAACCTTGAACGTTGGTTCAATGGCCCACTCAACTGGTAAAACCATGGTTAACAATGTGTTGTCAATGGATAAAGATGATGTGGCTACATTTGAAAAAATGCGTGATCTTGGAGTAGAATTTGATGTCCGTAAAGTGCCAAATGACTCTAAGAAAGATTTGTTTGACTTAATTAACAAAGCTAACGTTCAATAATCGATTACTTACGAAAGGATTTTAAACATGTCTATTATTTCTATGGTATTAGTGGTCGTTGTTGCCTTCTTAGCAGGTCTTGAAGGTATCCTTGACCAATTCCAATTCCACCAACCCCTTGTTGCCTGCACCTTAATCGGTTTGGTAACAGGTAACTTGACTGCTGGCATTATGCTTGGTGGTTCCCTTCAATTTATTGCACTTGGCTGGGCAAACATTGGTGCCGCAGTTGCACCCGATGCTGCCCTTGCATCTGTCGCTGCTGCCATCATCATGGTACTTGGGGGAGACTTCAGTGCAAAAGGAATCGCTGTCGCTCAAAGTGTCGCTATTCCACTTGCAGTTGCTGGTCTTTTCTTGACAATGATTGTCCGTACCCTTTCCGTTGGTTTGGTCCACACTGCCGATGCTGCTGCTAAAAAAGGGGATATCAAAGGTGTAGAACGCGCTCACTTTGTGGCACTTCTTCTTCAAGGCCTTCGTATCGCTATTCCTGCAGCCCTCTTGTTGATGATTCCTGCTGAAACTGTCAAAACTGCTCTTGAACAAATGCCAAAATGGCTCTCTGATGGAATGCAAATCGGTGGTGGTATGGTTGTAGCCGTTGGTTATGCCATGGTTATCAACATGATGGCGAGCCGTGAAGTATGGCCATTCTTTGCCATCGGTTTTGCTCTTGCAGCCGTTAGCCAATTAACTTTGATCGCTCTTGGAGCAATTGGTGTTGCCCTTGCCTTGATCTACCTTACTCTTTCTAAGAAAGGTGGCAATGGAGGTGGCGGTGCCGCTACTTCTAACGATCCAATTGGCGACATTCTCGAAGACTATTAAGAAAGGTGTGACACTATCATGACTGAAAAATTACAATTATCTAAATCAGATCGTCAAAAAGTTTGGTGGCGTTCAACCTTCTTGCAAGGTTCTTGGAACTATGAACGGATGCAAAACTTGGGTTGGGCCTACTCATTGATCCCAGCTATCAAAAAACTTTACACGAAGAAAGAAGACCAAGCGGCTGCTCTTGAACGTCACATGGAATTCTTTAACACTCACCCATACGTTGCTGCTCCTATCATCGGGGTAACACTTGCTCTTGAAGAAGAAAGAGCAAACGGTGCTGCGATCGATGATGCAGCTATCCAAGGGGTTAAAATTGGTATGATGGGTCCTTTGGCGGGTATCGGGGATCCAGTCTTCTGGTTTACAGTACGTCCTATCCTTGGTGCCCTTGGTGCATCACTGGCTGCGTCTGGTAATATCCTTGGTCCACTCATCTTCTTTATCGCATGGAATGCGATTCGTATGGCCTTCTTGTGGTACACGCAAGAACTTGGCTACAAAGCAGGTTCTGAAATTACCAAAGATATGTCTGGTGGGATCTTGCAAGACATCACTAAAGGAGCCTCTATCCTTGGGATGTTCATCCTCGCTGTCTTGGTAGAACGTTGGGTATCTATTAAATTCATCTTTAATGTTTCTTCTGTCAAATTAGACGACAAAGCTTATATCCACTGGGATAAACTTCCTGAAGGATACAAGGGTATCCAAGAAGCCTTCGCTCAAGTTGGTTCAGGTCTCTCTCAAACACCTGAAAAAGTTACAACTTTCCAACAAAACTTGGATTCATTGATTCCTGGTTTGATGGGATTGCTTCTTACTTTTGCTTGTATGTGGTTGTTGAAGAAAAAAGTATCTCCAATCACTATCATCATCGCTCTCTTTGTAATCGGTGTATTGGCACACGTTGCTGGCTTGATGTAAGCAAAGATCAACTAAAAAGAAGGTTTCGGCCTTCTTTTTATTATGATATAATGGAGTGAATAGCAATACAGGAGGATCTCATGGCTCAATCATTGAATAAAACCGTTGAATTCCATACTACAGGGGTTTCTTACCTTGGAGTGGGGGGAAAGGTTGGTAAAATCCTAGTCGGGAATGCCGCTTTTGAATTTTATGCGGATGCAAATGTAGAAGACTACATCCAAATTCCCTGGCAAGAAATCGAGCGAATCGGAGCCAATGTATCCGGACGTAAAATTAGCCGCCATTTTGAAATCTATACCAGAGAATCAAAATTTCTCTTTGCTTCAAAAGACTCTGGAAAAATTTTAAAGATTGCTCGGGAACATCTAGGAAATGATAAAATTGTCAAACTTCCTACGTTGATCCAAATCATCACGGCTAAAATTAAAAATCTATTTGCAAAATAGGATCTTTTCTTGTATAATAGACGCAAACGGATAAGTAAGTTAAGAGGTTCTTTCAGAAAGTCTGCGGTTGCTGCGAGCAGATAGAAATCTTAATTGAAATTCTACCGTTTAGTTAAAATACAATATCGAATCAAGTGCACACCTGTGAAGTTGGATGGAACCGTGGCTCTGCCACTCCAACACTCTAACAGGTGTGTTTTTTGTTAAAGGAGAAGCTATGTTAGATATTAAACGGATTCGTACAGACTTTGATGCGGTTGCTAAAAAATTGGCAACACGTGGCGTAGATGCAGCTATTTTGAATGAAATGAAAGAAATCGATGCCAAACGTCGAGACATCTTAGTCAAAGTAGAAAATCTCAAAGCAGAGCGTAACACTGTATCTGCTGAAATCGCACAAGCTAAACGCAACAAAGAAAATGCAGATGATAAGATTGCTGCCATGCAAACCCTCTCTGCAGAAGTCAAAGCATTGGATACAGAATTGGCTGAAATCGATGCCAAATTAACTGAATTCACTACTACCCTTCCAAACATCCCTGCTGATAGTGTCCCTGTTGGAGCAGATGAGGATGACAACGTTGAGGTTCGTCGCTGGGGAACACCGCGCGAATTTGGCTTCGAACCAAAAGCTCACTGGGATTTAGGTGAAGACCTTGATATCCTTGACTGGGAACGCGGGGCTAAAGTCACTGGTGCTCGTTTCCTCTTCTACAAAGGACTTGGAGCTCGCTTAGAACGCGCTATCTACAACTTTATGTTGGACGAACATGGCAAAGAAGGCTACACTGAAGTCATCCCTCCTTACATGGTCAATCATGATTCTATGTTTGGTACTGGTCAGTATCCAAAATTCAAGGAAGATACTTTTGAACTTAGCGATACCAATTATGTCCTCATTCCAACTGCTGAAGTTCCTTTGACGAACTACTACCGCGATGAAATTCTTGATGGAAAAGACCTTCCAATCTACTTCACCGCTATGAGTCCATCATTCCGTTCAGAAGCTGGTTCAGCTGGTCGTGATACTCGTGGATTGATCCGTTTGCACCAATTCCATAAGGTTGAAATGGTGAAATTTGCTAAACCAGAAGAATCATATGATGAATTGGAAAAAATGGTTGTCAATGCTGAAAATATCCTTCAAAAACTGAACCTTCCATACCGTGTGGTAGCTCTCTCAACGGGAGACATGGGCTTCTCAGCTGCCAAGACTTATGACTTGGAAGTATGGATTCCAGCGCAAAACACCTACCGTGAAATCTCAAGCTGTTCTAATACAGAAGATTTCCAAGCTCGCCGTGCGCAAATCCGCTACCGTGATGAAGCAGATGGCAAGGTAAAACTCCTTCACACTTTGAACGGTTCAGGGTTAGCTGTCGGACGTACCGTCGCTGCTATTCTTGAAAACTACCAAAACGAAGACGGTTCTGTGACCATTCCAGAAGTCCTTCGCCCATACATGGGTGGCGCAGAAGTCATCGCACCAAAATAAAGTTTAAAAAAACTGAGTCTTGCAAATTGCAAGCTCAGTTTTTTAATATTTACGAAAACGTTGGTAGCGTTGCTCCAGAAGCTCTTCGAGAGGTAAAGCTTGTAAAACCTTTAACTCTTCCTGTAATTCCTTCTTCACTTGAGCCAATAGTTCTCCATTTGAAAATCCATGCTCGGGAATCACCTTATCGACAATTTCCATATTTAACAATTCGTGAGAAGTAATCTTCATCAACTCTGCTGCTTCCATGGCACGACTTCCATCTTTCCAAAGAATAGAGGCGAAACCTTCTGGACTCAAGACTGCATAGATAGAGTTCTCAAGCATCCAAACCTTATCTGCTACAGCAAGAGCCAAGGCACCACCAGAACCACCTTCTCCGATGATAATCGCGATAATCGGCACTTTTAAATCACTCATTTCCATAAGGTTACGGGCAATGGCTTCACCTTGTCCTCGTTCTTCAGCACCAACACCAGGATAAGCACCCGCTGTATTGATAAAGGTCACAACTGGACGGCCAAATTTCTCTGCTTGCTTCATGAGGCGCAAAGCTTTTCGATAGCCTTCTGGATGTGGTTGTCCAAAATTACGTTTTAGATTATCCTGAAGATTTTTTCCTTTTTGGATCCCAACGACTGTAACCGTTTGATCGCCTAAGCGTCCAATCCCACCAATCACCGCACCATCATCACGGAAGTTTCGATCTCCATGCAATTCGATAAAATCATCAAAAATCCCTTGAGCAAAATCAAGAGCAGTCAATCTTCCTTGGTCACGTGCTTCTTTAATAATCTGTGTTATTTTACTCATGTTTACCTCCATGAAGGGCCAATAATTGTCCAACTGTTGCTCGGATTTGGCTTCTCTCCACGATCAAGTCTACAAATCCATGTTCTTGTAGAAATTCTGCTTTTTGGAAATCATCTGGCAATTTTTCACGCACAGTTGATTCGATCACGCGACGACCGGCAAACCCGACCAAGGCCTGACTCTCTGCCATGATAATATCACCTTCCATAGCAAATGAGGCTGTCACCCCACCAGTTGTCGGATCTGTCAATACTGTCAAATAGAATAATTTTTCTTTAGAATGACGTTGAACAGCCGCAGAAATCTTTGCCATTTGCATCAAACTCACGATTCCTTCTTGCATCCGAGCACCACCGGAAGCGGTAAAGAGAACAACTGGCAATTTTTCTTTTGTCGCAAATTCAAATAAACGAGTAATTTTTTCACCTACTACAGAACCCATTGAAGCCATGATAAAGTTGGAATCCATGATCCCAAGCGCAACTTTTTGCCCTTTAATCAAGGCAGTGCCAGTTAGGACAGCTTCATCCAGTCCTGTCATTTCCCGAACTGCTGCTAATTTCTTCTTATAATTTGGGAAATTCAAAGGATCTGTCGTTTCGATTCCTGTAAACATTTCTTCAAAGCTAGCTGGATCCACTGTCAACGCCAAGCGTTCTTTAGCAGAAATACGGAAGGTATAGCCACAATTCGGGCATACTCGTTCACTA
Source organism: uncultured Streptococcus sp. (assembly GCA_958445905.1). Classification (GTDB taxonomy): domain Bacteria; phylum Bacillota; class Bacilli; order Lactobacillales; family Streptococcaceae; genus Streptococcus. Next base: position 19,726 of record CAUCUH010000002.1, read on the forward strand.
CCTAAATCCTTTTGGTAAATGGTATGTTTACAACCTGGGCATTGTGAAAATAGTTCATCAGGAACTTCAGGTTTTGGCTGAGGCTCCTTCCAGGCTGACCTATTCGGATTGATCCGAATATATTTATCTTTTTTAGAAAATAATGCCATTACTTACTCCTTATAATATGCTACAGTATCTGAAGCATTACTATAAAAGCCTGAAACTGTGAAGATGATGTTCATACTTCCCTCACAAGTCCAGGCTTTTTCATCATTCCTTATTATAATTTGGAAGGAATTGTTCCATCAAAAATGCAGTGTCATAATCACCAGCGATCACATGTGAATCTGAAATCAAATCCAACTGGAAACTGCTATTGGTTGTGACACCATCGATTTCCAACTCATAAAGAGCACGCTGCATTTTCATCAGTGCATCAAAGCGATTTTCACCATGGACAATGATCTTGGCAATCATACTATCATAGTATGGCGGAATCGTATAACCAGGATACACAGCAGAATCCACACGCAAGCCAACCCCACCACTTGGAAGATAGAGATTAGTGATCTTACCTGGGCTTGGTGCAAAGTTGAAGGAAGGATTTTCCGCATTGATCCGGCATTCAATCGCATGGCCTTTAATGACAATATCCTCTTGAGTAACGGATAATTCTTGGCCAGCTGCGATTTTAATCTGTTCCTTAACGATATCAACTCCTGTTACAAATTCTGTGACAGGATGCTCCACTTGCACACGGGTATTCATTTCCATAAAGTAGAACTCACCCTTGCCTTCATCATACAAGAATTCAATCGTTCCAGCATTCTCATACCCAACTGATTCAGCAGCCCGAACAGCAGCAGAACCAATTTGATTACGAAGAGTTTTTCCGATAGCAATTGAAGGGGATTCTTCTAGAACTTTTTGATTGTTCCGTTGAAGAGAGCAATCGCGTTCACCTAAGTGAATGACATGTCCATGCTGATCCGCTAAAATCTGTACTTCAATGTGGCGTGCCGGATAAATCACCCGCTCCATATACATGGCACCATTCCCAAAAGCAGCTTGAGCTTCTGAGGAAGCAGATTCAAAAGCAGCAACCAAATCTTCTGGTTTTTCAACCTTCCGAATTCCCTTACCACCGCCTCCTGCAGATGCTTTCAACATCACAGGGTAACCAATACGTTCTGCAATCTCGAGGGCTTCTTCAGCAGTATACACTTCACCATCTGATCCAGGAATAACAGGCACTCCTGCTTTGATCATCTGTTTACGAGCATTAATCTTATCCCCCATCAAATCCATGACTTTAGCAGAAGGACCAATAAATTTAATGCCCACTTCCTCACACATGGTCGCAAATTTTGAGTTTTCACTTAAAAATCCAAAACCAGGATGGATAGCTTCTGCTCCTGTTAGAACAGCTGCAGACAAGACAGCACTCATATTCAAATAAGATTCTGTTGATTTAGCAGGGCCAATACAGACTGCTTCATCCGCTAGTAAGGTATGCAAGGCTTCTTTATCAGCAGTAGAATACACCGCAACCGTCTCGATGCCAAGTTCACGAGCCGCACGAATAATGCGCACTGCAATCTCACCACGATTGGCGATTAAGATCTTACGAAACATAGATAGGCCTTTCTTAATTTCCAATTGCAAAAGTAAGCGTTCCTGAAGCTGCAAGCTTACCGTCTACCTCTGCTTTCGCTTCAACAACAGCAATTGTTCCACGACGTTTGACAAAAGTAGCTGTCATCACCAGTTGATCTCCTGGAACGACTTGTTTTTTAAACTTCACCTTGTCCATCCCTGCATAAAAGACTAATTTCCCTTTATTTTCAGGTTTTGACAACTCTAGTACACCTGCTGTTTGTGCCAAAGCTTCCATGATGAGAACACCTGGCATAACAGGATATTGTGGAAAATGTCCATTAAAAAATGGTTCATTAATTGTCACGTTTTTAATGGCAACAATCGTATCTTCACTTGTTTCTAAAACGCGATCCACCAAAAGCATTGGGTAACGATGCGGCAAAGCCTCACGAATAGCATTAATATCAATTGTCATTTGATTCGAACCAATCCTTTTCCAAATTCAACCATTTCTTCATTCGTTACCAAAATTTCAGTGACTACCCCATCTTTTGGTGCTGGGACTTCATTCATCACTTTCATGGCTTCGATAATCAAGAGTGTTTGACCCTTAGTGACCTTATCTCCTACAGATACAAAGGCTGGTTTATCCGGAGCTGGCGACAAGTAAGCCACCCCAACCAATGGACTTTCAACCACATCACCTTCTGCAGCCTGAGCTGGAGCAGCAACTGGTTCAGCCGCTACAGCTGGAGTTGCTGGTGCTTCAACAACAGGGGCTACTACAGGAGTTTGAGGAGCTGCTACCACTTCAACTGCAGGAGCAACCGGTGTAGCCGCAACTGAACTCGTTTGGTTTTTACTCAAATTCAATTCTTCGCCATTATTTTTATATGAGAATTCACGCAAAGTTGACGCATCAAATTGAGCCAACAAATCTTTGATTTCAGAAATATTCATGAATTAACCCTCCCAACGTTTAAAGGCCAGAACAGCATTGTGTCCTCCAAAACCAAAGGTATTTGAGATAGCGTACTGAATATCCGCTTCTTGACCTTCACCATAAACAACGTTTGCTTCGATATAGTCAGACAATTCTTTAGTACCAGCAGTTTTTGGTACAAAGCTGTGACGAATCGCTTCGATGGTAGCAATCGCTTCAACCGCACCAGCAGCACCAAGCAAGTGTCCTGTAAATGATTTCGTAGATGATACAGGAACTTCTTTACCAAGTACAGAAACAATAGCTCCGCTTTCACCTTTCTCATTGGCAGGTGTAGATGTACCATGCGCATTGACATAATCGACATCTTCAGGTTTGATACCAGCTTCATTAATAGCCAATTTAATTGCTTTAGCAGCACCTGAACCATCTGGTGTTGGTGTTGTCATATGGTAAGCATCACAGTTTGAACCGTAACCAACAATTTCAGCCAAAATATTAGCACCACGTTTTTGGGCATGTTCCAAACTTTCGATGACAAGAACCCCTGCACCTTCACCCATCACAAAACCATTACGGTCTTTGTCAAATGGGATAGATGAACGTTCTGGGTCTTCTGTTGTTGAAAGGGCCGTAAGAGCATTGAAACCACCGATACCAATCTTAGTAATCGAAGCTTCAGCACCACCTGCCAAAACAACATCATGCATACCAAATTTAATTTCACGGAAAGCTTCACCAATGGCATCGTTGGCAGAAGCACAAGCTGTTGTCACGGATTTACATACCCCTTGAGCCCCAATCTTAAGTGCGATGTTTCCAGCCCCCATGTTTGAAAGAGCTTTTGGAATAAACATTGGTTGGATTCTCTTCATCCCACGTTCATGCATCCGGATAATTTGATCTTCCAATTCTTGCAAACCACCGATACCAGATGATACAATCACACCAACACGATCGCGATCTTCTTCTTCCATGTTCAAGCCTGAATTTTCAATAGCTTCCATTGCAGCATAGATTGCATACAATGAGTAAGTATCCATACGATTTTGATCTTTTTTTACGAAATATTTATCGAATGGGAAATCTTGAATTTCACCAGCATTAAAGACTGGAATTTCAGAAGCATCAAATTTTGTAATGGGCTTGATTCCAATTTTTCCTTCATGAAGGCTATTCCAGAACTCCTCTGGTGTATTTCCGATTGGTGAGGTTACACCGTAACCTGTAACAACAACACGATTTGTAGACATATATATTCTCCTTTTGTCGGATGGATATTTAAGTAAGTGATTTTCGATCAGTGAGCATTCATTATTGCATAGTCATGCCGCCATCAATGGCAATTGTTTGACCAGTTAAATATTCTTGACCTGCTAAGAAAGCCGCAACTTCTGCCACTTCTTCAGCTTGACCAATTCGTTTCATTGGCACTTGAGCTAGCATGGCATCTTTCATTTTCTCTGGAATAGCATCAGTCATATCTGATTCAATGAAACCAGGTGCAATGGCATTCACACGAACGCCACGAGCCGCAACTTCACGCGCTACTGATTTAGTGAAACCAATCAAACCAGCTTTTGAAGCCGCATAGTTAGCTTGACCGATATTCCCCATTAGACCAACAACAGAGGACATGTTGATAATGGCCCCTTGACGAGCTTTAGACATCGGTTTTAAGACAGCTTGAGTCATATTAAAGGCACCTGTCAAGTTGATTTTCAAGACCCGTTCAAAATCTTCTTCAGTCATTTTCAACATCAACTTGTCGTTTGTGATCCCAGCGTTATTGACCAAAACATCAACACTTCCAAGCTTTTCAATTGCTTCAGCCACCATACGTTGCGCATCTTCGCCATTAGAAATATCCCCAGAAATACCAACAACAGTCACACCATAGTCAGCAAACTGTGCAAGCAAGTCCTCAGAAATTTCAGAACGTCCATTTAGGACAACATTGGCACCGAGACTCGCAAATTTATGAGCCACAGCCAATCCAATTCCGCGTGTTGAACCTGTTACAAAAACATTTTTATTTTTAAGTTCCATCTTTACCTCGTTTTAAGCATTCAGAAGTGCATCTAGACTAGCCTGATCTTCTACGTTATGAGTTGGAAGAGTTTTATCAATTTTCTTCAAGAATCCTGACAAGACTTTTCCAGGTCCAATTTCGATGACCTCATCTACACCAAATTCTTGAATCGTAGCAATTGAATCATAGAAACGAACCGGTTCTTTTACTTGACGTGCCAAAAGTGCTTTCACATCTTCTGACTTCATGATAGTAGCTTCTGTATTCCCAACTAAAGGAAGATCAAAATCATTAAATGATACTTTTTCTAGTTCAGCCGCCAATTTTTGACTAGCAGATTCCAGTAAGGCTGTGTGGAATGGACCTGACACATTCAAAGGGATCAAGCGTTTGGCACCTGCTTCCTTCAATAGTTCCACAGCATAGTCCACAGCTGCAACCTCACCACCAATCACAATTTGTGCTGGTGTATTGTAGTTAGCTGGTGTCACTACACCCTTTTCAGATGCTTGTTGACAAATCTCTTCGATCAAACTTGGATCTGTATTCATAACAGCAACCATTTTCCCACTTCCAGCGGGAGCTGCCGTTTCCATGAATTCACCTCGTTTCGCAACCAAAGCTACTGCATCTTCAAACGAAAGAGCTCCAGCCGCAACCAGGGCAGAATATTCCCCCAAAGAGAGACCGGCAACAATATCAGGAGTGATACCATTTTCTACTAAGAGACGATAAATGGCTACTGACGTTGTCAAAATAGCTGGTTGAGTATAGCGTGTCTGATTCAGTTTTTCTTCGTTAGAATCAATCAATTCACGCAAATCATAGCCTAGAATACGACTAGCCGTATCAAATGTCTCTTTAACAACGGGATAAGCCGCATACAAATCGCTCGCCATGCCCAATTTCTGAGCCCCTTGACCAGCAAATAAGAACGCACGTTTTGTCACTATCCTAATCCTTTCGACGTTTTTAGACGTTTACATCTGCCCAACGAGCAGCTTCTTCTTTAATCACCTTGGCAGCACCTGTGTAAAGGTCTTCCAAGATTTCTGCACATGTTTCTTCTTTACGAACAAGACCTGCAATTTGTCCAGCCATAACTGAACCATATTCCACATCTCCATCAACAACAGCGTTACGAAGGGCACCTGCACCAAGCTCTTCAATTTCCTCTTGAGTCTTCTTACCAGCCAAGAAATCTTTTTCAGCTTGGTTATATTCTGTAGCCAATTTATTCTTAATCGCACGAACTGGGTGTCCAACAACTGAGGCTGAAATAACAGTATCAATATCTTTAGCCTTCAAAATCTTATCTTTGAAGTTTTGGTGTGCATTAGATTCCTTAGCAACAGCGAAACGAGTACCAACCTGAACAGCTTCTGCTCCAAGCATAAGAACAGCAGCCATACCACGTCCATCTGCAACACCACCAGCACCAATAACTGGGATAGATACCGCATCCGCAACCTGGCGAACAAGTGCCATGGTTGTCAATTTACCAATGTGACCACCAGCTTCCATACCTTCTGCGACAACAGCATCAGCTCCAAGTTTTTCCATACGTTTAGCAAGTGCTACCGATGGAATAACTGGGATTACTGTAATTCCAGCTTCGTGGAAACGCTCCATATATTTACCTGGGTTTCCGGCACCTGTTGTAACAACCTTAACACCCTCTTCGATAACGAGGTCGACGATGTCATCTGCAAATGGTGACAAAAGCATGATATTAACACCGAATGGTTTGTCAGTGATTTGTTTTACTCTATCAATATTAGCTTTTACCACTTCTTTAGGGGCATTACCACCACCAATAATTCCGAGTCCACCAGCATTTGAAACGGCTCCAGCCAAGTCTCCATCAGCAACCCAGGCCATACCACCTTGGAAGATTGGATATTTAATATTCAATAGTTCAGTAATTCGTGTTTGCATTATACCTACCTCTTTTTTCACTTAAGTAATAGTTTGAGTTTAAAAGATTGTTTCTTTGAGCCTCAAACTATTACCTAAATAAGAGAGAATATCTTTCGATACTCTCATCTATCATTATTTTGTTTTTTCTTCTACGTAAGCGACAAGGTCACCAACTGTAGACAATCCTTCTTCAGTTTCGATTTGGATGTCAAAAGCATCTTCAATTTCAGAGATCACTTGGAACAAATCCAACGAATCTGCTTCTAAATCTTCAAATGTAGATTCAAGAGTTACTTCTGATGGTTCTTTACCAAGTTCTTCAACGATAATTTCTTGTACTTTTTCAAATACTGCCATGATAGGCCTCCTTAAAAAATAATATATAAATTTTTAAAATGTGTTTCCACATGTTTAACTAGATTGTAACAAGAAGTGTGCCCCATGTCAAACCTCCACCGAATCCTGTCAGAAGAATTTTTTGACTTCCATCCATCTTGATTCGATGATTCTCGACACACTCCGATAATAGAATGGGGATACTAGCAGCACTAGTGTTCCCATATTCCATCATATTTGCTGGGATTTTCTCTCTAGAGACACCCAGCTTCTTTGACATCTTATCTAACATTCGGTCATTCGCCTGGTGTAACAGAAAATAGTCAATCTCTTCTGCTTCCATTGAGGCGTCTGCTATTATTTTTTGAATACTTTTCGTGACATCACGAATGGCAAAATCAAAAACTGCCCGTCCGTCCATGGTCAGATATCTTCGATCAGAAACTTCATCTGAATAAGGAGAAGACAAACCCAAATAGCAAGACTCCAGACTAGCACCTCGGCTACCATCCGTAAAAAGATTTTCAGCCAAAAACGATTTTTGATCACTCGCTTCAAGCAAGACACCACCAGCTCCATCTCCAAAAAGGACTGAAGTAGAACGGTCTGACCAGTCTAATACTTTTGAAAGCGTCTCACTACCGATCACAATTCCTCTCCGGTACATACCTGAAGAAATGTATTTTTCAGCAGTGGCTAATGCAAATACAAATCCGCTACATGCTGCAGTCAGATCAAATCCAAAAGCTCGAGTAGCTCCAATATTAGCTTGTACCCGGGCTGCAGTTGATGGCATTAAGCTGTCTGGAGTAATCGTAGCCACAAGGATGAAATCAATTTTCTCAGCGTCTAAGTTTGCTTTTGCTAATAATCTTTGTGCAACGACTGTTGCTAGATCACTTGTCGTCTCATCTTTTGAAATGTGACGCCGAAGGATACCTGTCCGACTACTGATCCATTCATCACTTGTATCCATGATCTCAGCCAAATCATCATTTGATACGACTTGGTCAGGTGCATAATGAGCAACTTGACTAATTTTAGCAAAGACCATTATTTAATTTCCTCCAAGAAACGATACAGATTTTGCAATCCTTTTTGCATCACTTTCTTCTCTTCGGGACTCATATCTCCAATAATCTGGTTGACCATCCGTTTATGGAATTGCTGATGAAGACGATAAAGTAGACGACCGTTCTTCGTTAAACTCAAGTGTACAACCCGGCGATCAACTTCCGATCTTCTTCTTTCGATATACCCTTTGCGCTCAAGATTATTCAAACTTGTCGTGACAGTCCCCAAAGTCACCATCAACTCCCGTGAAATATCACTCGGGGTTGCATTCGGTGTCGAACCAATCACATCGATCGTATGCATTTCTTTAATAGAAACATCTTTGAATCGACTTGCTCTTAGACTCGACTCCTCAATAACCAAAACATTATTAAAGATGGATGTTAAATAGTCGTTAACTAATTGGTAATTCAAAACTCCACCTCCTAATTTTACTTTGATAGTCAAATTTTATCAAAAATGAAAATAATTTGCAAGCATTTTTTCACAAAACATAGAAAAAATACAAATTTATTTTCCTTTAAATTGTGGCCGACGTTTCTCGGAGTAGGCAATAACCCCTTCCTTGAAATCTTCTGTAAATGCTAGTTTCTTTTGCAAATCCAATTCAAGACCCGCATATTGGTCCCATTCTTTCAAGAACGCTTCCCAAACCATTTCTTTCATGGCAGCATAAGAATTTGAAGATCCTCTTCTTAATTTTTTAAGCAATTGCTCAACCGTTTTATCGAGTTTTTCAGATTCACAAACACGATAAGCTAGGCCATAATCAAATGCCTTTTCAGCAGTCAAAGCTTCACCCGTCATTACTAAATGAGTAGCCCGAGACATGCCAATGGCTTTTCCTAACAAGAACAACCCACCTGCATCTGGTGCTAAACCAACGCCAACAAAGGCTTGGATAAATTTAGTACGATCACTAATAATACAAAAATCAACAGCTACTGCAATGTTGGCTGCTGCTCCTGCGACCGCTCCATCTGCCACCATAATAACTGGCTTTGGTAATTGCTTAATTTTCTTTGAAATCGTATTAACTAATTCAGCAATTAAAACAAGAGACTCGATGTCATCCGCATCGACTGCGCGTTTCATTTCGCTCAAATCTCCACCAACTGAAAAGATTTTCCCTTCTGCTGATAGAATAATGAATTTTACTTCCTCATTTTTTTCTGCATCTTCCAGGGCAGCTAAAATTTCCTGACACATTGGAATGTTAAAACCATTGGATACTTCAGGACGATTTAAAGAGATTGTCGCGAGGTCGTTTTCGACAGAATACAAAATTGTTTCAAACATCACAGACTCCTTTTGTTTAAATATAAAATATTTTGACATTAAAACTTTTGAATTATAACATATCATACCACAAAAAAGTAAAATAGTAAAATATATCTATAAGATGTAACAAAATTGTAAAATTTGAATAATTACAATTTCTCCCCTCTACAGAATCAATTATTTTATGCCCTATTTGTAAATACATTGTATCAATAACTGAACTTTGGTATAAAGTATTAATGAAACTATTAAGGAGAAAATATGAAAGTAACTAAATTCGGTGGAAGTTCTCTAGCATCAGCTTCTCAATTAAAAAAAGTACTTAATATCATTAAAGATGATCCAGAAAGAAGATTTGTAGTTGTATCAGCTCCAGGAAAACGCAACGCTGAAGACACAAAAGTAACAGATGCTCTGATCCGGTATTATAAAGAATTTACTTCAGATAAGGATGTCACACAAACACAACAGTGGATTATTGAACGTTATCGTGCCATTACAGAAGAATTGGGTCTCAAAGATTCTATTATTCAGGAAATTGCTGAAGATATCTATGATCTGACAAATTTGCCTAAAAAAGGAAATCCATTTACATACGATGCATTCTTAGCAGCAGGTGAAAATAACAATGCTAAACTCATTGCTGCCTATTTCAATCAGAATGGATTAGAAGCAAGATATATCCATCCAAAAGAGGCAGGAATCACGGTCACTGCAGAACCTTCTAACGCTCGTATTTTACCATCTAGTTACGATAAAATTGAAGAACTAAAAGATTCAAGTGAAGTGATTGTCATTCCAGGATTCTTTGGTGTTACCCAAGATGGGGATATTTGTACATTTTCTCGTGGTGGATCCGACATTACAGGATCGATCATTGCAGCAGGTGTAAAAGCAGACTTATACGAAAACTTTACAGACGTAAATGGTATTTTTGCAGCACATCCAGGTATCATTAAACACCCACATTCTATTCCTGAATTAACTTACAAAGAGATGCGTGAATTAGCCTATGCTGGCTTTTCAGTTTTACATGATGAAGCTCTTGTGCCAGCCTACAGAGGTAAAATTCCATTAGTCATTAAAAATACAAACAATCCGGACCACCCAGGGACCCGAATTGTTTTGGAACATTCAAATGATCATGTAACTGTCGTAGGAATCGCTGGAGATTCAGGGTTTGTAAGTATCAATATGACCAAATACCTCATGAACCGTGAAGTTGGGTTTGGTCGAAAAGTTTTACAAGTACTAGAAGATCTTAATATTAGTTGGGAACATATGCCAACTGGTATCGACGACCTGTCCATTATCTTACGTTCACGTGAGCTTACTCCAATTAAAGAACAAGAAATTTTAAAACAATTAACGCAAAAGCTAGAAGTAGACACCGCCGAAATCGAACACGATCTTTCAATCATTATGATCGTCGGTGAAAAAATGAAAAGTCAAGTAGGGGTTACCGCAACTGCAGCTAAAGCACTATCAGAAAACGAAGTGAATATTCAAATGATCTCACAAGGTTCTAGTGAAGTCTCTATTATGTTCGTTGTAAGTAAGGATCAAGAAGAAAAAGCTATTAAAGCTTTATATCAAGCATTCTTTCCAAATAACTAGTTAACTAAAGGCTCCGTATAAAAACGGAGCCTTTAGTTTTATAAGATAAAAATAAAAAGATCAATAAAAATTGATCTTCACTTTCTTATGTACTCCGCCAGTAGGACTCGAACCTACGACATCATGATTAACAGTCATGCGCTACTACCAACTGAGCTATGGCGGAATAAAGCTAAGCGACTACCTTATCTCACAGGGGGCAACCCCCAACTACTTCCGGCGTTCT
>CAUCUH010000003.1:0-30237 GCA_958445905.1 uncultured Streptococcus sp.
GCAAAGAGGATCTGAAAAAAGTGGAAAATGCCTTGAAACTTGTCAATCTTCTTGATCTAGCAGATCGCCAGATTGGCCAGCTTTCGGGAGGGCAATTCCAACGTGTCCTGATCGCCCGCTGCTTGGTCCAAGAAGCAGAGGTCATCTTTTTGGATGAGCCCTTTGCTGGGATTGACTCTGTCAGCGAAGACATCATCATGCAGACACTCCAAACCTTGAAACAAGAAGGCAAGACCATCCTGATCGTCCATCACGATCTCAGCAAGGTCCCAGCTTATTTTGACCAGATCCTGCTCCTTCATCGCAAACTGATTGCTTTTGGGAAAACAGAAGAAACCTTTACCAAGGAGAATCTTCACGCAGCCTACGGTCATGAACTTTTTATAGGAGGTGAAATCAGATGATTGCAGAATTTATCGATGGATTACAACAATTTCATTTCCTCCAAAACGCTCTCATTACAGCTATTGCCATCGGGATCGTCGCCGGAGCTGTTGGATGCTTCATCATTTTGCGAGGCATGTCTCTCATGGGAGATGCCATCTCACACGCGGTCCTTCCAGGTGTGGCCCTTTCCTTTATCCTGGGCATCAATTTCTTTATTGGCGCCATTATCTTTGGCCTCCTGGCGTCCGTCCTTATCACCTATATCAAGAGCAACTCCATCATCAAGAGCGACACGGCGATTGGGATTACCTTTTCTTCTTTCCTCGCCTTAGGAGTCATCCTAATTGGAGTCGCAAAAAGTTCCACCGACCTTTTCCACATCCTCTTTGGGAATATCTTGGCCGTGCAAGACCAGGATATGTGGATGACCATCGGTGTTGGGGTGGCGGTCTTGCTGGTAATTGTCCTGCTCTTTCGTCCCCTACTGCTCACTTCTTTTGATCCCGTTCTGGCTCAATCCATGGGCGTTCGGGTCAAGATCTATCACTACCTCCTCATGGTGCTCTTGACTTTGGTTTCTGTCACTGCTATGCAAAGTGTCGGAACCATTCTCATCGTCGCCATGCTCATCACACCTGCTGCGACAGCCTATCTCTATGCCAATAGCCTCTGGTCCATGATGCTCCTGTCCTCTAGCCTAGGCGCTCTTGCATCCGTTCTGGGACTCTTTATTGGCTATAGTTTGAACATCGCCGTTGGGTCTTGTATTGTCCTCACTTCTGCCGTCTTCTTTCTCATCAGCTTTTTTATCGCTCCTAAGCAGAGAAAGAACAAGCACGCTCTTTCATCTCATTAAAGGAGAAACACATGAAAAAAATCGCTTCTGTCCTCGCCCTCTTTGTAGCGCTCTTATTTGGCCTTCTAGCCTGTAGCAAGGGTTCTTCTTCTGGAGCTTCTGGTAAATTGAAAGTGGTCACCACCAATTCGATCCTTGCAGATATGACCAAAAATATTGCTGGGGATAAGATCGAACTGCACAGTATCGTTCCCGTCGGCAAAGATCCCCACGAATACGAACCACTACCAGAAGATGTCAAAAAAACTTCGCAAGCAGACCTGATCTTCTACAACGGGATCAATCTCGAAACCGGTGGCAATGCTTGGTTCACTAAATTGGTCAAAAATGCCAATAAAGTAGAAAACAAGGACTATTTCGCAGTTAGCGAGGGAGTCGATGTCATCTACCTAGAAGGCCAAAACCAAGCTGGAAAAGAAGACCCTCACGCTTGGCTCAATCTCGAAAATGGAATCATCTACGCTAAAAACATTGCCAAACAATTAATCGCAAAAGATCCAAAAAATAAGGACTTCTACGAAAAAAATCTAGCAGCCTACACTGAAAAACTCAACAAGCTAGACCAAGAAGCCAAGCAAGCATTCAATAACATCCCAGCAGACAAGAAGATGATCGTAACCAGCGAAGGCTGCTTCAAGTACTTCTCCAAAGCCTATGGCGTCCCATCTGCCTATATCTGGGAAATCAATACGGAAGAAGAAGGCACACCTGACCAAATCAAAACGCTGGTAGAAAAGCTCCGTCAAACCAAGGTGCCGGCCCTCTTTGTTGAATCCAGTGTCGATGAACGTCCTATGAAAACTGTGTCTAAAGATACCGACATCCCAATCTATGCAAAGATCTTCACTGATTCCATTGCCAAAGAAGGAGAAAAGGGCGATAGCTACTACAGCATGATGAAATGGAACTTAGACAAGATCGCAGAAGGATTGAGTCAGTAGACCCTTTAGATTTCTAAACAAATCAGTGGCCCCTCCTCCGGTATTGCGGTACAATAAAAACAAAAAAAGGAGTCTTTTTATGGCAACATTTTTAGGAAACCCTGTTACCTTTACCGGATCTCAACTTCAAGTAGGGGAAATGGCTCATGATTTTTCATTGATCACTCCAGCTCTTGAAAAGAAATCTTTAGCTGATTTTGCTGGGAAGAAAAAAGTTCTCAGTGTGATCCCTTCTATTGATACAGGTATCTGTTCCACTCAAACACGTCACTTCAACCAGGCCCTCTCTGACATGGAGGACACTGTGGTCTTGACGGTTTCCGTCGACCTTCCTTTCGCCCAAGGCAAATGGTGTGCTGCTGAAGGGATCGAAAATGCCATCATGCTCTCAGACTACTTCGACCATTCCTTCGGGAAAGCCTACGGCCTCTTGATCAATGAATGGCATTTGCTTGCGCGTGCTGTCTTGGTCTTAGATGCAGACAACAAGGTGACTTACGTTGAGTACCTCGACAACATCAACAGCGAGCCGAATTACGACGCTGCAATCGAAGCCGTCAAAGCACTTGGATAATAAAAAGAGGTCTGCGACCTCTTTTCTATATCTACAAAATCTGTTCAGAGACTTTCCTTAGGTGAGTTTCTAAGAGGCCTTTGTCTTCAATCCGAAAGAGGACTACTATAAAATCCGATGGAGTCCATTCTGGAGGAGGACTCGCCAGCGTAAGCGTGGGATGCCTATGAGGAAGCTTCTCACGCGCCTTGCTACTTGTTGCTTGTAGCTCTTGCCCCCTTGTGCAAAGACTCCTTTTCGACTCCAGTAGCCTTCGACACTGCGATCATTTTTAGGGGCTAGATAGCGAACCTCCTGCTGATAAAGGACCTGCTTACGAAAAGCTGGGTCCCAAGCTTTGACGGGGTCAATATCTAAGTCCTTATGGATCCGGCCCCTAGCCAGACCGTAGTTAAAACTGGCACCATTGACAATGCCATTTTCAGAAACTTCTACTGGATCGACTTCATTGAGAAAACGCCCGGCTTGATCGAGAATATACTCCGTATGGAAATTTAACAAGACCTTGAAATTGACTTGTTGAGAGGCCCCTGATGGATAATGAAGGTGACCATCTGGCCCTAGGGAGACCTTGTTGTGAAGGCGGGCAGCCGCATAAGCATCCACCGTGACCGCTCTAGCCTTTTGTATGTAAGCTTGTAAGGCCTCCTCGTCAGTCTGTCCAGCTCTGGCCTTATGCGTCCGAACCCATTGGGCTTGGTAACTTGAAACTAGGTAGCGTAACTGGTGAACCTGGCGTTTCAAGAGCTGATCTCCCGACTGATCTGCTAAGGGATCCTTTTCAAAGGCGATTTGCACGACGTGTGAAAAAGCCTTCCAAAAGTCGGAACCTGGCGGACAATCTGGAGCCATCCTACTCAGAAGAAAGGCTGTTTCTTCACAAGTTCCGGACAGGTCACTTGGCATAAGAAGAATTTTCATGACTCCCCTCAGCAAGTCTTGGGCAGCCGTTTCCGTTAGATCTTTGATCTCTTGAAACCACATATTTTGAAACAGAGGACTGGCAAAGAAAAAGACAGACTGGTATTGTTCTTGGTAGGCTTGTGGATCTTTCAATCCCTGCAAGTGCTTCTCTAGATAGGCTAAACTACTCTCTCTCCAGCCTAATCTCACTAATTCCCGTCTGTTCATAGTGCCGTCCTTTCTATGCTTCTATACTACCATCTTTTGGAGCTTGAGACAATTCTCATTACTCCACTAGCGTTTTTGAGGAGATTTTTGATATACTAGAAATGAGCGAAGAAAAGAGGAAAGCATGACACCAAACAAAGAAGATTACCTCAAGTGCATTTATGAAATTGGCACAGAAGTAGAAAAAATTAGCAACAAGGAAATCGCGAGTCGCATGCAGGTCTCTCCACCCGCTGTGACCGAGATGATTAAGCGCATGATCTCAGAGGGTCTCTTGGTGAAGGACAAGTCTCGTGGGTATTTGCTAACGGATCTAGGATCGCAGTTGGTCTCTGATCTCTACCGCAAGCACCGCTTGATCGAAGTATTTCTTCTGGAAAAACTTGACTATACAACTGAAGAAGTCCATGAAGAGGCAGAAGTTCTCGAGCATACCGTTTCTGAACATTTCATTGACCAGCTGGATCACATGCTTGGAACTCCTAAGACCTGCCCTCACGGTGGGACAATTCCAAAGAAAGGCGAAAGGCTTGTCGAAGCCTACCAAGACCGTCTCAGCGAAGCGACCCAACCTGGTCTCTATATTCTGCAAAGGGTCCATGACACCTATGAATTGCTAAAATTCTTAGACCAGATCCATCTCCAGATTGGGAATACTATCGCGTTTCAACGGTATGATGACTACACAGGCCTCTATCACTTAATCATCCATGGACAAGAAATTTCTATCAACCAAGTGATCGCCCAACAACTCTATATCGAAAAACATGCAGTCTAAACCGACTGCATGTTTTCTTACTTATGGATTTTTTGTATCTAACAAAATCGTCACTGGACCATCATTGATCAATTCAATCGCCATATCGGCCCCAAAGATCCCTCGTTTGACAGGGACTTCTTTTTCTAATTGATCATTAAAGTCATCATATAACTGACTGGCCATATCTGGCTTGGCAGCCCCTGTAAAAGCAGGACGGTTGCCTTTTTTGGTATCCGCAAAGAGGGTAAATTGAGAGATCGATAAGACTTCCCCTTGGACATCTTTGACCGAAAGATTCATCTTATCTTCCTCATCTGAGAAAATACGCATCTGCGATACCTTGCGGACCGCATACTCCAAATCCTTCTGGTCATCCTCAGGCCCCACTCCCACTAGAAGCAACAAGCCTTGCTGAATCGCATTGTAGACTTGACCATCAATGGAAACTGAGGCACTCTTGACCCGTTGAATCACTAATTTCATTTTATTATCCTATTTTATAAATCTATTGAGCATTCACTGATGCTCTTGAAAGAACATCAACCTCAGACAAGGCAGTGAGACGCAGGCATAACTGTAGTTAGGCCAGTCGAAACTAACGCAGTATGAAGTCGATTTTCGCAGAAGACTAGCCGTTGGTACGCTTAACAGAGTACACCTCCGGCACACTCTTAATCTTATCCACAACCGTTGTCAACATAGACAGGTTTGGAATTCCAAAGGAAATGTGGATATTGGCAAATTTCATATCTTTGGTTGGTTGGGCATTGACGGTTGAGACCATCTTAGCTGTATTGGAGAGGACTTGGAGTACATCGTTCAGAAGTCCGGCACGGTTGAGACCGTAAATATCGATGTGAGCAATGTAGTCCTTGGTCGTATTGTTATCTTCCCATTCTACATCGATCAAGCGTTGCTCGTAGTTGTCTTGAGCTCGGAGGTTCATACAGTCCTGACGGTGAATGGCAACACCGCGTCCTTTGGTGATGTAGCCGACGATTTCATCACCTGGAACTGGATTACAACACTTAGCAATCCGAATCAAGAGTCCAGAAGCACCTTGGATGACCACGCCACCCTCGTGACGGACCTTCAAGGTGTCTTTTTTATTTTCAACCTTGACCTCGCCACCTTTGACTAGCTCTTCTGCTTCTGCGCGTGCCTTAGCCCGCTCTTCTTCCCGGCGTTCATCCTCCGTCAAGCGGTTAAAGATGGTAATAGCCCCAATCTCTCCAAAACCAATCGCCGCAAACAAGGCTTCTTCTGTCTTATAGCTTGATTTTTGTAGCACTTTGTCCATGTGCTTTTTGTCCATGAACTTATTGGCTACCAAGTCATGCTCGTGGAATTGGGCCATCAAGAGGTCACGACCACGGTTAATCGACAATTCCTTGTCTTGATTTTTAAAGAACTGACGAATCTTGTTGCGCGCCTTGCTAGTTTTAACAAGGGTCAGCCAGTCACGGCTCGGACCAAAGGAATTGGCATTGGTGATAATCTCCACCTGGTCTCCCGTCCGAAGTTTGGTATTAAGAGGCACCATCCGGCCATTAACCTTGGCACCAATCGCTTTTTCCCCAACCTTGGTGTGGATTTCATAGGCAAAATCGATCGGTCCGGAATCTTTCGGAAGCGAGCGCACGGTTCCATCTGGTGTGAAGACGTAAATCTCTTCTGCCAAGATATCTTCTTTCACATTTTCAACAAATTCTTTGGCATCGCCTGACTGGTCTTGGAGCTCCATCATCTCCTTGATCCAGTTCATCCCAATAGCTGATTCCTTGCTGTTTACTTGACCCTTGATCCCTTTTTTATAGGCCCAGTGAGCCGCAACCCCGTACTCAGCAACCTCGTGCATTTCCTTGGTTCGGATCTGGAATTCAATCGGTCCCTTAGGGCCGTATACAGTCGTATGGATAGACTGATAGCCATTGGCCTTCCGGTTGGCAATATAGTCCTTAAAACGCCCCGGCATTGGCTTCCAGAGCTCATGGATGTAGCCTAGCATGGCATAAACATCACTTGGAGTATCTAGGATGCAGCGAATGGCGATCAAATCATAGATTTCATCAAAGCGTTTCTTTTTATCCTGCATTTTGCGATAGATCGAATAGATATGCTTTGGTCGACCATAAATTTTCCCATGCAGATGGCGTTCCCCAGCATAGGTCTCGATCTTGTGGACAACCTCTTCGACCAACTCTTCTCGCTCGCGACGTTTTTCCTTCATCATATGGGAGATCTTGTAGAATTCGACTTCGTTCAAATAACGGAAGGACAAATCCTCAAGTTCCCACTTAACGCTGGAAATCCCGAGACGATGGGCCAGTGGTGCATAGATCTCCATGGTCTCACGCGAAATGCGCTCTTGCTTATCCTTGCGCAAATGCTTGAGGGTACGCATATTATGCAAGCGGTCTGCCAATTTGACCAAAATGACACGAATATCTTGAGACATGGCCATGAGCATCTTGCGATGGTTTTCCGCCAACTGCTCTTCATGGGACTTGTACTTGACCTTCCCGAGCTTGGTCACCCCATCGACAATCACGCGCACATCATGACCAAATTCGCGCTCTAAATCATCTAAAGTCGCATCCGTATCTTCCACGACATCATGCAAAAAGCCGCAGGCGACCGTCACAGCATCCAGTTTCAGCTTGGCAAGGATCCCTGCTACTTGAATTGGGTGGATGATATAAGGCTCGCCAGACTGACGGAATTGCCCATTATGGCAATCAACCGCATAGACCAAAGCCTTTTGCACAAAAGCAACATCTTCAGGTGATAAATATTTTTTTGTAAGGGCAACGACTTGGTCCCCTGTTAAATTCTCTTCTTTCGGCATGTATTTTCTCCAGTTTCTTGGATACTATTTTAACACTTTTAGAAGCAGATGGGAACCAATGAAGCTACTTTAATATACGGATACTTCTCGAAGATCATTCTGGGATCCACCTTGCTTTCATCATTCTTGTAAAAAAACTAACGAAGCGATTCCTTCACTTCGTTAGTTCATTAATTCTGTGACAACACTCACGGCGCTGAGAGCGTAGAGTGGAGCTGTTTCTGCTCGAAGTATGCGAGGCCCAAGTCCTGCAAGGACTGCTCCTTTAGCTGTAAAACTTTTAATTTCTGCAGGGGATAAACCGCCCTCTGGTCCAAAGATAAAGAGTAGTTTACATCCAGCTTCTAAGCCTGTCAGCGACTGAATCAGAGCGGCCGCCTCGCCTTCTTTAGCTGACTCTTCATAGGCCACCACGATCCGGTCAAACTGGTCGAACTGAGCCAGAAAGTCTGCCTTTTTCTCAAAAAGGGTAATGCTTGGGACCAGATTTCGCTTACTCTGCTCGGCTGCTCCGAGGGCGATTTTTTCTAGTTTCTCGACCTTTTTACCCAATTTCTTGCCGTCCCACTTAGCAACGGACCAGTCTGCAGGGAAGGCCCAGATTTGGCTGGCACCGAGTTCCGTTACTTTCTGAGTGATGAACTCGAGCTTGTCTCCCTTGGGAAAGCCTGATGCGATGGTCACTTGGACTGGCAGTTCCACATTGTCAGCTAATTCCTCGATTAGCTCCAACTTACGGGCTTCTACATTTACCACGCGCGCCAAACGCTTGATCCCATCATCAAAGACCAAAGTCACCTCATCATCTTCTTTTAAGCGCATGACCTGAAACATGTGCTTGCTGGTCTCCTTGTCCTCTATGGTGACAGGTGAGCTAGCCAAACCTTTTACAAAATACTGCTGCATGCTAGCCTCCAATCACACCGGAGATATCCTTGGTCTTCTTGAAGACGCAGGCATTCCATTCCCCTTGGATCATGTGGGTTTCAAGGAAGAATCCTGCTGACTCAGCCGACTCGCGCACCATGTCCCACTTGTCCTTGATAATGCCACTCATGATGAGATAACCTTCATCCTTGACCAAGCGATAAGCATCATCTGTCAGATGGATAAGGATATCCGCCAGGATGTTGGCCACGATGACATCTGCCTCAATCTCCACGCCTTTCAGCAAATCGCCTGGGGCTACATGGATGTTTTCCATGCCTGGGTTGAGTTCAATATTTTCCTGAGCGACGCGAACCGCTACGTCATCCAAATCATAGGCAAAGATTTCCTTGGCACCAAGAAGGGAGCTAGCAATGGAAAGGACACCTGAACCAGTTCCTACATCTAGCACCGTTTCGCCACCACGGAGAACCTGCTCTAAGGCAAAGAGGCTCATCTTGGTTGTCGGGTGGGTTCCTGTTCCGAAGGCCATACCAGGATCCAGCTTGATAATCTTTTCTCCCGCTGTCGACTCATAGTCTGTCCATGACGGCACGATGGTCAAGTCATGAGTGATACGAGCTGGTTCATAGTATTTCTTCCAGTTGTCTGCCCAGTCTTCCTCAGCCAAGGCAGTCGTACCCATCTTGACCTCACCCAGATCCATAAAGTCGGTCAATTCTGCCAAGCGAGCCTGCAAATCAGCCTCGACCTCTGCCACATCCACCGTATCCGGATAGTAGGCCGTCACCACGATTTCTTCTTGCTGCTCGACCTCAGGAAAAATCTCCCCGAAACGGTCGACATTCCCCACATAGTCCATGCTGTCTTCGATTGCGACCCCTTGGGCACCTAACTCGATCAAGAGGTTGGAGACCAGCTCCTCCCCTTCACGCTTCACTGTAACTTTTAACTCTTGCCATGTTTCCATCTAATTCTCCTTACTATCCATTACATTCCTTTATTACATCTGCATAATATTTTTTCATCGCCTTACGAAGTTGTCTCTTGTATCGACCAATCTTACGGTAATAGACTGAAAGATATGTCGGTATGAATAAAACAACAAACAACACTAAAAAACCCAAGGCCAGAACAACATCATCTAGTCTTCTAAAATTTCCCCCAGCAACCATGATTGGAAAGAAGAAAATAATAAAAATAACGATTGCTTTTGCTATTAAAAATCCTTCTTCTTTATGCTCTTTCATCCTTAAAAAATCTTCATAGATGGCCTTAGCTTTTTCTCTGCTGTATTGCCCATTCTCCAACTTTCTTTTGACATCGTTATCCAAACTTGTCATGCTTAAAACGGGATCAGGAACATTTCCCTCCACATAACCTCTCACCCGTTCTTGCAATTGAGGAACCACTCGATCTGAAATTAAAAACTCTTCAAAGCTCACTAACTTATAGCCCTGTCCCTCATCTCCAAAGTCAATGTGTTCAAACTCTTCTTGGGCTAGATTGCCAACTAGAAAAACGAACTGTTTCTTCTCATCCAAGATGCCAGGATAGATCTCGGACCATATCACTTCCTCTTTCGACAGTTGAATATTCAATTCCTCATAAACCTCACGCGCCACACACTCAAAAGGTGTCTCATTTCCTTCCCGACCACCACCTGGCAAGTCCCACATATTGGGGTAAGGAATCGTTTCTTTATCATCGCGCAAGATGGTCAAAATTTGCCCCTCACAAATCAAGGCAATTTTACAACCCGTAAATTCGAATCGTGCTTCTAAGCAATCCTCAAGCATGAGCTTTCCCTCTTAATATCTCGGATAGGGATAAAAGGTGCTTTCTTCTAGGCCAATCTTGCCTTCTTCAAAAACTTCTTGGTTCCAGACGATCTCAAAGCTCTCTGCTTCTTCGTCTGCTAAGAAATCCATGAGCTCATCCAAGGCCAACTCAGTTGTATCTCGGAGGAAAGTCGCAAAATAGGCTAGAAACTCACGAGACAAGCCTTTTTTAGGCTCATAAGGAATCGCCGTTAAATAGGCATCTTCTTCCACATGAGACTTGGCTGGATTGTAGAAGAGCACGGCTTCTTCAAAGAAAATATCCTCATCAGACTCTTCACCGGCTTCATCAACCAGTGCAACCCCGCCTGTGTTTTGCGCTTCCAAGAGAAAAGCCACTTCTACCGCATGGTTTTTCTTATCCCAATTGATCTCAAAATCAAAGGGAAAAACCTTGTCCATCTCCTCTTCTAAAACATCCAAAAATCCGTATTTAGACATAGCGTCCTCTTTCTAATTTCCCACTCTTAGAGCGGAATATGATACAATAGTTACTACAATCTTACCATAAAAACCGTCTCTTTGAAAGGAGACAAAGCTAGAAAGGAGAAGGAAATGCCCGACAATCTCGCACTCCGTATGCGACCACGGACGATCGATCAAGTCATCGGTCAACAGCACCTGGTTGGAGAAGGCAAAATCATTCGTCGCATGGTCGAGGCCAATCGTCTGTCCTCTATGATTCTCTATGGACCTCCGGGGATCGGAAAGACCAGTATTGCTTCTGCGATCGCAGGAACGACTAAGTATGCCTTTCGGACTTTTAATGCAACGGTTGACAGTAAAAAACGCCTACAAGAAATCGCAGAGGAAGCCAAATTTTCTGGTGGCTTGGTCCTGCTTTTGGACGAAATCCATCGCCTCGATAAAACTAAACAAGATTTTCTCCTGCCTTTGCTCGAAAGTGGTCTGGTCATCATGATCGGTGCAACGACTGAAAATCCCTTTTTCTCTGTCACACCCGCTATTCGTAGCCGCGTACAAATCTTTGAGCTGGAACCGTTGACGACGGAGGAGGTCAAGCAAGCTCTAAAAACGGCGCTGGATGATCCCGACCGTGGCTTTGATTTTCCAGTCGTGCTCGATGAGGACGCTTTGGATTTCATCGCTACCTCAACCAATGGAGATCTTCGCTCTGCCTTTAATTCTCTCGATCTGGCGGTGCTGTCGACCTCTGAAAATGCAGAAGGAATTCGCCATATTACGCTAGAGATCATGGAAAACAGTCTCCAGCGCAGCTACATCACCATGGACAAAGATGGAGACGGCCACTACGATGTGCTCTCTGCCCTGCAAAAATCTATCCGTGGTTCGGATGTCGATGCTAGTCTCCACTATGCCGCTCGTTTGATCGAAGCCGGAGATCTACCCAGTCTAGCTCGTCGCTTGACTGTCATCGCTTATGAGGATATCGGTCTGGCCAATCCAGATGCGCAGATTCATACCGTAACAGCCCTTCAAGCAGCTGAGCGCATCGGCTTTCCTGAGGCCCGCATTCTCATCGCCAACATCGTCATCGATCTTGCCCTTTCGCCGAAATCCAACTCAGCCTACGTTGCCATGGACAAGGCGCTGGCTGATCTTAGAAGTTCTGGCAACCTTCCTATTCCTCGCCACCTCCGCGATGGTCATTATGCTGGAAGCAAGGAACTGGGAAATGCGCAAAACTATAAATACCCTCACAACTACCCTGGCAACTGGGTCAATCAGGACTACTTGCCAGACAAGCTCAAACACGCTTCCTACTTTATTCCCAATGAAAATGGCAAGTACGAGCGTGCTCTCGGAGCCACCAAGGAGAAGATTGATCAATTTAAGAAAAAGTGACATCGGTTTCAAAAAATTGAGATTTTTCCTTGAAATATTTTCAAAATGTGGTATCATATACATATAGAAACGCTGTGGTGTACGACTTCACACTTAAGTGTTGACCGACTATTTTTTGTATTATTAGGGAAACAAAAGACTTCTGGCAGTATGCAGGCCGTTTCACGCGGAAGCAGCTAAGTCAGAGCGAGTTGCCCACCTGCTTAATTGCGCGGGTTCAATACAAATCGTGAAGTATCGGCACCAATACAGCTTTTTATATTTGCCTCCTTAGCTCAGTTGGTAGAGCAGTAGACTCTTAATCTATGGGTCACAGGTTCGAGCCCTGTAGGGGGCATCTACATACAACAGGAAAAAGCCTTGATTTACAAGGCTTTTTTGTTTGTCTATAACTGATTTGCCCCATCATTTGCCCCACATTTTTTTATGAGCAATCTTTCCAGACATCTCTGACTACGAAAAACAAAAAAGCTATCCTACCTTTGCAAATTTAGATAAGATAGCAGAATATTTTAATGCAACTCCAACTCAACTTTTTGGAACAAGTAAGGAGATTGAATTAGAAAAGAGTGTTCTTGAATCGAATGAATACTCTGATAAAGTAAGTGAGATCTTAAAGGCTGTCAAATACATCGAAAATTTTCTAGAAACTGATGGACAGTACTTAGAGGATTTACTTTACCTAACAAGAGGCAACCAACTATACACAGAAGATGGAGATGAGTTGTATATTGATCCAACTTCTCAGAAAAGAACATTTCATAACCAATATGAACCTGGTTTTATTGTAGCAAGAGATAAATCCCCACTAGAACTCTTAATTGAAAATAAGGACCTATTAGATTAAAAAAGCGAGGATATGTACTGATCCCAAAAGTTAGACAGAAAAAAATCTAACTTTTGGGATCAGTACATTTTCAACTCTCTTATTTATTTTCTTATCTCACATAATTACTTCACATGTCCAGGCTCATCAAATTCATTTTTTTCAATAACATATGCCACATTTGCATCCTTATTGATCAAAGAACATATATCTATTATATTACAAAAAGCTCTCTGACCGCAAAATTCCGTTAATTTACTACCTTATTCCTACTTTCTATTTTCTATTTTACTTTTCTGATAAATAAGATTATAATAAGGGGTATTTATTTTCGGAGGTTTTTATGTCATTTCTATCAAAAAATTGGGCAGGACTGTTAGCCTGTCTGATCATTTCTATCATCTCTTGGGTTTTAGGAGGCTTTCTGCCTGTTGTGGGAGCACCTGTTTTCGCCATTTTTATCGGAATGATTCTCTACCCCTTTCTCACTCCCTATAAACAACTGGATGCTGGTTTGACTTATAGCTCCAAAAAATTGCTTCAGTATGCTGTTATCTTACTTGGTTTTGGACTCAATATCTCTCAAGTTTTCGCAGTTGGAAAATCTTCCCTTCCTGTCATCCTTTCGACTATTTCTATCGCTTTAATTATTGCTTTCTTTTTCCAACGATTTTTTAACATGGATACAAAGCTAGCTACCTTGATTGGGGTAGGCTCTTCTATCTGTGGCGGTTCTGCCATTGCAGCGACTGCTCCTGTTATTCACGCCAAGGAAAAAGAAGTAGCCCAAGCCATTTCTGTTATCTTTTTCTTCAATGTCTTGGCAGCTCTTATCTTTCCAACTCTAGGTTCTTGGCTCCATCTCTCCAACGAAGGTTTTGCTCTCTTTGCGGGTACTGCGGTCAACGATACTTCCTCTGTAACAGCCACAGCTAGCGCCTGGGATAGTCTGTATCATACCAATACTCTAGAATCTGCAACCATTGTCAAACTGACTCGTACCTTAGCTATTATCCCTATTACTCTCTTCCTCTCCTATTGGCAAAGCCGTCAACAAGACAACAACCAAGGAGTAAAGCTTAAAAAAATCTTCCCCGTTTTCATTCTCTACTTCATCCTAGCTTCTCTGCTAACTACCGTCCTTACTTCTTTTGGTGTTAGCAATAGCTTCTTTTCACCTCTCAAACAGCTCTCCAAATTCCTCATCATCATGGCTATGAGTGCTATTGGTCTCAAAACTAACCTCGTTGCTATGATCAAATCCAGTGGAAAATCCATTCTTCTTGGAGCCCTTTGCTGGATTGCTATCATCCTGACTAGTCTTGGCATGCAATTACTCATCGGTATTTTCTAAGAAAAAAGGGAGCCTAAAGGCTACCTCAGAACGTAGACAGACGTCATTTTTGGCGTTTGTCTTTTTGTATGTTCAAAGATATTTTGTCTTATCATCTACTATTCCATCCAAAAATCTGATTTAAAGCAAAATAAAAAGGGATATTCCCTATCCATTTCGATAATTTTTTCATTAATTTGTTTTTCCATTTTATCCTCCGATTAGTCTCGCACTGATATTTATTGATAACAACACTATATTTCTAGTATAGCATAATCATTAGATATTATAGGTTTTCAAACCAAATGAGAGTCATTCGTTTTTGCCCCATTTTTAAATCATGACATTGGAAATACCTAAAAGTACTTCCCTAAAATCACTTATATTTCAATATTTTTAATTACTCTCAATATGAAAATCCTTTCCAAATCCATGCAGGGGGCATCTAAATCAACAGGAAAAAGCCTTGATTTATAAGGCTTTTTTGCTTGTCTATAACTGATTTGCCCCACATTTTTTTATGAGCAATCTTTCCAGACATCTCTGATTACGAAAAACAAAAAAGCTATCCTACCTTTGCAAATTTGGATAAGATAGCAGAATATTTTAATGCAACTCCAACCCAACTATTTGGAACTAGTAAAGAGATTGAATTAGAAAAGAGTGTTCTTGAATCGAATGAATACTCTGATAAAGTAAGTGAGATCTTAAAGGCTGTCAAATACATCGAAAATTTTCTAGAAACTGATGGACAGTACTTAGAGGATTTACTTTACCTAACAAGAGGCAACCAACTATACACAGAAGATGGAGATGAGTTGTATATTGATCCAACTTCTCAGAAAAGAACACTTCATAACCAATATGAACCTGGTTTTATTGAAGCAAGGGATAAATCTCCACTAGAACTCTTAATTGAAAATAAGGAATTGTTTGATAAATAGAAAAAGCGAGGATAACCTCGCTTCAGATTGAAGTTAAAATCTTTAGAAGACACTTTTATAAGGACTTTGTCTTCAATCTGTGAAAAGGAGTGAAAACTCCTTTTCTTTTTGTAAGTCAGACTGAAACTTCCAAATTGTTTATTTATTTTATTGACATTTTCTATAAAAATAAGTACAATAGTTTTATTAGCAAACTATACTATATAGGGGGTATTGAAATGAAATTTTCTAATCGTTTACTGCTATTCCTTGCAGGAGTTGTTTTTGTCCTTTTAGGACTTTTCCTATTTACAAACCCAGTAGCTAATCTTGTTGCTTACAGCTGGTGGATTTCATTTGGTTTACTGGTTTCTTCTATAGCAGCTATTTTAGGCTATTTCTCTGCACCAAAAGAGCTTCGCTCACCTGTTTATCTTTTCCAAGGGTTTGTTAATCTTCTCTTATCTCTTTACCTCGTGGCTTATGGCTTTGTGACCCTGCCGGTCGTCATTCCGACCATTGTAGGAATTTGGTTAATTGTAGAAGCCATTATTGCTTTCTTTAAAGGCAATCGTCTAGGATTGATTTTCCCTATTATTGGTAGCAATATCACGTGGGTAGCCTTGCTTGCATTTTTACTAGGTCTAGTGATTCTGTTCAATCCAGTGGCTACAGGTGTCTTTGTCGTTTATGTCATTGCCTTTTCATTTTTAGTTACTGGCTTCACCTACATTATTGAGGCCTTTCGTAAATAGTCTAGTTGCTATTTCTATCGCATTCAAAAAAGCTGGGAAATCATATTCTCAGCTTTTTCGTCTCTTTAATTATCACTTTTTCGCATTCCATTCTACGTAGAAATTTGTTTTTCCATTTTATTCTCCAATTTGATCTCGCACTGACATTTATTTATAACAAAACTATATATCTAGAATAGCATAATCATTAGGTATTATAGGTTTTCAAACAAAATACGAGTCATTCGTTTTTGCCCCGCTTTTGCCCCATTTTTAAATCCTGACATTGAAAATACCTAAAAGTATTTCCCTAAAATCAGCTATATTTCAACATTTTTGTTTATTTTCAATATGAAAAGTTCTTACAAATCCATGTAGGGGGTATCTAAATCAACAGGAAAAAGCCTTGATTTATAAGGCTTTTTTGCTTGTCATTTTGTTTTTTGTACCAAATTTTGTACCAAATAATTTATATTCACCAAATTAGAGAGTCTCATCCAAAGACTCGTTATTTATCTCACACTCGTTTTCGTCGAAAAAACCACCGCAAGGGTGGTTCTTTTTTATCAATCGTCAAATACTCCGCCTGTGAGTTGGTACATGAGATAAATGTGTTCCAGGACTTTTACTTTATCCATGTGATCCACATCTTTAAAGCCTCCTAATGCCAAGAGCGGGACAAAACCGAAACATTGGTTATAAGACAGAGCACCATGTTTTGATACAGCTTGTCTATATAAATCAAGTTCAAAGTTATCAGTCACATATGAGTTATCTAAATACTGAAGGAAATATTTCAAGCTCTTTATAATAATGTCGCAGTCTTGAAGGTTATATTTTACAATACCAACAAATTCATTCTCTTCCCAAGTAATAATATCTCCAAATGCTGTTACGAACATAGGAAAAGCGATATCTCCTCTGAAATAACTATCTTGGAGAAGTTCAAGATAGTCATCTGGATTAATGACTTTGAGATAACCATCTAAAAAGGTTCCCAAGCCATCTTCCTGCCAAATCTGTAACAACTCAGCAGGGACTTGGTCCTTGTATTTTTCAATAACTTCTTGGGGCATATCTGCCACTTTGATAAAGTTTTCTAGCATGTTTTCCTCCGATTTGATTTTTAGCATCATTTCTCTACAACCATAGTATACCATAAACCATATGTACCAACATTTGTTAAACAACAAGAAAACCACCGCGTAGGTGGTTTATTCTTTAGATATAACTATTTGCCATTATGCTCTCTTTGGAAGGCTTTCATAGCCTTGAACTGTTCTAGTTCTTTTTCATTAGCTGGTTGCTTTCCGAGATATTTATATTCAAAAAAGTCCATTTGTTGACCTGAACTATAATCACTTTCATTCCAAGGTGCATAGTCAAATTCAGCAGATAATTTCGTGCCAATTACTTTTATAGTACAAGAAGTCCACAAAGGTTGGCCTTCTTTCTCAAAAATTTCTCTCAACTCCCAAGCTAATCTAAAGGTGCGTCTTTCTTGATTCCGAAATTCTAAATTAGGAATACCATACCGCTTTGGAATATATAGATTGTAGATATACTCATTTTTCCCCTCTTCATTAAAGAAATAATATACCTCTCCTCCATCAAAAGCTAAACTTATGTTAATAAAAAGATTATCCCATGCTACTGGTATTGTCTCATTAACACTCTGTGCAATCTCACGAATTTTTTCATTAATTTGTTTTTCCATTTTATCCTCCGATTTGTTCTCACGCCGACATTTATTTATAACAACACTATATATCTAGTATAGCATAATCATTAGGTATTATAGATTTTCAAACCAAATGCGAGTCATTCGTTTTTCCCCACTTTTGCCCCATTTTTAAATCCTGACATTGAAAATACCTAAAAGTATTTCCTAAAATCAGCTATATTTCAATATTTTTGTTTATTTTCAATATGAAAAGTTCTTACAAATTCATTCTCTTCCCAAGTAATAATATCTCCAAAAGCTGTTACGAACAGCGGAAAAAGAAGTAAGGAACTATTCATAATAATAGCCGTAGCAAATCTTTGCATTTTTGCCTTATCTTTTTTAAGATAGTACTATTAAAAAAAAGAAAAGGTGAAAATCGTGGAAACATATACACTTGCAAATGGGGTTGCTATTCCTAAAATTGGTTTTGGAACTTGGCAAATTGCTGAAGGCGAAGAAGCCTATAACAGCGTTAGCTTCGCACTTAAGGCGGGTTACACACATATTGATACCGCACAAATTTACGGTAACGAGGTTTCTGTAGGTAAGGCGATTGCTGATAGTGATTTGGCACGTGAGGATATTTTCCTAACTACCAAACTTTGGAATGATAAGCACGATTACGAGTTGGCTAAGACTTCTATCGATGAGTCTCTCGAAAGACTTGGTGTGGATTATTTGGATCTTTTGCTTATCCATTGGCCTAATCCAAAGGCGCTTCGTGAGAATGATGCTTGGAAGGCTGGCAATGCGGGTGCATGGAAGGCTATGGAAGAAGCCTACAAAGAAGGTAAGGTGCGTGCTATCGGTGTGTCAAACTTTATGCAACATCACCTAGAAGCTCTTTTTGAAACAGCTAAAATTGTTCCACATGTCAATCAAATCCTCTTGGCTCCAGGTTGTGACCAAGAAGACTTAGTTGCCTATTGCCAAGAGCGCGATATCCTTCTTGAAGCCTATAGTCCACTAGGTACAGGTAGCATTTTTGCAAATGAAGATGTTGAAGCAGTGGCTGAACGTAACGGTAAATCTGTGGCACAAGTTGCTCTGCGTTGGAGCCTTCAAAAAGGTTTCTTGCCACTACCTAAGTCTGTGACACCTAAAAATATAAAAGCTAACTTGGATATCTTCGGCTTCGACTTATCAGAGGAAGATATGGCAGTCTTGGATAAGATTCAAGGCATCAAAACTCAGGATGATCCTGACACAGTTAATTTTTAATAGGATTTTAAGCAACCCATCAGGGTTGCTTTTTAGTGTGTTTCTTTAGATTTGCTATGATGAAACTATCATTTTTTATTTATAGATGGGAGTTACGTAATGGAGTCTCGAAATCTTTTGCCTCAGAATACACGTACTTCATTACCAATCATCAAACACTCCGCCTGTAAGCTGGTACATGAGGTAAATGTGCTCCAAGATTTTGACAATTCGCGCCACATGAAATTATTTAAGCATATCCTTTTCTCTCATTACCATTTTCTGTTATAATGAATTGTATTTCTAAAGTAGAAAGGTATTAATATGACAACTCTTATTAAGCATAAACGTGTAGAATTTTCAGAACTTTTTTATGACCTAGTTTTTGTTTTTGCAATTTCAAAAGTAACTACTTTAATTGACCATCTTCATAACGGTATTTTGACTTGGAATTCTTTCCTTGATTTTTTCATGGCTGTCTTGGTTCTCACCGATTCCTGGATGATTCAAACCGTTTATACCAATCGCTATGGAAAGAACTCTTTATTTAACATGGTAATCATGTTTATCAAAATGGGAATTTTACTCTTTATAGCCAATATGATGGGACCTGATTGGCAACAATATTTTCATTATCTCTGTTGGGCTATTGGTACATTAACCCTTACCTTGTTTTTTCAATATTTGGTTGAGTTTTTTAGAAAATCAACCGATGATGTTAATCGGGAAAGTATCAAAGGTTTTCTATGGATAACAGGGCTAGGAAGTTTAGGAGTCTATTTAGCAGCTCTTCTTCCTCTTCCTATTTACGTTAGAGTCTATATCTTCTTTGCTAGTATTCTGCTAACGTTTATTATGCCAATTATCTTGCTTAGTAAAGATAAGCATTACCAGGTAAATCTCCCCCATTTAATCGAGCGCATCTCCCTTCTTGTCATTATTACGTTTGGAGAGATGATTATGGAGCTAGCTAACTTCTTTACAATCGAGAATTTCTCGATTTATTCGGTTCTTTATTTCATTATTATGCTTTCTCTGTTCTTGTTTTATTTTGGTCAATTCGACCATGCTATTGATGAAAAATCTGATCAAAAGGGACTATTTCTAATTTACAGTCACTATCCTATTTTCATTGGACTTATGATGATGACTGTATCGATTGGCTTTCTTCAGAATCCTGAAGTTAATCGTCTCTTTGCAACCAGCTTCTCTTATATCGGATTTGGCCTCTTTCAAGCTGCTGTCCTAGTAAATGGGCCCTATAACAAACACTATCTTCGCTATTCGAAAAGTTACTACTGTGTCCAAGCGACACTCTATCTGGCTGCCTTGATTCTCTCTTTAATCTTTGCTTCTAATCCTATAATAGTAGTGAGTATAACAACCATTTTAGCTCTAGCTATAGCCACTCATTTTATTTATTTTTATGTGACACAGAATAAAAAATATTCCAAATCTAACTGGGGGTTCTTTTAATGAGTTTATAACATAAAAAAGCTTTGGGAACCAAGGCTTTATATGATATCAATCACCGACCACGAAAATGTTTAGCTTACAGAACTGCTAGTGAAGCTCTAGAGGATGAGTTCGAGTAAATGTTGCACTTATTCTTGCAATTTATCATTTACTTGATGCACGAACTCGATATTTTTTTCGTTAATTTGTTTTTGCCCCACTTTTGCCCCATTTTTAAATCCTGACATTGAAAATACCTAAATGCATCTTCCAAAAATCATTTGTTTTTCAACATTTTTGATTACTTTCAATATAAAAATTTCTTACACATCCATGTAGGGGGCATTTTTTATGTACAAAAAGCCTTGAAAACTAAGGCTTTTTGTGCTTGTCTCAAGAGTATTTAGCTCACTTTTTTATGAATACAAATAAGCGAGCTTCATGACAAAGCTCGCTTTTATCTAACACATCGTTATAATCTCAAAACCACCTCGGAGGTAGTTTGTTAATGAAAGTCTATATTAGGTATCATAATTCTAACAATAGCTGCTGAACAACTTCCAAAACATCCCTGAAAGAAATAGAAGTTGCATAAGGGTAATGAGACTGATAATTTTCCCAATGACGCGCCAATGTTATATCATCCTTCATCTCATCAATCATATTTTGAAAATCTACTACATCTAACGTTGTCTGACGATAGGAAAATGTTGCCTCGCAAGCTGATCGAAGCTTTTTACTATCCAATCGGCTTTTTTCCATACTATAAATTACATACACATCATAAAAATCCTTGCTTCGAGTGTTAAAGAAAGATCTTCGATAAATCGTTTCTAATTTTTCAGCCAATATTGTCTCCAAATTATAGGCCACGATCTCATAGTCAATCTCTTGAAAGAGACTATGATAACGATAGGAAACGGATTTGGGAGTAATAGGATCACCAGTCGCAATATCTAAAGGAATTGTCTGACGTATATTATCAAGCCGACATAAAATATGGATTCGATAACCACCATAAGGATCTTCATCTTTAATTTCACTTATCTTAGTAATTTCATAATGAACCAAATCATCAGTTAGGATTTCCTTTAAAGTACTTTCTAGTAGAGATTTGTCCATCTTAAATTGTTCTAAAATAAAATCCATATCAGAAGTTGTTCGACTTTCAACACCAATAATATTGGATAAAAGAAATCCTCCCTTGAATACAAAGTTATGACTATACGGACTAGATGCTATCTTTGCAAGTATCGTTTCTAGAAAATAATAAGTTAGCACAACATTGAAATCTACCTGTTTTTCGTTTGAAATTTTATGGCACAGAGCAATCAATCTATCTTTATTCATATAAGACCTCCATCAATGATTGGACGTTTTCGAGCACATGAAACTCTCGCGCATATTTGTAGAGTTTTCGTAGATCTTTTTTTGAAGATTGAATATATCTCTTTAAAGAAGTCGAAAATATTTCCACATCTATCTTTTGTCGCTCGCGAATGAGATCGCATATCGATCTCTCCAAATCATATACCCTTACTTCATTTCCGAAGGACGTTTGTAGCTTTGTCACACCGACTTCATACAATTCTTTCTGGATGAAATGCCTTTTTACCTCCTTAGGAAATCGATGAGGATTATAACCTGTATAGACCGTCACTTCTTTGTATTTAGGGATAACATCTATCAGCCCATGGAGATACAATGCTGATAGATAAGAATAAATCACTTTTTGATGTTGGAGTTGGAAAATGGCATACTCATCATACTGAGACCAATCGGTGATATAAATCCCTCTGGCAACCTTTATGAGTTGACCATTTTCCACCATTCGATTTAGGTAAGGCTTTGGGATCCCTTTTTTAACTACATCAGATGTTCTAATAATAGACTGATGATCTAGCATTTCCTGTATTTGTTTTTGAATCATTTCAGCATTCCTATTGTTGTTACTTCTGTGCTTTTATTATATCATATCACACGCACAAAAGTAACAATAACGATTATTCATAAAAAGATGCCGGACAAATAGCTCCGACATCACTTTCCAAAATCCTCTCTCCAAATATCCTTGACGGTCACATCGTCCCAATTCTTTGGACTGAAGCGGCTGGAGTAGATGGAGGTCCAGTTCACAGTTCACCGGTCCACCACTCGCGCTTCAAAGTGGGCTGGTTTATCGTCTACATTGGTGATGGTGATGTTGTAGGGCTTTCGTTCCGTCACCCCAAATACTTCCTCTACTTCCCCTTGAATCACTATTCCATCGTTTTCTAAATAGAAACTCTTACTTTTATCATTTGGTAAGTCTTTACGCTCTGTTTTGTCTTTTAAAAAAATGAGCTCCGTTATTGTTTGCTTTTCAACATTATAGACTATGTGACTATCTTTCATCCCCCAACCTTTTCGACCGGACAATTTTAACTTAGCATCATCAAATTTTTTAAACTGGAGTTCCGACCTATATTCTAGCTGATCCGTATTGGGATAAACTCTCAATTGAACACTTTGACCAGGCTGGAGGGTGTAGCTTCCATAAGTAAGGATCGAATAAACAAACCAGACTGCAAATGAAGCATATAAGAATCCAATGATCTTTCGTGAACGTTTGCTTGTAAAACGACGCAAAAGCAAGACGAGAGAAATAATAAATATCAGGGGTGTTACCATTTGTCTTCCTTTCTTACCAGCATTGACCCGGTTATGATTTCTACAGCAGCTTTTCATTTCACTCCTAGCCACACTTTCCATCTAGTATACCATAACCTGAAATGATCTAATCACAAGAACCCTACCAAACATTTGACAGCTCTTCACCGAATCCGCTATGATAAGGGTACTTGAAATTCCAAGTTTTCATGCATTTGAAATGTAAGGAGTCCAAAATGAAAATCTATTATTCAAAATTTGTTGGTGTCGGTTATCTAATCTTTGCGGCGGGTGTATCCTTTCAATTTTTCTTTTCTCCCGCTCATGGATTGATCGACTTTTCTCAACTAAATCTTCCCACTGTGATTTCAACCATTCTCTTTTTCGCTGCTATCTACGCAACAATTGCAGGCATCAAAAGACTAACTAGCCACAGAGTCTCCTTTGAATTCACCTTTGAAGGTATTTATGTCTACCCTGGGCTTTTCTTCTCAAAAGAAATCTTCATTCCAAAAGAAGAATTGTTGCGAGCATCTTATGTCGAAGTGGATGTTAGCGACCCTGATCATGTCAACAGCAAGGCTTGCTATTTAGATTTTAACCTCAGAGAAGTCACCCAGTTAGAAAATATTTCTAAATCAAACATCATCATCAATACAAGCACCTTGAAATTGCGTCTCGCCCTTAGCCTCTGTCGATTTAGAGAGGAAGAAAAAGCCGAGTTAGCGACCTATCTAAAAGAAAACTACGGCATTGATTTTTTCTATTAGCATGTAATAAAAAAGCCCTCCATTAGAATTTTAGAATAGCAAGATCTTTCCAAGTATTTGACGAACGAATACCGAATAACCGTTTTATAGCAAAGAAAAGAGAGTGGGACAGAAATCGGTCATTCGTTAGAATTCGATTTCGTCGTCCCACCTCCGCACAGTTGAGTAGGGCTGTAAAAGCTGATGAAATCAGCGTAGTAGAGCCCACTCAACCACTGCGTCTTGCTCGACAATCCAAAAACAATTGAGAGGCTAGGACTTTTGTCCCAGCCTCTTTTTAACTGCTCTTAGTTCCCCATTTTTCCTTTGGGTACGAGCAGATAGAAAAATAGCAAATTCAATCCAAATACGGCAACAAAGAGCGCCAATTGAGAGACATCGATCGTTTGTTTCTCAGTCAAATCTTGGATCAGCTTTGTATAATAATAGCCTGGGAAAGCCCGTTGTAGCTTGCCAACCAAGTCCATAAATCCTCCACTTGCGCCAAGCGTATCAAAGGGAATAATGGTCATAGCGGCCAAAATAATGACAGGAAAGCCAATGGTATCAATCGTCTTGGCATCTACTCTTACCCCAAGAACAAAGCCAATCACGCTAAAGTAGATCCCCATCAAGGATAAGAGGAAAAATTGCACCAACAGGCTAGTCGTCACTGGAAAGTGAAAACCTAGAACAGCAACTACTAGTACTGCTAAAAAGATCAAGCTGTTCAGAATCAGTTGTACGATCGATTGATCCCATAAATAGTTCTTGACACTATAGCTTGTAAAGTGGGATTCAAAAGAATAAAACCCAATATCTGAGGCGATACGCTTACTAAAAGTTGCAAGGCTATTGCCAATGACCCCGATAAATACGGCAATACCTAATAAAATACTTGGCGAAACCCCTTTTTGAAGCTGATAAAAGAAGATATACCAGCCTATGGGTAAAATAATGGTGAATAATACAAAGCGCTTATTTCGTAAAACTTGTTTTAATTGAATCTTTCTCATGCTTGTTCCCCTCCTTTATTCATCTCTTCTCGGAAATACTGCTCAATGGTTTGACCAGCCTGGTGAATGTCCTCAACAGCTTTTGCGGCAGCAATTCGACCCTCTTTTAAAATCAGGACTTTTGTAAAAAAGGCATCAATTTGGTTAAAATCATGGGTCACCACAACAGATGTAAACTCTTGTTGCTCCAGCAATTTCCAAAAATTATCCACTGCTTCCAAGTCCATACCAGTCGTTGGCTCATCTAAAAAAATCAACTTTGGATGATTCAAAATGGTTACCAACAAGGACAAGCGTCTCTTTTGACCACCGGAAAGACTTCCCACCATCTGCTCTCTTGATTCTCTTAATTCGACCATCTCTAAGAGTCCATTGATATCAGCCTGCTTCAGCTGATTCATCCGGCTTTTTAATTCGACGAATTCAGCAACGGTTAGATCCTCGATAAGCAGATCTCCCTGAGGCATCATCCCAATTTCTCTTTGAAAATCAAGCGAAGTCTTTATCGTCCCTGAATCAGCCTGGAGCTGCCCAGCGATAATGTTGAACAGGGTGCTTTTTCCTGCTCCATTATTTCCCAGCAAGGCAATTTTGTCTCCTTCTTCTATCGAAAAAGACACCCCCTTTAATACAGCTTTCTCCTTAAATGATTTTGTAATAGATGCTACCTGAAACATACAATCCCTCTTTTCTTATTGATCTTGTGTACAGTATACTTCAAAGGGACAGTCTTTGTGGCTCTCTGTCAGAATCGGTCAAAAAATCGTCGCGAATGGTCAAAAAAGAGGCTGGGACAAAAGTCCTAGCCTCTCAATTATTTTTGATTGTCGAGCAAGACGCAGTGGTTGAGTGGGCTCTACTACGCTGATTTCATCAGCTTTTACAGCCCTACTCAACTGTGCGGAGGTGGGACGACGAAATCGAATTCTAACGAATGACCGATTTCTGTCCCACTCTCTCTTCCATTATTCCTTCCAAAAGGTCAGACTCTGGGTAAATCGGTAGTTTGAACTCTTGGTAGACACTGTCGTTTTGGGATATTTTTCCAGTAATTGTTGGATCTTGTACAAGCCAAGACCGCGGCCCTCTCCTTTACTCGAGTAGTCCTTTTCAAAAATTCTCGCTAACTCTATTTTTTCAGCTTTTGTACTATTTTCAACTATTAAGATGAGAGAGTTTGCCTCCTGGAGCATGGCAAGAGTCAGCTGGGGGTCCTCTGATTCAAGACTCGCTTCAATAGCATTGTCACAAAGGATGGATAAGAAGGTGATGAAATCTAAAACCTCGATGAATAAATCTCGAACAGGTTCATCGATCTCGACAGAGATCCCAATCCCTTTATTTTGAGCTTCCAATAATTTTGCGGATAGAACACTTTTTACAGCTGGATTTTCTATGTGACTGAGTTTGGCAATATCAAACTTACTATTGTAAAATTGCTGGCCACTCTCTCGAAGAACATTCTCATAGACTTCCCTGATCGCATTGAGGTCTTCGTGCTCAATACTTAATTTGAGACTGGTTAAAATATTCAGGTAATCATGACGAAAGGCACGAATCTCCCCATAGAGCATTTCGACGTGTTGGCTATAGGTGGCTAACTCCTGTAGTTGCCTATCTTTTTGCTCTAGAATCTCTTGTTTCAATCGTTCTTTGGACACTGCATTGAAATACAAGAGCATCACAAAAAACAAAATCAGATAAATACTATTTAACTGTTCCCGTAAAGCATCTGCATAAGGAATAGCATCCTCAAAAACCACCAGACCTACAACACTGAGCAAATACACAAACATGGAAAGATCCATTGGGAGTAGGAAACGATTAAAATACTGCCGTTGAAACCCTACTTTTAAATCTGTAAAATCTAGTTTTAACAATTTAGTGATTCCTATATAAGCAGGAAAGACCAGCAATTCAAGTAGAGCATCATACCAGCTGACAGATGCCTCATGAATAAGTACGATCCCTAACATTGGAAAGACATAAAAGGCTAAGAGACGCCCAATGAGACTCTCCATGACAACCGGATAGAGCCCATAAAAAATATTCAAAAGGTGTCGTATGTTACGATTTCGGTAGAAACTATAGGCAATAAATACTAAGAAATAGCCAAAAAAGCCTACCGGTGGTACAAGGGTAAAGATAATTGCGAAGAGGAAGGGGCACAAAAAGAGCCAGCGCAAGTTGAACTCTTGTCTACTGATATGACGATAGATCAGCATGCTGACGAAGAACTTTAGGTAAGACATTAGAATAGTTAACAGCAATTCTTTCTCCCTCTATTTTTTCAAAGCTTCCAGTAAGCCTCTATACTTGGTCCGTGAGATCAAGCAATTGTCTCCATTTTCAAAAAAAGCTTTCTTGGCTTCTTTATCAATCTTCGTAATATTTTGCGGATTCACCACAAAGGAGCGGTGGCACCGATACAAGCGGGGATCTGCTTTTTCGATATCGGCAATACTAGCGTAAAATTCCAAGCGCTCTTCCTGGGTGTGTAAAATGACCTTGTGAATGGTTGGAGACGTTTCAACATACAAAATCTTATTAAAAGGAACTTGTACACGCGCCATCGCACTCTCAAATGTAAAAGCATCTTGCGCAATCGTGGTCCCAGCTTGCTCCAAGGTATAGTCGATGGCTGAGCTGATTCTCTCTCTGAACTCTTCCTCACCCAGCGTTTTATCGATAAAATCCAAGGCGGCTACTTTGTACTGAAAGGTAATGGGCATGAATTCAGAGTGAGTGGTGACAAAGACAATGGTCGCATGGGGGTCTTTCTTACGAATCTCTTTTGCAATCTCCAGACCCTTTTTCTCCTCACCTTTAATCTCGATATCTAAAAAGAATAGGTGATGAGCGCCTCTCTCTGTGATAGCATCTAGCAACTGGCTTGATTTCCCAAACACTTCTGGCGCTTTGCATTGCAAGGATTTTTGACGGATGAGATCCTGTAAGACCGCTTCGATACGCGATTGTTGGATCCATTCATCTTCTAACACAAAAATCTTCAACAAAGTCCTCACTCCTTCCCCTCTACGAATATGTTCTATTTTACCATAAATGATGCCTGCTGAGCCACTCTTTCAAAAGAGACTTGATAGGCCTTCTACCTTTTCTCCTAAACAAAAAACTCTCCCGGAGGAATCCGGAAGAGCTTGCGCAAGGGGAATTTGAAAAATATTTTTTAATATGAAAAAGGTCGATAAAATCTATGCTATGTTCAAACTCTCATTTTACTAACAGCGATATTACGATCAAGTTTTATTGTCAATAGACATGTATGTGGGAAGTTCTCCCCTTGCAACAATGTAGACCTGTGATCTACTCTTAATAGTATACACTAGAATTATTACAAAATCAGTTAATTTGTATTGCAATTTGTTGGCAAATATCCCTCTGCCTGAAAACACCGCAAATGCTTGATTCCCAAGCATCTACGCAAGTCCTCTTTAATTAGTATTTATCATTTCTGTTACAAAATTTAAAATAAAAATATTATTCCATAACAAATGAAAATCCCAAAGCACGATAAAAAGAGGCTGGGACAAAAGTCCTAGCCTCTCAATTATTTTTGGATTGTCGAGCAAGACGCAGTGGTTGAGTGGGCTCTACTACGCTGATTTCATCAGCTTTTACAGCCCTACTCAACTGTGCGGAGGTGGGACAACGAAATCGAATTCTAACGAATTACCGATTTCTGTCCCACTCTCTTTGAGCTAGTAAGACGATTAGCCAGACCGCACAATAGCGGCTGGCGTCAAATGATTCGTGCTTTAGAACCAATCATGGGTATCAGGTTACGACAGAAAATAAAGAAGGCCGATAACGCCTTCTTTATTTTCTTAGTAAGACACTTCGGCAAGGCACCATGGTGCTTGCCGTAGCCTAATGAGGTGCTTCAGCACCCATTAGGCTAAGTGTCTTACATCATCCCACCCATCATGCTTGGATCCATTCCTGGTCCTGCTGGGGCTGCTGGTTCTGGTTTGTTGGCTACGACTGCTTCGGTTGTCAAGATCAGACTCGCTACGGAAGCGGCGTTTTGAAGGGCTGAACGGCTCACTTTAACTGGGTCGATGATTCCTGCATCAATCATATTCACCCATTCACCTGTTGCGGCATTGAAACCTGTTCCGACTTCGGCATTTTTCAAGCGATCAATCACAATAGATCCTTCGTAACCGGCATTGTGGGCAATTTGGCGCACCGGTTCTTCCAAAGCACGAAGAACGATATTGCGTCCGGTCGCTTCATCTCCTTCTAATTCAAGGGCTGCGACTGCAGAGATGACATTGACAAGGGCTGTACCACCTCCGGCAACGATCCCTTCTTCAACGGCTGCGCGAGTCGCATTAAGGGCATCTTCGATACGAAGTTTCATTTCTTTCAATTCTGTTTCTGTTGCAGCACCGACCTTGATTACGGCAACACCACCAGACAATTTAGCCAAACGTTCTTGTAATTTTTCACGGTCAAACTCAGAGGTTGTGGTTTCGATTTGTGACTTGATAACAGCCACACGGTTAGCGATCGCTTCTGGGTTACCAGAACCTTCGACAATGACAGTACTGTCTTTATCGACTGAAACTTTAGCTGCTTGACCAAGTGCTTCAATGGTTGCATCTTTCAATTCCAAACCAAGATCGTCTGTAATGACTGTACCACCTGTCAAGATGGCAATGTCTTCTAGCATGGCTTTGCGGCGATCTCCAAATCCTGGTGCCTTGACAGCTACGACATTAAAGGTACCGCGGATCTTGTTCAAGACAAGTGTTGGAAGAGCTTCGCCATCGACATCATCAGCGATGATCAAGAGTGGACGGTTGCTTTGAAGAATGCTTTCCAACAATGGCAAGATTTCTTGGATATTTGAAATCTTCTTGTCAGTGATCAAAATGTATGGATTTTCAAGGTCTGCCACCATTTTTTCATTATCAGTGACCATGTATTGTGAAAGGTAACCACGGTCAAACTGCATTCCTTCAACGACTTCCAGTTCTGTCTCCATTCCACGAGACTCTTCAATCGTGATAACTCCATCTTTGCCAACTTTTTCCATGGCCTCAGAGATGTACTCACCGACTTTTTCAGAACGAGAAGACACAGCAGCTACTTGAGCAATCGCTTCCTTGCTCGATACTGGGATCGCATTGTTTTTCAAAGCTTCTACTGCTGTTGCAACAGCAGTCTCAATCCCACGACGGATGCCAATTGGATTAGCACCTGCAGTGACGTTTTTGATTCCTTCACGGACGATGGCTTGAGTCAAAACCGTTGCAGTTGTTGTACCGTCACCTGCGATATCATTGGTCTTAGAAGCCACTTCTGACACCAATTTAGCACCCATATTTTCAAAATGGTCTTCCAATTCGATTTCTTTTGCGATGGTCACCCCATCATTTGTGATCAAGGGTGAACCAAATGATTTTTCAAGAACCACATTGCGACCTTTAGGGCCCAACGTAACTTTCACTGTATCTGCTAAGACATCGACACCACGGACCATTGCAGAACGTGCATCAGATGAAAATTTAATATCTTTTGCCATTTCTCTTACCTCTTTCTTCTCT
>CAUCUH010000004.1:0-26614 GCA_958445905.1 uncultured Streptococcus sp.
GGACATCATCTGGCGCTTCGATGCGTGGACGTTCTACTTCTACTAGACCCACTTGCCCAGCTTTTGTATAGACTGTTTTCTTCATAGGAACAACCTACTTTCTATTGCTTACTTATCTACAGTATACACTTTTTATCGAGCTTCTGCTCATACCAAGTCGTCATTAATGGTGATGATCATGTTCATGACTTTGACTTACTTCCAGCTCTTCGATATTTCTCTTGTGGGCGCGGTGGGTTGCTAAGTCTTCATCAACCTCAATGGTGACGTTTTGAAAGCCACAGTCTTTGAGCAAGTCTCGGATAGACTCTTTACAGACCTCCATGTGGTTGACATGCTCTAGACAAACATGGACAATGGCGTTCTTTTCCAGCCCATCCATGGTCCAAAGATTGAGCTGATTGATACTAGCCACGTGCTCCAACTGCTCCAAATCACTCTTGATCTTCTGTATATCCACTCCTTCTGGCACGGCATCCAGGAAAATCCTGAGCGTGCTCCAAAAACGTGGAATGGCTTTTGACAGAATAAAGATGGAAATAGCAAGGGATAAGAGCGGATCCAGGATATACCAGTCGGTAAACCGGAGAACAATGGCCATTAGGATGACAGCCACCCAACCCAGGGTATCTTCCAGAAAATGCAGGCTGAGAATGGATTCGTTCTTGGTTTGCCCTTTGCGAATGACGAAACTCGCTAGCACATTGATGCTGACGGCTATGATTCCAAGCCAGAGAATGCCCTCATCGTTGACAGGTTGTGGGTGAACCAGTTTCGTTATATTTTCTAAAATAACCAGAACGGACCCTGTCATGAGAATCACAGCTGTTACCATGGCCCCTAAAAGGCTAAAGCGCTTGTAGCCCAAGGTATAGTGGCTGTCTTCTTCGCGATTGGAGATACTTTCCAAAAAGGCGGAGATGCCAATAGCGATCGCATCTCCCAAGTCATGGACCGAATCCGCAAGGACTGCGCTGGATCCAAAAATCCCTCCTGCAATAAACTCAACAACGGCATAACTCAAATTCAAGAAAAAAGCTATCCAGACCGCATGTTTTGTCTTCATAATCCTTAATCCTTTGTTATAATGGGAGTGGGACAGAATAAATTTTTATAAAAATTTATTCGTATTCCCACCCCCGCAAGACTGATTAGGTACTCTTTGGAGTTAAAGAGCGAAAAAGAGACCAATCAGCTACTGCGTCACACATTTATTTCTATAGATTTTCTGAGAGATGAGACTACTATCTCTTCCCTTCATGATCTATTATCCACTACTATCAACAGAAAGGGTAGGGGCAAACTGTTTAGGGTGTCCGCTACTGAACAGTTTGTTCAAAGTGTCCATATGACAGCACAAGATCGTCGTATTACTAAAACTCGAAAAGCTATCTATCAAGCTTTTTTACAATTACTCAACCAAAAAGACTACGAGGCCATCACCGTTCAGGAAATCATTGACCTTGCCGATGTGGGGCGATCAACCTTTTACAGCCATTACGAGAGTAAGGAATTATTGCTAGATGAACTCTGTCAAAAACTCTTTCACCATCTCTTTGAGCGTGCTGAACACCTCTCACCACAAGACTATCTGTCTCATATCTTTCAGCATTTCAAGAAAAATCAAGACCATGTGACCAGTCTCTTGCTCTCTAAAAATGATTATTTCATCCGGCAACTGCGAAAAGAACTAGAACACGATGTCTACCCAATGGTAGCCGACGAACTCATCCAATCGTACCCTAACATTCCCCACTCCTATCTCAAACACCTGGTCGTCAGCCATTTCATCGAAACCCTCAGCTGGTGGTTGAAAAAAGGCAAGTCCTACACCGAACAAGAAGTCATCCAATTTTATTTGGAGATTCTAAAAGTGGGCTCGAACTAGAAGGGAGTATTTTCAATGACCAGCGTGCAATTTTACTTTCTATTTCCATCACTCTTCATGCTTCACGAACTCGAAGAAATCGTTTGGATGCCATCCTTTGTCAAAAAAATATCAATCCAGTATCCAAACAATCGAATCCTAACTTATTACACTCCTTTTGCTTTCAACTTTATTGTCTTGGAACAATTTCTCATCCTAATGACGTCGCTATATCTTAGTTACCAGTTTAATAACTATAGCATTTACGCAAGCATCATAATCGCTTATATCTACCATGTGTTCGGACATCTGATTCAGACAGTCGTTATTCGAAAATATGTGCCTGGGTTGTTAACGGGCATTTTAACAAGTTTGTTTGCTCTTTGCAATCTCAAAAATGAATTTCCAATTAAACTTTATGGTTACTCTCTTTTTACCTTATTGGTTATTATTTTAAATCTTGTAGTATCATTTATGATTCTTCATAAAATCAGTCATAAAAAATAGTACTCAGGCAATCATATCTTAGAAAGGAAACCCTATGTTCTTCCCCATTCTTCTCGGCTTTTTTACAGCCTTCTTTGCCCTTGCTTTTGTTCTTCTTCACTTATTGGCCTCCCTTTCAGAATTTAAAAAGGGAAATCACACTTTAGGAAATACATTTCTCCTCATCGGAAGTAGCCTTGCGACCTTATCTCTCATCCTCTACTTCTTTTTACCGATTGTCTCTCTAGCCCTTTGGCTGATCGGATGTGGTTTGATTTGCTACGGAGCCTATTGGAATGGAAAACACAAAGGAAACTTCCACCCAGTCCACCACCTGATTCGGATGGGCATCGCTCTGGTGATTACAATTTTATTAGCTCTCATATAAGAAAAGCTCAGGTTTTCAAAAAACTTGAGCTTTTGTAGTTTCTATTTATTATGCCATCAACAGCATGAGAATAGGAATCACCACCATGGTTGCAAGGGTCGTTTCTGTCACCATGACGGCTGCATAGTCACTATCAGCTCCATAGAGTCTGGCAACAACTGGCGCATTGGTCATCACAGGCATAGCGGACTGGATGATAAAGACCTGCTTCATCAAACTTGGAAGAGGCACCCAGTAGACGATGGAGGCCATCAAGAGAGGGGCAACCACGAAGCGTCCTAACAAGATTAAGAATTGGTCTTTTTTCAGAGTCAGCTGCTTTAGTCCTGCATTGGACACTGATAAACCAATAAATATCATGGATAAAGGAGTTGTTAAATTGCCCAGATACTGCAAATCACTGGCTAGAAAAGCTGGCAACTTGATCTGTAGCATCACCAAGACTAGTCCCAAGAGAAAGCCCATAAGGGGCGGAGAAAAGACTTTTTTCAGACTGATTCTGATATCAAACTGCGCTTCTCCTTCGCCATCTCGCTGGATCAGGTAGGTCCCCAAGGTCCAAAAAAAGGTCGTATTACACATGTAATAGATCAAAACATAGGGAATGCTGGCATCCCCGAAAAGGGCCTGGTTGATGGGGAGCCCCACAAAAATCGTATTGGAATTAAAAAACATGGAAATAAAGAGGCCACGACGGTCCTGCCTCACTGAAAAGATCCTTGCTACTGCTGTCGCGATGCCAAGTAAAATGACCATAGACAGGGCA
Organism: uncultured Streptococcus sp.; assembly: GCA_958445905.1. Lineage (GTDB taxonomy): Bacteria > Bacillota > Bacilli > Lactobacillales > Streptococcaceae > Streptococcus. The sequence goes on from CAUCUH010000004.1 coordinate 3,508, forward strand.
GGAAAACGCAATTCTGGCAACATTTTTAGGAGGGCTGCCGCTGTGAAGCGCTGCGTGATGGTGTAGAGCATATAGCAGGGAAGAGCAACTTGAGTGACCAATTTAGCTAGTAGGCCACGTGACTTGTCATCGAACCAGCCTTTTTCACCAATGACAAAGCCCACTAAAATCATGCCCAGGATGACGAGAATCCCCGATATGCTCCTCAAAAAGATGTCCATGTTCTCTCCTTTTCTTTTTTAAATTTGAACTAAAAAAATCATTTTTTACAAGGCTCAAAAACTACTCTAGTATATCACAAAAAGAGGTGGAGCAACATGCCCACCTCTTGTATTTATTAATTGTTACTAGTAGCCTTTCTTGGCCGCCTTGGTCTATTGGTACCAACCAACCAGACTGTTGATAAGGTAAATCAAGAAAAACCAATAAAATGGTGGGGACTATGGCGAAAATAGATGATTCAGTTAAAAAGAAAGTTCCAGAATTGCGATTTAAAGGATTCGCGGATGAATGGGAACAGCGTAAGTTGGGAGACGAAGTTCGAATAGTGACGGGACAGTCTCCTAATTCAGAAAATTATACTGATGATCCTAATGGGCGCTAAAAATGCGAAGACCTATGAAGACCTATTTTGTATTAGTCAAACAAAAGATCCAAAAGAAATGGTATATGATTATGACCATGAAACAAAGTAAAATCAAACCAAGTGATCTGAGGAAGCACCCGATGATCATGAAACGTTATTAAACACAAAAGTCACCCATGTGAGTTCTTGCCAGAAGCTGAAGTTAATCCTTCAACCTGGAAAACCCGCAGAGGTGACTTTTTCTATACATCTCGATTTTTCTGGTAATAATCATTAACCGATAAATATGTCTGTGAATCACCCAGCGACTCCGCTATGTCCATAATCCGCGGTGGTAGTAATCCCACTCGCTGGACAAGTTCGTGATCGCTGAACAATTCCCGTGGACTGCCGGCGAAGCCAAACTTCCCGTGTTCCATAACATACACCGACTCAAACTCGGCGGCGACCCAATCCATGTCATGGGTGATGGTCACAACTTGGTGGCCCGAATCAGCCAATTGATGGAAAATTGCGGTCAACTTGCGCCGGCTTTCCCAATCAAGCGACATCATCGGCTCATCAAATAAATAAATCGCCGGATCCACTGCCAAAACTGTGGCAACGCTCAACAGCTTGCGTTCCGACAATGACAGGTCATATGGACTTTCAGCTGTTTTATCATCCAAGCCAACTCTTTTTAGAGCCGCTAAAGCCCGCCTCGTAATCGTGTCGTGGTCATCTATGACCTGCGCGACACTCCACTCCACCTCTCGTTGAACGGTCGGGTTAAAAAGCTGATCGTCAGGATTCTGAAAAGTAATCCCAACCTTCAGTAACTTTTCGACTGGTTTAAGATCATTAAAATTTTCTCCATCGATCTTAATCACACCGGTTTGTGGTGTCAGCAAGCCCGTCAATAATTTGAAGAGCGTTGATTTGCCGGCACCATTTTGGCCGACAATCGCCACCATCGGATCGGCGAAGAGTTTGTCTTCAACATCCAAGCTAAAGGACCGTTCCGGATAAGTGAACGTCAGGTGGTTCAGTTCAATTGTGGACATAACAAACCTCCTTCAGTTCAGCGTCATTCACCGGATACCGTCCATCAGCCAAGTGCCAATCCATTTTTTGAGCAAGTTGCTGGATTGTCGGGGCTGGAATCTGCCAGTCAGCTGCCAAATGATTAAACACCTCACCCGGCCTGCCCTGGGCTACCATTTGACCCTCGTGCAGCACCCATACAACGTCGGCGACTTCGCACAAATCGTCAATTTCACTGGTGACAATGAAGACAGTCGTCTCTTTGACTTGGGCCAGCCATTGGAAAAATTGTCGGCGGCCAAGGGGATCCATCTGACTGGTCGGATCATCCATAATCAAAACAGCCGGGTTAGTCGCAATCGCCGTGGCAATTGCCAACCGCTGGATCTGACCACCGGAAAGGCTCTCGGGACGCAAATTCAGCTGTTCAATCAGCCCCATTTGCGTGGCAACTTCTTCAACCCGTTTTTGAATCAGTCCTTCAGCCATTCCCTGATTAATCAAGTCAAAGGCAATTTCATCGGCAACCGTGTCTGCCAACCCGCTTAGTTGGCCAGCTGGATTTTGCAGTACAACTCCATTCATGGCATTATAAACGGGCCAATTGTCGGACACTCGCTGGCCAAACATGTGCCAGTCGCCCTCAATCTCAGCAGACACCATTTTGGGAATGACCCCTGCCAGCACATGGCACAAAGTCGATTTGCCGGAGTGGCTATTCCCGATAATCCCAACCACCTGGCCGGTATGAACCTCCGCGTTAATCTGACGCAGTTGTGGTTGCTCAGTACCCGGATAACGGGTGGTCAAATTTTCAATTACAATCCGTTTATCTTCGTCCATATCTTCCACCCAATCAATAAAATTGCCAATCCAGTCAGACCAATGTGCAGCGTCCGCGACAAGCGATACACGCGCTGGGAGGTTCTGACAGTCCGGTTGGGATTATCAAAACCTCTCAGTTGGAGAGAAATCGACCGCGCCATCGATTGATCCAAGGTCTTAATCACCAATGGAATTAGAACCGGCAGGACTGACTTTAATTTCTGAATCAACGTTTTTTGCGGATTGGTTCCGCGAACTTTTTGTGCCTGCTGGATTTTCCGCATATTGCGCATCATTTCCGGCAAAATATAACACACCGACATCAGAACGTAGACGGTTTTATAAGACAATCCGGACAGTTCCAAATAGGCCGCGTTTTCTGAAATACTCGTGGTCAGCATAAAAAAGCCACTGGTCAAAATAATCACCAATACTCGACAACCCAGTGTGGTGGCGTAAATCAGGCCTTCTTTGTAGAACGACACCCCAAGCACAGAAAACAGCACAGTTTGATTTCGACTGTAAAATAACCCTTGGATGATCAGCATGGTGCAAATCAGAAACAGGCTGAATCCCAGCGCCTTAAAGATGGTAGAACTCAATTTGGAAAATAACAATAGCAGTGTTGCGACAAGAATTAATCCGGCCTGAAACAATAAATTCATACTGGCAAAGCTCAACAACGTCATGTCCAAGATGAACAAGAGCTTAGTAATCGGATCGATCACCTGGTACCACTTGAGCTTGACCCGTGGCGCTCCAGAAATCAATGTTTGATCAGTCATCATTTATCACCGCTAAAGAAGTGCACCATCCGCTTCGGCAGCTGACGATAGATGAAGAATGCCAGGTAGGCCACGCAGACTTTATCCAAAATATCCAAGACAAACTCATCGATAAATGAGGCCAGCCACACTGGTGCATGATTGGCGACCATTACCGCAAACAATGAGTCACCCCAAGCGATACCGGTCTGACCACCCCAAAAGATGACGTTGAGTGGCGTTGAAATGACAGCTGAAACGATGGCAATAATAATAGCAGAAACAAATACTCGTCGCGCTGACGAGAACCACCCATTGGCGTGCAAAACTCCGACAGCAATCCCAATTCCGATGCTGGTAATCGCATACACGGTTGAAATTGGCGATAAGGTCAGCCCATAGATCACGTTGTTGATGAAACCACTGATGGCACCGGCAACCGGCCCAGCCAACATGCTGGCAAGAAAGGTTCCCAAAGACCCCAGCCAAACGGGCAACTTTAACCCCTCCGCCAAGGCTTTGGCAACATAGTTAATCCCCACGGCAGCGGGAATCAAAGTCATGGTGGCAGCACTTAACTTAAATTTCCACATACTGGTACGATGAATCGGTTCTGTTTTCATAATCTTCTCCTTTTGTTTTTAAAGAGCCGTGTCTGTTTAGACTTTCGGACGCAACGCTCTATAGATTTTTATAGTTGAACCGCTTCACCTTTCACAGATCCCTTAGTCGACATCAGGGTTTCTCTTGAAAAGGATTGTTCAACAGTTCACAACTAATCATACGCCTATTTTCATAGAAGTCAAGAATTTTCTGAATTTTTTTTGAAAACGTTCGGGAATTGAAAAATAGAGCAAGCGCCCATGAGAATGATCGCTAGACAATTATAATAGGCCACTATAAAAAAACAAACACCATTTCTGGTGTTTGTTTCATTTTATAAAGGAAGCACTAGCTTATTTTTTCTTTTTCTTCAAAATATAAGCTGCAATGCTTGCCAAGACAAAGGCTAAAACTAAGCTAATAATAGAGATGGTCGTACCTGTATTTGGTAAGAATCCTAAGATTTTGCCTGGTTTCTTCGGCTCTGGTTGGCTTGGTTTTTTAGGTTCAGGTTGACCCGGTTTCTTTGGTTCAGATGAACTTGGAGGAGTTGGTTGTTTTGGAGTTTCTTTTGGAACATGCTTGTTAGTAATCACAACATTTCCTTTACCATCCTCGTCGTTACGAGCTTCATAGCCCTTTGGAACACTGACTTCTCACTGTATAAGTGATGGTGTTTCCATTTGCTTTTTCATCTAAATCTGCAAAGGTATGGGTCCACTTGTTTTCAGCTGACAATTCTACTTCTTGACCGACTTTTTGATCATTGGCATAGAGTTGAACGCGAATACTCTTCGGACGAATTCCATCCTTGTCATTCTCATCATCCCACTTCTTAGTGACCGTGACGCTTGTCTTACCAGGTGCATGGGTATTGGTAATGGTATAAGCAGCCTGATCAATTGTAGTCGTATATTCAGCTACCTTCTCTTCTTGAAGAGTATAGACGATTTCTTTTCCATCCTTGAATTTTGGTAGACCTGTGAAGCTTTCTTTCCAATCTGTCGCATTCGTGAGTTCTTTTTGAGCAACTTTTTCACCATTGGCAAGAAGATTCACCACAATACTTGCTGGACGAAGACCATCTTGATTGTCTTGGTCATTCCAGATCTTGGTCACTGGAATATCGATCACCGCTGGCGTATGGGTATTGGTCAAGATCGTGTGAGCAACGTCAGAAGTATCAGCAGATACTTGGTAGCCTTCAGGAACAGCTACTTCTTCCACACGGTAGCTGATAGCTTGACCAGCTTTCTTTTCAGCTAATTTGGTAAAGGTATGAGTCCATTGATTGTCCGCTGACAACTCCACTGGATCTCCTACTTTTTCATCACCAGCATAGAGTTGAACCTTAATGGATTTTGGACGAAGACCATCTTGGTCATTGGCATCTTCCCATTTCTTCGTAACTTTCATCTCTGTCAAAGCTGGTTCATGCGTATTGGTCAAGACAACATTGGCCTTGTCCTTATCATTTACCGTCACCTTGTAACCATCTGGGACAGCGACTTCTTTCACCGTATAAGTGATTGCTTTTCCAGCTGCCTTGGCATCAAGGTTTTCAAATGCACCTTTCCAGTCATTCGCGGCTGAAAGTTCTACCACTTGATCCGTCGCAAAGCCATCTTTGTATAATTGAACTTGAATGCTGGCTGGACGGAGACCATCTTGGTCGTCTCCATCTTCCCACTTCTTGCTCACTTCTACTTTGGTCTTTTCTGGTTCGTGCGTGTTGGTCACGACTACTTGACCTGGGTTAGTTGCTTCGACAGCTTGTGTGTAGCCTTCTGGAACATCAATTTCTTTGACTGTATAGTTGATAACTTGGCCAGCTTTCTTCTCGTCTAAGTTTGAGAAGGTATGGGTCCATTTGTTATCTGCTGACAATTCAACCGCCTTACCAACCTTTTGATCACCAGCATACAATTGAACCTTGATTGTTTTTGGACGAAGGCCATCTTGGTTATTGGCATCCTTCCAGTTTTTCGTAACAGTAAGGCTTGTCTTACCTGGTTTGTAAGTATTGGTAATCGTAGTTCCATCAATCTTAGTGGTGTAATTGTCCACTTTGTCTTCTGTCACTGTGTAGACAACTTTTTGACCATCTTTATAGACTGGCAGGTCTGTGAAGGTATGAGTCCATTCATCTCCTTCACCAGTCAGGTCAAGTGCTTGCACCTCTGTTCCATTTGCCAAGAGGTGAACTTTGATGGTAGATGGGCGAAGACCATCTTGGTTTTGAGCATCATCCCAGACTTTCTTGACTGTTACCGTCGTGGTCTCAGGAGTGCGCTTGTTGGTGATGGTGGCTTTTCCATCTGTGAAGCTGGCTTCTTCTGTATCGACCGTATAATGAGTCGGAACTTTCACTTCTTTAACAGTGTAGGTATTGAGCTTGCCGTCACTGTCTTTATCTGGAAGATTCGTAAAGTGAGCTTTCCAGTCTGTTGCGGCTGAAACCGTGACTGGTTTTCCTTGAGCTTTGCCATTCTTATAGAGTTGGAATTCCACACTTGCCGGGCGAAGTCCTTCTTGGTTGTCTTGGTCATCCCAAACTTTTGAAGCTTCAAGATCGAGATACTTGATATCTGCTTCATTAGCGATCTCAACTGGGACTGCTTTTGATCCGACTGATTTTCCATCCACCGTGACGTGGTAGATTTGTTTGTCCGCATCATAGGTAACAACCACGGCATGTTCTGTTTCATCCAACTTGTAGTTTTCAGGTGCTTTGGTTTCTTTGAGCGTATAGATTCCTTCTGTTAAGGTGTTAAAGGAAAGTTCCCCTTTTTTATCAGAAGTTGCCGTCGCAACAACCGCGCCATTTGCATCAGTTAAGGTAAATTCAGCACCTTCAAGAACTTTCTTAGGATCATCCTTGTCCACCTTCTTGACGTGGAAAGCAGCCGAGAAGATTTGTGCAGTTACGGTATTAGACTCACGATTTCCTTCATGACCTTTCGCCTTGTAACCAAACTGGTTATGGGCTTGAACAAGACCAGAACGACCGCCGTTATCTTCATTATCTTTGGTGCGTTTTTGCATCAAAGCCTTGACTTCATCAGTCAATTCACTTGGATTTACAACTGGGACACCAAAGCTTGCTTCTCCACGTGCAGGAATCGTAGTACCAGCATTTGCAACTAACTTGATTCCTGTTACTTGACTGTAATCAGCCACAGCTGTCGTCCAGATATCTTTGTCAGCAGCTTGCGCCATGGTATCTGTCGTAACGCCTGTATCAGTTGTATAGTAGACCGTCCATCCTTCTGGAGCTGTCACTGGTCCACGAAGGCTGACCGTGTATTCTGTCATCCGACCAGATCCGTCTAGTGTGTTAACGTCTTTTACTTTTGGCAGGACATCATAGACGACTCCGTCTTCTACTGCCTTATCCGTATTATTTTTAATGGTGAGTTTGTAGTTAAAGGTTTCACCTGGTTTGAAGGTACGTGTCACAATCGAAGCGTCTGACAGGTCATCATTTTTAGCGATATATTTGCGTGCATAGATTCCTTCAGCAGCAACAATCGTATAGTTTGATTGAGCATATGGAATTTTATCCGTTGTTGAACCATTTCCGTTCAGATCATACACATCTTCCGTGACCCGATCAGGGTTGGCATTTTCAAGATCGTGGATCCCATTTCCAGCGACATAAACTTTATTGGTGAAGGTCCCACCATCGTCTTTCCCTTTCAGATCGGCCACGATAAATGGTAGACGCACGCGATTAAGATCTTGAAGAGAAGCTTTAATAAACTCTTTTTGATCCAAATGCATGATGAGAGCTGTCCGTCCAGAATTGTGGTAGTTTTCAATGACATCGTAGCTCTTTAAGAATTTCATACCTTTTTCATTAGAGGCAAGGTTTCTCTCAAAATCTTTATAGTCGACTTTAAGGGTATTTGGATCATACAGGTCAATGATTCGCAGGTCTCCATAATCCTTATCAGGATCTAAAACTACTTTGGTTGCCATCAAACCAAAACGAATATTTTCTCCATCAGTATAACGAACATCATTGTAATCCGTCGTTTTTGAAATCTCAAAGCTTTCCTTCAAAGGAATCAGCTTAAAGGTCCAATCTGATGTTTGGTCTTTAGCAATATTTGATTGTGTTTGATAAGTGACACGACCTGTATTCTTGAATTTATTCTTGGTCGCATCATTTTCATCGTAACGAGTCTTTTCTGGATCTTTGAAGCTTGTATAGGTATTGAAGCGAATTCCTTGACCAGATTTTAGGACAAAATCATCCTTCATTTCCATCCGCCAACCGACAACGGTTCCATACTTGCTTAAATCAATCAAGCCATTGCCATCTTTGTCTGTTTCTGGCTGAATTTCTTTTTGGCTACCATCTTCTAAAGTAAGGGTCAAGCGTTTTACGTATTTACTGATATGCTCACCAATACCGTAATTTCCCTCCATAAGACGAGCGTAATCAATCTTGGTGAATTTTAACCGAGAGTCCACTGTCTCATCATAGAAAACAAAATTCTTTTGTGTCGAAGGAGTTTTATTATCAAAAGCGATGATCCATTTATAGTTTGCTGCTTTATATTCAGTTGAATCATAGACATCACCATCTGCTTTTTTGGCAAAACTTCCAGCCCCTTCAAGGTCACGAGAAGTCAAGCGGAAAATGAGGGAATCTTCAGCTGTAATATCCGGTTCTCCCTCTCCACGATTGGCAGGAATTCCCACAATACTTCCTGAGTTTGTCAAATCCTTACTAAGGACGTCTTTGAGAGTCTGGTCCTTTTCCAAAACTAAATCAGGAAACTTCAAGTAAAGGTAACTTGTATTCTTGATTTTTGCCATGAATTCTTGGTGATAAGCTGCTGGATTACCGTTTGCATCTGCTGTAAACGACTTAGAAACGGTGCCATCTCCATTATCTACCCAGCCTTCAGACTTAGCTGTATCTAAAACTGCTGTCCGGGTATTGCCATTTTTATCTGTATAGGTTGGCAACTTATCGGTAAGCGTTACTGATTCTAATTGACGATATTGTCCCCCATACTGTCCTTGCATTCCCTCCAATTGAAATGCAAATGGAACAGATGATGGGGTTTCAATATAATTTTTTCCGTCAGCCCCTTTGACAACACCAGGCATGGCTTCCGCATAGTCCTTGGACATGGCTTCGTTCAAGTTTTGGTTGATATACTTGGTTAAGCGATAGTCATTGTACTTGGGTTTCCAAATGATATCATTGAGTTTTGCTTCTTGACCATTGATATTCAAGGTACCCGTAATATCCAATGAATAATTGGTCGGTGCATAACCGACTTTAAATTTTCCAATAAATGGTAAAGTCAGGACCTCAGACTTTTGGTAATTGTTAAAGTGAAGTGTGACTTGATAATCATCTCCAACTTTTGTAACCGTTGGTTTGTCATGCTCTGAAGCACTATTGAAGTCAGGGAAACTAACTTCTCGTAAGTACTTTCCAGGAACCTTCAAGGTCACCGTTACTTCATTAATATCCGTTGTCAAATTCTTAGGGGTGATCTGGATATAACCAGACATGGTATCCCCTGTGTAATAGGACATCCCATCTGGATGGTTCTGTTTATCCCCATACATAAGGGCAACATCCAAGGCCCCATTATCCCCGACTGCTAGCTCATTGGCAAAGGCTGTGATCGCCCCTTGGCCAAGCTGGCCTAGCATCATGAAAATTGTTAAAATGGCAAAACCTTTTTTCAAAAAGTCTTTCCATAATGAACGAAGCTTTTTCATGTCTTATCTCCTTTACTTTTGTTAGCCTTCCAAAAGGCCCTCCCTTTAATTTTATCACTTATTTTTTAAAATATCCTTTGCTTTTCAAATTAAATCATCACTATTCAATAATATAGACATTATTTGCAATGATGTCTATATTATAAATCACTATCTGGTACTGATTTCCCCTTTCTTTTATCCAAGGGCAAGAAAATAAAACATTTATAAACAAGGAGGAGCAGTCTGCCAATTCTTATTCTTCCTTGATTTTCTATATATAAAAAACTCAAACACATCTGCTTGAGTTTTGTACACCCTACTATTGGTTGGTTATTTTATCTAACTCTTCAACATTTGAAGGAATCTTTTGTTTTTCCCTTCTCTCTCGTACCCACAGCATGGCTAGTCCAAAGAGATGGCTGCCAAACAGGGCGGTCACAAAAATCAGCTTGCCCCTGTCTGGATAAGAGAGAGGGAGGCTGCTAAAGCCATAGCGAGCCCACTCGATAAAGATCGGATGCGAAAAGTAAAGAGCTATACTCATTTGCTTTAAATACTGTAAATCATAGCTTTTCAAAAAGGACGATCGCAGGCAGGCATTGACAAAATAAACGGTCACAAAAGGAAGAAGAAAGAAAAAGTTCTTATCAATTCCTTCGTGTTGAAAAATAATGATCCCTTCTAGACAGAGCAATCCAAAGGCAAGAGCTAGCTTTTGCCAACGGTGAATTCTAAAAGTTTGTGCATGAAAATGGTCATACAGATAATAACCCATATAAATAAAAATGGGCGTGTAAAAGAGACCATTTCGCGCTGTAAAAAATAAATTGCTGTAGAGCTGGTAACCTTTGAGAAGACTTGTGGTGTCCAGATAAGCCGAATAGGTCTCGATCAAGCCCCAGCAATAAAGGAGCAAGGCCAGGAAACCCGTCCAAACCATACCTAGGTGTTTGACCAATTGATTGACCAAAAACAAACCCAGCAAAAAGGCTGGGATATACCAGAGTTGGTAGCACATCCCCAGATAGATCAGTGCAATGAGAACACCTGCTGGAAAAAGATAGATAGGAAGATGGAGACTAGAGAAAAAGAGCCAGGCATAAGGAAGGTAAACAAAACTCCAAAACAAATAGGTTTTTACGATTTTGGCCAGATAGGTCTTCATTTTCTTAGAATTCCCTAGTGATTGCTTGAGGAAAAAGCTGGCACAGACGATAAAAAATGGCACCGCTAGCCGGCCAAGCATACTCTTGAGACCAAAATGCAGTGGCTCATAAGAGGTTAAACGACCACTATGCACCAAAATCACTGCAATCGCAAAGAGGTATTGAAAAAAGCTGATACTAGAGGTGTTATAGAGGGGATTCTTTTGCATATTCCTACTCCTTGCCCAAAGCAGTTTCTATGGTTATTTTAGCATGAAAGGGAAGGCCAAGCAAGGAATCTTACATCCTTATCTACCTTTTTTCCTCTATTTTTGATATACTCAAAGCATGCATAAACAAACCATTATTGATTTTAAAGAGCTTGGATTGCGCCACCTTTTCACCAAGCCCATAAAGGAATTAAAAACTAGAAACCTCGACCAGGTAGAGGCTCTTCTTCAAGAAGTCGAAGCCTACCAGGAGCAAGGCTTTTATGCTGTTGGCTATGTCAGCTATGAGGCTGCTCCTGCTTTTGAGAAGAAGTTTGCTGTCCATCCAGCACCTCTTATGGGAGAGTATCTCCTCTATTTTACTATCCACGAGAAGGTCGAAACCCTTCCTTTTCCAGAGGACTATGAAGCTGTGGATCTTCCAGCCAATTGGAAGGAAGAGGTAGAGGCGCCTGCTTATCAAGAAGCCATCAAGACGATTCATCACCATATCCGCCAGGGTGATACCTACCAGGTCAACTACACCGTCCAGCTTTCTCAAGAGCTAAAAGCAGATCCTTTGGCTATCTACAATCGCTTGGTGGTAGAGCAGAAAGCCCATTACAATGCCTTCATCCAGCACGATGATGTCTCCATCCTCTCCATCAGCCCTGAGCTCTTTTTTGAGCAAGACGATCGGCTACTGACCACGCGCCCTATGAAGGGAACGACGCGTCGTGGTCTCACAAACCAAGAGGATCTTCAAGAGTCTGCTTGGCTAAAAGCTGATCCGAAAAATCGAGCAGAAAACATGATGATCGTCGACCTCCTCCGCAATGACATGAACCGGATTTCGGAGATTGGAAGTGAGCAGGTAACCCGTCTTTGCCAAGTCGAGCAATACTCCACCGTTTGGCAGATGACCTCGACCATTGAAAGCCGCTTACGCCCCGAAGTCGACCTGGTCCAAACCTTCCGAGCTCTCTTTCCTTGTGGCTCGATTACAGGAGCACCGAAGATCTCCACTATGGAAATCATCCACAAGACAGAGAAGGCTCCTCGAGGTATCTACTGTGGAACGATCGGCATCCTTCTTCCAAAAGGGAAACGGATTTTTAATGTAGCCATCCGGACCCTTCAAATGCAAGGTAATCAAGCCATCTATGGTGTGGGAGGAGGCATCACTTGGGACAGTAAATGGGAAAGTGAATACCAGGAAACCAAGCAAAAGTCTGCTGTTCTCTACCGTCAAGAGCCTCGCTTTGAGCTTTTGACGACTGGCCGCATCCACAAAGGAGAGCTGACCTTCCTGGAGCAACACCTAACCCGTTTGAGAGAGGCTAGTCGCTACTTTGCCTATCCTTATGATGAACCCAAACTTCTGAAAGAACTTCAAGAAGAGCTTGCTCGTTTGGAGTCCAACCTTGACTATCGTTGTCGGATCGCCTTGCACAAAAACGGGACCTTTCACCTAGTAATCACGGAGCTGACAGACTTGCCAGCTAGCTATCTACAGGCCCAACTGATCGAGCAGAAGCTTGATTTAGCGACGCCATTTACTTATTTCAAAACGAGTCAGAGAGACCATCTCAGCCAGTCAAATCACGAGCAAATTTTCCATCTGCCAGATGGAACCTTACTGGAGACGACGATTGGCAATCTGGTGCTGGAGATAGAGGGACAACTCTATACCCCACCAGCTCACCTCCCCTTACTCGATGGCATCTACCGGCGCCATCTTCTTGAGACCCAGCAGGTGGAAGAAAAACTCTTGACGCTGAACGATTTAGAACTTGCTGACAGAGTCTATGCCTGCAATGCTCTTCGTGGTCTCTACGAACTCGATTTTCAAAGAAAGGATTCCTGATGAAACTGATTTTTTTACATGGACTAGGGCAAGATGTCCTCTCTTGGCAAGGAGTCCAATTTGCACTTTCACCCTTGCACTCCAAAACTTTTGATATTTTCTCCCATCCAAAAGAAAGCTATCAGGAAGTCAAAGAAAGGTTGACGGAGCGCCTCCAGCAAGAAAGCGAACCCTTTATTCTGGTAGGACTCTCACTAGGTGGCGTGCTCGCTCTTGATCTCTCCAGACAAGACTTCCCGCAACTCAAGGGCTTGGTCCTTGCGGGAACTCAATACAAACTCAACACCAATCCCCTCTATCGGCTCCAGATCCTTCTCTTTCGTCTACTTCCCAAGCATGTCTTTGAAAAGCAAGATGCCAATAAACAACAGATGCTTCAAATCTTGACCGAATTAAAAGGGATGAATTTAACCGATACCGTTAAAGCTTGCCCTCTCCCTAGCTTGGTTGTTTGTGGTAGCAGAGATTGGGCCAATCAATCTTCTTCTAAAAAATTGGCCAAGCTCCTGCCAAAAGGCCACTATCAAGAAATCGCAGACGGAGGTCATCTACTCAATACCGAGAAACCCTATGAACTCGCGCAAGCCATCAAGGAGTTTGTTGGTGAATTTAAAAATGAAGAAGCTAGCTTAAAAAACAGTTCCTCTTAATGTAGATAAAGTATTTTTCATGTTACATAACTTAAAAAATCAAGAAATTTAAAGAAATGTTTATTTTCTAAAGTTACTCATGAATACCTTGAGGCTTTCCGCCGTGAGAAAAGTCCTTGAAATAGTGATATTTCAAGGACTCGAGAGTTTTGAAACTTTAGGTTCAAAACTAAGTCATGGAACTTCTTTGAAGTTCGCTGACGTCCATCCTCACTTAAGGAAAGCCTCTAGAAAACTTAAAACTACAAGTAACGACTAACTTTTAAAAGGTTAGTCGTTTTTTTAGAAATATTTGAGAATTGCTTGATAGTTATTTGAAAAGCAAGCTGTATACTAAGAGTGTAAAGAAAACAACTAGTCATTTGGACGAAGGAGAAAACCATGGAAAAAGTATTAGAAATTTCCCATTTGAGTAAAAAATTTGGTCAACAATACGCCTTAAATGATGTGAATCTCACCATTCGCAAAGGCGACGTTTATGGCCTGATCGGTAAGAACGGGGCTGGGAAAACCACCCTCATCAAGATCATCACCCAGCTGATTCAAGAAACTGACGGAAGCGTCTCTCTCTTTGCTTCTACAAATCGCTCCCAGTGGACCCAAGCCTTGAAACGGGTTGGATCTGTCATCGAGAGTCCCGTGGCTCACAAGCATATGACCGCCTATCAAAACCTGGTCTACTATTGCAAGGCTCGCCATATTCCCAATCCCGACCAGGTCATCAAAGAAACCTTGAACTATGTTGGCCTGAATAATACGGGTAAGAAGAAATTCCGCGATTTTTCACTGGGGATGAAACAACGGTTGGGAATTGCAATTGCGCTCATTGCCAAGCCCGACTTCCTCATTCTAGACGAACCCATCAATGGTCTCGATCCTGTCGGAATCAAGGAATTCCGTCAGATGATCAAGCGCCTCAACGATGAACTCGGCATGACCATCCTCATTTCCAGTCACATCCTCTCTGAACTTTATCTGGTTGCCAACCGCTTTGGTATTGTCGACCAAGGACGCCTGATCAAAGAAATTAGCAAGGCTGAATTCGAAGAGCAAGGAGAAGATTACATCATCCTCAAGACTAGCCAGCTAGCCCTTGCGAGTCAACTGATTCAGGATCAACTCCATCACCGTATCAAGGTCATCGATAAGGATGGAGAAATCCATATCTTCGGACAGACTCATGATATTAAAGTCATTGTCAAAGCCCTCGTTCAAGCGGATATTGATGTGGACGAAATCTACTATGCCCGCCAAGATCTGGAAAAATTCTTTACGGACTTGGTAGACTAGTCCAATCACCGTCTTCCTCTATTACCTATCCCACATATTTCATTTAGGAGATTTATCATGTTGCATACCATTCAAGCAGATTTTTACAGACTTTTTCGCTCCAAAGGTTTTTGGATTACAGAAGCCATTCTCGTTCTCAACATCCTGTCTGGAGTCATCTTTGGAGCTACTGGCCACGTCGGCGTCAATACGGAATCCAAATTGCCCCAAGCGACCGAAGTTTGGACAGGCTTTAAAGCTTTGACCAACTACTCTTCCAGCATCAGTGTGACTATCCTCTTTACCATTATTGTCATCACCTTGGTCCTGGGAACAGACTTAACGCAAAACTTATACAAGAATAGCCTGGCCTATGGTGTTTCGCGTACCAGCTACTACTTTGCCAAAAGCGCCGTTGTCCTGACCATTGCTCTCTTTCAATTTCTTGTTTCTTATGGTCTCGTCTTCTTGATCGCGACCCTCTACAATGGACTTGGCACCATGCCAGAACACTTCTTGGCTCATTTTGGACTGACCGTGCTGATTCAGTTCCTCTCCACCTTGGCTTGGGTCAGCATCATTTCCTTCCTCCTCTACGCTAGCCAATCCATCACCCTAGCCTTCGTTGGCTACTTCATTGGAAATATCCTCTTAAGCCTGCCTGCACTTTTCTTTAAAGATATTGACATTCTCCACTATCTAAACTTGGAATTCCAATATTCCATGGTCCAAAGTACGACAGCAACGAACAACACTCTCTCGATTGCCCTTGGATTCATCCTTGTTTTCGGCTTCCTAGGACTGGCTACTTTTAAACACAAAGATTTATAACAAAAAGGCTTGAGCAATGCTCAAGCCTTTTTTCTTAGTGTAATGGTCAAAATAAACCAGTCTGCCTCCGTTGCCAGTTGTAAGTCCCCGCCTAAGATCTCTACAAAATTTTGAATGATATAGAGACCCAAGCCAGATGACTCTTCTGTATCCGATAGATTTTCTGAGTAGAAGCGACTAGCCAATTGGTCTAAATGCTGAATCGGTTGTTGCACAATATTGCGCAGCTCGACCCGAATCGTGTCTGCATCCGACATCAAGGTCAAACGCGCCTGCTCCTTTCCATGTTTGAGGACATTGCTGAGCATATTTTGCAAGAGGCGCTCCCAGAGCTCTGGATCCGTAGCATAATGAAGATGCTCTTCTAGCTCTACCTCTAAGGTAATCCCCGCCTCAGACAAGCTATCATAATACTGGAACAACTGCTGGGTCAGGACTTGGCTGAGATTAACGTCTGAAATCCGAGGCTGAATAGCTCCCTCCATCAAGCGTCTGTATTCCAAGAGAGATTCCAGGCGTTTTGAGACGACTTGAAGATTGGAAGCAATTTTCTTCAGCTTTTCCTCTTCCTGCGTCCCTCCTTTGATGATTTGTTGGGTATAGCCTGATGCAATGGTCAAAGGCGTCCGGATATCGTGAGCAATATTACTGATGGCCATATCCAAGGTCTTTTTCTCTTGAAAGGCAATCCGATTGGTCCGCTCGATCTGGTCAAAGAGATCACTGACCTGCTTGGTCAAGGCGACCAATTCTTTTTTTGAGACCTGAGAGGTCAGCCGTACCCCACTCCCGCTTTGAAGCTTCTTTTGAATCTGCTCCTGCAAATCCCTTAAGGCAGAAAGCAAGCGAGCATAACCCAAGCCCAAGAGAAGGACAAGGACGACAAGAATTAGAACTAAAACCCACATTACTTGTCTCCTTTCAAGCGAACACCCAAGCCCCAGACCGTTTCAATATAGTCCTCATCTGGATCAAGCTGGGCAATTTTCTTTCGGAGATTGCTCAGTTGGGCATTGAGGGTATTGTCACCAGGCAGATAGACTTCTTCCCAGACCGCCTCATACAATTCTTCCTTGGTGAAAATCTTCCTTGGATGCGCCAGCAAGGTCTCAAAAATTTGAAATTCTTTTTTGCCCAAGCGAAGCGTCTGTTCTCCGGACTCCAATTCAAAAGTTTCTGGATTCAGGATCAGATTTTTAAAGGAGAGCTTTTGCGACGATTGAGCTTCCTGTGCTACCGTCGGTTGATTTCTCAACTGCACCGTCACCCGAGCCGCCACTTCGTCCAGATTAAAGGGCTTGACAATATAATCATTGGCACCTGCAAGGAGATACTGGCTAATGAGGTGTTTGTCTCCAAGAGCCGTCATCATGATAACCGGTGTCTGACTGTGCAAACGGATCTCCTCAAGGACCTGGTCCCCATTTTTCCCTGGAAGCATGATATCCAGAAGGACCAAATCAACAGCTTCTTGCTGGAAGAGCCGCAGCCCTTCTGTACCTGAAAAAGCCTGAAGGACCTCATGATCTTCACTTAAGAGACTGTATAAAATTTCTTGGATATCATTATTATCCTCGATTAATAAAATCCGTGTCACTTGCCTCGCTCCTTTTTCATTTAAACTCCAAATCATTTCTATTTCTCTAGCCTATCAAATAAAGGGACCTTCGTCAATGAAAATCTGATAAAATTCTATTGTCCCCAGGTAGATCTGCATGTTAGGTCATCACAAGATGAACTTGACGATCCTTTCTTTCAAAGGGTATAATAGGACCAATGACACAATAGGGAGACTCATCTATGAAAAATAATGCTAAAACTAAAATCAGTCTTGTATCCATCCTTGTCATCCTGGGCGTTGCTGCAAGAATGATGCGAGTCATCCACCGCCAGCAAATCAGGGAGCAAAACAGACAAACCATTCAAACGACTAAAAAGGTTGCAGAGTTTCAGAAAACACTAGACGAGGAAGAAACGAAGAAACGGAACGAAACCTTCAACAAGATTTATAATGAATCCCTTGTTCGGAATAAGTTTGAGAATTGGCAAAAAGTCGATGAACTCCATGGTTTGGGACAAAGAACTGGGCAATTTTATATCTATAACTTTGAAAAAAAAGAAGAGATTCTCTTAGAGAATACTGATCAAGCATTTGTTCTACCTATTCGAGACAAGAGTGACAACGTCACATTTCAGGCTATCTTTGCCCACAAGGACGGTCAGTGGCACATCATGAAGCCAGACGGAAGTTCACAGTTGCAACTAGGAGCAGCCAACATTTCCGCTGAATCTAAGTTTGTCATCGAGAACAATGTCTTAGATTACGACCAGTAAATCCGTAAGGACTTGGCTAAACTACATACAAAAAGCTTAGGAACCCAGCTTGTGAGTGGGATTCTAAGCTTTTTCGTTTATAGGAGAGAGTCGGCCAGCAAGTACCGAAAACTTTTATTCTACAGAAGACCCATTGGTCGCAATGACTTCTTTGTACCAATAGAAGGATTTCTTACGGGAGCGATCCAAGCTTCCCTTACCTTCGTTGTCCCGGTCGACATAGATAAAGCCGTAGCGCTTCTTCATTTCTCCTGTCCCGGCAGAGACCAAATCAATACATCCCCAAGTTGTATAGCCCCAGAGGACAACACCATCTTCGTTGATGGCCTCCCGCATGGCTTTGATGTGGGCTGCGAGGTAATCAATCCGGTAGTCATCTTCAATCTCCCCGGCTTCATTTGGGGTATCAACGGCGCCTAGTCCATTTTCTACGATAAACAGAGGTTTTTGATAACGATCCCAGATGATGTTCAGCGTAATGCGGAGCCCAAGAGGGTCAATCTGCCAACCCCATTCTGAGCTTTCTAGGTAGGGGTTCTTCAGAGAGGCAAAGATATTGCTCGCTGTCTTCTCCCTTTCAGCTGGATCCCCTGAGGCGACCCGACTGGCATAGTAGGAGAAGGAAATAAAGTCCACTGTATGGTCTTTCAACAATTGCAGGTCCTGTTCCGTCATCTCGACTGTAATTCCCTGATGCTCCCACTCTTTCCTGGCATAGTTAGGGTATTCCCCACGCGCTTGCACATCGATAAAGAAATAGTTCTTGCGGTCTTCTTCTAAACCAGCCCAGACATCTCTCGGAGCACAGGTATGCGGATAGTTTTGCCCAGCTGCCAACATACAGCCCACCTTATTGTTGGGATCAATCTCATGGGCTAGCTTGGTAGCAATGGCTGAAGCGACCAACTCATGGTGAGTCGCCTGGTATTTGACCTGCTCCTCATTCTCCCCTTCTTCAAAGCAGAGACCTGCTCCCATAAAAGGCGCATGAAGGATCATATTGATCTCATTAAAGGTTAGCCAGTATTTGACCAAGCACTTGTAGCGAGTGAAGAGGGTCCGGCAGAGTCGTTCATAACATTCCAACATCTTACGACTACGCCAACCTCCATACTCGGTAATCAAATGCATGGGACAGTCAAAGTGGGTAATGGTCACCAAGGGTTCAATGCCATACTTGTGGCACTCCTTAAAGAGGTCTTCATAGAACTGTAGACCTGCTTCATTCGGCTCTAGTTCATCTCCTTGTGGGAAGATCCGAGACCAAGCAATGGACAAGCGATAGGTTTTAAAGCCCATTTCACCAAAGAGTGCAATGTCTTCCTTGTAGCGATGGTACATATCAATGCCATCTTTAGCCGGATAAAAATAACCCTCTTCAAAATCGAACATTTTTCTCTTACCCGTAATAATGGCGTGACGATCAGGCCCAATCGGCACCACATCCACATTGGCCAAGCCACGGCCGTCTTCAGTATAAGCTCCCTCACACTGGTTAGCAGCCGTCGCTCCACCCCAAAGGAAACCATCTGGAAATTGAAGTTTGTCGGTCATCTCCCCACCTCACTTGATTTGATAGTTCCATTATACCCTTCTCTTTCCAAAAAATCCTACAAGATCCTATGAAAAACTGAACCTATTCTAAGGTAACTCCTACACTTGGGAACATAAAAAGACCGGATGACTCCGATCTTTTAAATAGTTCATTTTCTCAAATTCTGTTTTAAGAATAGCTAAGGTTGACGTTAAATGATCACGCGTCCTATTTCATACGATAAAAATCAATCACTAAACCAGCTGGGCCTTTAACTAGCAGGCTTTCGGTTCCCCAATCGGTTACAACTGGACCGTTTAAAACCTGGATACCAAGTTCTTTCAACCGTTTGTAGTTCTGGTCTACATCCTCAACCTCGATATGAAGAATGATTCCTGACTGAAAGTTTTCCAAAGGAACCAAATGATTTTGAGACAACATGAGACAGTGACTGCCAATCGTGAACTGAGCAAAACTGTCGTCAACATAATCGGCTTTTTTATCCAAAATACGCTCCAAGCTAGCACAAACTTGGGTAACATCTGAAACGATAATATCTAATTGATTTAAATTCATTTCTTATCCTCCACAAAAAGACCGGATTGCTCCGATCTTTTTAAGTTCTGCTCTAAGAAAATCAAAGAATAAACAAGGCATCGAACCGCAGACAGTACTGGAGTACGGCAAGGTGAAGATAACGCAGTTTACATTTGATTTTCCACGAGAGGAATTATTTGATTGCGCGTGATTGCAATCCTTCTTCTTCCAAGAAGAGGCGGAATGGTACAAGCTCTTCAGCTTCGTATTTTTCTTTGAAGGCTTTGATCGCTTCTTCTGAGTGTTGTTTTGGATCCAACTCAAGAACTTCTACTGGAAGTGGACGGTGTTGCGTGATGCGAGCATCGATGACAACTGTCTTACCTTCTTTGTTCAATTTAACAGCTTCAGCAACGACTGCGTCGATGTCTTCGATACGGTCAACTGTAAATCCAATAGCTCCTTGAGCTTCAGCGATTTTCGCATAGTCAGCATTAGGGAAGTCACAACCAAACAAGTGTTTGTTTGTGTCTTCGTATTTGTCCTTGATGAAGGCATATTTACCATTTGAGAAGACAACGTTGATAACTGGAAGGTCGTATTGAACGTTTGTGATAACGTCTGGGTAGCACATGTTGAATGCACCATCACCCATGATGTTCCATACTTGGCGATCTGGATTGTCTTTCTTAGCAGCGATACCACCAGGAAGGGCAATACCCATTGTCGCAAAGAGTGGAGATGTACGCCACATGTTCTTAGGTGTCATGTGAAGGTGACGAGTAGATGTTTGGGTAGTGTCACCTACGTCGATTGAGTAGATAGCGTCTTGATCAGCATGTTTGTTGATGGCATTGTAAACTTGATACAATTGCAATTCACCCTCAGTTTTACCTTCGAGTTTGTTCATGTAATCACGCCAGTTTTGGTTGTTCTTCACGTTTGCACGCCACCATGGAGTAGACTCAACTGGATTCACTTTATCAAGGATTGCTTTGGCTGCTTGACCTGCATCCCCAAGGATTGAAGCGTCTAGGGCATGGCGTTTACCAAGTTTGTAAGGGTCGATATCCACTTGGATGAATTTTTCAGTGTTCTTGAAGGCTTCGTATACTTCAGCAAATGGGAAGTTTGAACCAAGGAAGAGAACAGTGTCTGCTTCGAAGACTACTTCGTTGGCTGGTTTCCAACCAACACGGTAAGCAGAACCTGTCAACCCTTCGTAGTCCCATTCGAAGGCTTCAAAGTTTTTACCAGTTGTAATGATTGGTGCTTTAATTTTACGAGACAATTCAGTGATCACATCACCCGCACCAACTCCACCGAAACCAGCGTAGATCACTGGGCGTTCAGCATTGTTCAAAATTTCAACTGCTTTATCGATTTCCACTTCGTTCAAGGCAGGAGCGATAAAGTGACGTTCATAAGAACCTGATCCGTAGTAAGAGTTTTCGTCGATTTCTTGGAAACCAAAGTTTACTGGAATTTCAACGACAGCTGGACCTTTTTTAGAAACGGCAGCACGGCAAGCTTCGTCGATTACTTTTGGTAATTGTTCTGCGTAAGCTACACGTTTGTTGTAAACAGCGATACCGTTGTACATTGGGTTTTGGTTCAATTCTTGGAAGGCATCCAAGTTCAATTCGTTAACTGGACGTGATCCAAGGATAGCAAGGAATGGAGTGTTATCCATAGCTGCATCGTAAACACCATTGATCAAGTGAGTCGCACCAGGTCCACCTGAACCAACTGCAACCCCGATAGAGCCACCAAATTTAGCTTGCATAACCGCTGCAAGAGCACCAGTTTCTTCGTGACGAACTTGCAAGAAACGGATATCTTTGTCTTCAGCCAAAGCGTCCATAAGTGAGCTAAGTGTTCCAGATGGGATACCGTAGATCGTATCTACGCCCCATGTTTTCAATACGTTAAGCATTGCTGCAGATGCAGTAATTTTCCCTTGAGTCATTCTAACTCTCCTTTAATTCTATTTTGATCCCTTAAAATGCAGCATAGCGCTTCTACTTCATCTTTGCGATCATCTCGCCTTGAAAATGAGTTTTTTCTGACTTTTCTCATGAAAACGATTTACAAAACGATTACAGTATTAATTTATCACAAAGAGATTCACATGTATAAGGATCTGCTCAGAGATGCTCAATCCCTATTCCATAACAGATGCTCTTTTTGAGAAATTTTCACAAACTATCCTACAATAGGGTATTTTACCATAGTTTTATACCCATCCCTTTTCCTTGTCGTTCTAGGAAAAAGAGAAAAAGAGTGATACAGAATTCTGTACCACTTCTTATTTTCATTAATCAATCTTCGCGACATTGAGGAGTAGCGAGCTAGTCAAAACAGATACGGAACTGAAGGCCATGGCAAGACCTGCTAGTTCTGGATTGAGGGTCAATCCTAGGCCTGCAAAGACTCCGGCAGCAATTGGAATCCCAATGACATTGTAGATAAAGGCCCAGAAAAGATTGAGCAAGATGCGTCGGAAGGTCTTTTGACTCATATCAAAGGCACGAACAACGCCAAGCAAATCATTTTGCGTGAGCACGATGCCACCAGACTCGATCGCAATATCCGTACCAGATCCCATGGCAATTCCGACATCTGCAATCGAAAGAGCTGGAGCATCATTGATCCCATCTCCAACAAAGGCTACCTTACTGCTTTCTTGCAGTTTTTGGATGGCGCTGGCTTTTTCTTGAGGCAGGACATCAGCAATGACGGTATCAATTCCTACTTGATCGGCAATGGCCTGGGCTACCCGTTCGTTATCCCCCGTTAACATAACAGTCTTTAAGCCCCGTTCTTTGAGCTTACGGATAGCTTCTTTTGAGCTGGCCTTTGGAGCATCCTGAATGGCAATCAAGCCAATCACTTGACCGTCCACAGCCAAACTGATGACAGTCTTGGCCTGTTTTTGCAAATCTTCCATCCGTTTTTCAAGCTCCGGATCCATCGCTGTCCCATCATGGAGTTTGCCATTTCCCAAGGTCACCAACTGCTGATCGATCTGACCTTGGACTCCTTTTCCTTCGATCGCTTGGAAGTTTTCCACAGGGGATAGCACCAAACCTTTTTCTTCTGCTCGTGATAAGACCGCTTGCGCAAGGGGATGTTCTGAAAAAGTTTCAAGACTAGCAGCCAGTGTCAAGACACGCGCTTCATCTCCTACCACATCG
>CAUCUH010000005.1:0-26544 GCA_958445905.1 uncultured Streptococcus sp.
CGATCTTATCCTTCTTAGGGACAATAACAGAAGAACCCAAGGTACGATAAACACGGTTGTTGAGACTGGCAATTTCCGCAATCTGCAGCGCCTCAATAGTTGGGTGAAGGACTGCTCCTCCCAAGGATTTGTTGTAGGCCGTACTTCCTGTCGGAGTCGAAACAGTAATCCCGTCTCCTCTAAAGCGCTCAAAATCAACTCCATTGATGGTAAGATCGGCAACCATGGTCCGGTCGCTTCTCTTGATTGTTGCTTCATTCAAGGCTCTCATGGTACGGGTTTCCCCATTGTCAAAAGTGATCTTGACATTCAAAATGGGGTAGGAAACCTTAGCTCCAGTATCATATTTTAAGTTCTCAACCAGCTTATCAATTTCACTGTCTAAGTAATCCGTATAGAATCCTAAGTGTCCGGTATGGACGCCAACAAATCGTACCCGATCCAACTGGTGTTCATACTTGTGAAAGGCTGATAGCAACATCCCATCTCCACCAATGGAAATCACAATATCCGGATGCTTCTCCGTTAAAATAAAATTATTTTTCCGAAGTTTATAGCGCAATTGCTGAAAAACCTCTTCACTTTGACGCTTGCGATTGCGAATAATGGATACTTTTTTACCTGTAGTCTTCATCTGTGTCATCACTATTTCCAACGCCATCATTTAACTTACGATGAAGTGGATCAAACAGGGCTTGAGCCTCCTGAATCGCATCCCGAATTGCCCCCATCTCTTCATCCAAGAGATAGGCCAGGTTTGCTGTCGTCTCTAAGCGTTTTTTGATCTCGTCTGGAAAGTCTCCTTTATATTTATAATTAAGCGAGTGTTCAATGGTTGCCCAAAAATTCATGGACAAGGTCCGAATTTGAATCTCTGCTAAGATCGTTTCATTTCCATCAATGGTATCGACCGGGTACTCGACCACAACGTGGTAACTCCGGTAGCCACTTGATTTCTTGTGGCGGATGTAATCTCGCTCTTGGACCACGCGCATATCCTGCCGTTGTCTCAGAACCTCTAGGATCTCTTCGACGTCATCCACAAACTGGACCATGATGCGAAGACCAGCAATATCTTGCATATCCTGAGCCAGATTTTCTTCAGAAATATTTCTTCGGATCATCTTTTCACGGATGCTTTCAATCGGCTTAACCCGCCCTGTGACAAACTCAATTGGAGAATGTTTTTGTTGCTTACGATATTGCTTACGAATCCCACGCAGTTTAATTTTCAACTCTCCAACTGCTTGGATATAGGGGTCTAAGAAGTTTTCCCAATCAATTGCCATCCTACCACCTTGTAATCTGAACCATTTTTGTATACAATAAACACATCTCTTATTATATCATGAATCGCTTTCGAAAAAAAGCAAAGGACTACAAAATGAACCATTTAGAAATTGAATACAAAACCTTGCTAGACAAGGAGGAATACCAATCCCTCCTTCCACTTTTTGCTGATACAGAATTGGTTGTCCAAACCAATCACTATATCGATACCCCCGACCAGCTCATGCGTAAGGAAAAAATGGCTTTGCGGGTGCGTACTTTCACAGATCAGGCTGAATTGACTCTCAAGGTTCCTGAAGCAGTTGGCCATTTCGAGTACAATCAAAACCTCAGCCCAGAAGAAACTGACGCGATCCTTCAACACCAACAGTTTCCTGACGGAGAAATCAAAAACCTCTTGATCTCTAAAGAAATCCCCGTTGAGCATCTCGCTGTCTGGGGAAGCCTTACAACAGAACGCTTCGAAAAAGAAACAGCTGCAGGCTTGGTGGCACTAGACCACAGTCTCTATCTAGACACTGAAGATTATGAATTAGAAATCGAGGTCGAAACTGCTGAACAGGAAGAAAATTTCCATCAGTTCATCAAAGAGCATGGAATCGTCTACAAAGCAGCAAAAAATAAAATCGCCAGATTGGCTGAAAGATTGTAAAATAGCTGAAATTATCGCAAATTTTTGCTAAAATAGTGCTAAGATCAAAAATCTAAATGAGGTTGGAATCACATGTCAGATAAAAAAAATATGAAGCTCTTCTCTCTCAATTCAAATCCAGAGATTGCGCAAAAAATCGCGGATCATGCTGGGGTTCCACTTGGGAAAATTTCATCCCGTCAATTTTCAGATGGTGAAATCCAAGTCAATATTGAGGAAAGTGTTCGTGGATATGATATTTATATCATTCAATCAACCAGTTTCCCTGTCAACAATCACTTGATGGAACTGTTAATTATGGTAGATGCTTGCCAACGGGCCAGCGCAAATACTGTCAATGTGGTCATGCCTTACTTCGGTTATGCCCGCCAAGACCGGACTGCTGCTCCTCGTGAACCAATCACTGCTAAACTCGTCGCAAACATGTTGGTCAAAGCTGGGGTGGATCGCGTCGTCACACTGGATCTCCATGCAGTGCAAGTTCAAGGTTTCTTCGATATTGCCGTAGATAACCTCTTTACCATTCCACTTTTTGCAGAGCACTACATCAACAAAGGTCTAACTGGTCCTGATGTTGTAGTCGTCAGCCCTAAAAACTCAGGTGTTAAACGGGCTCGTAGTTTAGCTGAATATCTTGATGCACCGATTGCGATCATTGATTACGAGCAAGATGATGCAAACCGTGATTATGGCTATATTATCGGGGATGTCAAAGATAAGAAAGCGATCTTGATTGACGATATCCTCAATACTGGTAAGACATTCTCAGAAGCTGCGAAAATCGTCGAACGCGAAGGTGCTACTGAAATTTATGCTGTATCAAGCCATGGTTTATTTGTAAAAGGAGCTGTTGAATTATTAGACCAAGCTCCGATCAAAGAAATCTTAGTAACCGATTCTGTTGCTCCAAATGGACCAACACCAAAAAATATTAACTATCTGACAGCTAGCGAACTGATCGCTGAAGCTATTGTTCGCATTCAAGAAAGAAAACCTGTCAGTCCTCTATTTGCCTACCACAAGAAATAAGGTCTTAATGTGATATATTTTGATAATGCCGCAACAACTCCCCTTCTACCTGAAGTCATTGATAAAATGTCTGAAACTATGAAGACCACTTTTGGAAATCCATCGAGCCTTCATGCTCATGGACGGATGGCTAGTAAACTCCTCCGAGAATCTCGCGAGCAGATTGCTCAGTCTCTCCATACTCTTCCAAATCGTATTTTCTTCACTTCAGGTGGATCAGAAAGTAATAATACCGTTATAAAAGGCTACTGCTTGAAACACCAAGCAGATGGCAAACACATCATTACGACCGCTTTGGAACACCATGCGGTTCTCGAACCCATCGAATACCTTGTAGAACGTTTCGGATTTGAAGTTACGATCGTCCAACCAAGAGATGGACGCATTCAGGCTAGTGATATCAAGGCTGCACTTAGACCGGATACCATTCTTGTCTCTACCATGTTTGCCAATAACGAGACAGGCGATCTTCTACCGATTAAAAAAATCGGAGAATTCTTAAAAGATCATCCAGCTGCCTTTCACGTTGATGCGGTCCAAGCAATCGGAAAGGTCCCTGTCTATCCCGAAGAGTTGGGAATTGATTTTCTCAGTGCTTCTGCCCACAAATTCCACGGACCAAAGGGAGTCGGCTTCCTTTATGCAGCCGTCCCAGATTTTGATAATCTCATCCATGGTGGGGATCAGGAAAGTAAGATGAGAGCCAGCACGGAAAATCTTATTTCTATTGTCGGGATGGCAACCGCGCTTCAGCAAGCTACACTTCATCAAGAAGAAAATTTCAACCAGGTTCAAAAACTCGGCCAAGAGCTAGTCAATGGTTTAGCAGCCTACGACTACTACGTAAATGCGAATGACGATCATCTTCCATTTGTTTGGAACCTTGGCTTTCCGGGTTTCCAAAATGACGTTTTACTGATGCGACTCGATCTTGCTGGAATTTCTGTCTCTACAGGTTCTGCTTGTACCGCTGGTACAGTTCAACCCAGCCATGTCCTTGAGGCGCTCTATGGAAAAGATAGCTCACGCCTAAAAGAATCCCTTCGAATTAGTTTTTCAGAACTCAATACCATAGAGGAGGTCCAAGACTTCCTCACAAAACTTAAAGAAATTTTATTATAGGAGAACAATATGGCTTTTGAAACAAGTGTTTCATTGAAAGACTGCAAATATACCTATAGTCTACACCCAAATGTTAAAAAATATACCTTACGTGACAATACATTCGCTGTTACAAAAGTTGGAAATTACGAGTTAAATCGTTTGCTCGAAGCCGTTCCAAATAGCGGCGAAGGCTTCCTACTTAAAATTATTTTCAATAAAGATTTGACAGGTTTTAAGATCAATATTACAGACAAGTCTGGGCTTCGCCTGGTTAATATCTTTAAAAATCCAGAAAATGACATTATCCAACAAAAATTCTATTTCCTAATGGATAGTCTTGTCGAAAGAGAAATTTTCAACAAAACTGAGGTTTAATATGGTAACCTTAACTTATATCGACGCTTACCAAGTAGAACGAACGACTACTTATCCTGACCTTGCAGCCTGCATCCTAGATTTTTCAGGCTGTGTAACCCTGCCTGACTCTTACTCAATCGTATCCATTGAATACAAGGGAGAAAAACTCCCCTATACAGGACGAGTCGAAGGACTCTATGCTTTTTTGAAAAAGGTAGAGCAAGCTGAAAACTAAGCTGATGTTGATGGAACTCTCCATCGCCATCAGCTTTTTCTTTAGACAAAAATATTTTTGAAAAACCGCTCTAGATAGTTGATTTTTTCACAATCTTCCTATACAATAAGAGGGAAAGGTTGTGATATTGTGAAACATGATAAAAATACTCCAATTCCACGCGCAACAGCAAAACGCTTATCGCTCTACTACCGCATTTTTAAACGCTTTAACTCTGAAAAAATAGAGCGCGCCAATTCCAAGCAAATTGCTGATGCAATTGGGATTGACTCTGCTACCGTTCGCCGAGATTTTTCTTATTTTGGTGAATTAGGAAGACGGGGATTTGGTTATGACGTAAAAAAACTGATGAACTTCTTTGCGGATCTCTTAAATGATAATGCTATTACCAATGTCGCTATTGTGGGGATTGGAAATATGGGAAGTGCGCTCCTCAATTATCGCTTCCATGAACGCAATAAGATGAAAATTGTTATGGCGTTTGATCTAGACGATCATGAACTGATTAATACTAAAAGTAAGGACGGAATTCCTATTTACGGTATTTCCTCTATTAAAGAAAAGCTCAAACAAGAAGGCATTCAAACAGCCATCCTGACTGTTCCAAGCGTCAAGGCTCAAGAAGTGGCTAGCCTTTTGGTAGACGCTGGGGTCAAGGGAATTCTCAGCTTCTCACCAGTGCATCTGACAGTCCCTAAAGATGTCGTCGTCCAATATGTCGATCTCACCAGTGAATTGCAAACACTCCTTTATTTCATGCGAAAAAACGAAGAATAAAGACTTATACGTTAACAAGAAAAGAGGCTGGGACAAAAGTCCTAGCCTCTCAATTATTTTTGGATTGTCGAGCAAGACGCAGTGGTTGAGTGGGCTCTACTACGCTGATTTCATCAGCTTTTACAGCCCTACTCAACTGTGCGGAGGTGGGACGACGAAATCGAATTCTAACGAATTACCGATTTCTGTCCCACTCTCTTTTTTATACCAAATAATCCGTCTCTTCACGGTAACTATAATAGTTTTCTTCAGATACAATCAAGTGATCCAATAGGGTTAAGCCCATCACTTCACAGGCCTCTAAGACTCGATGCGTTACTTCATCATCATTTTTACTGGGAAATACGGCACCAGATGGATGATTGTGAGCCAAAATGATGGAGGTTGCCATGTGTTTTAGTGCATAATGCAGGATTTCACGTGGCTCCGCAATACTTCGATTCACGGTTCCAATAAAAATGGTCTGCTGATGAATAATTTCATTCTGCGTATTTAAGTAGAGGGCAACCAGGTGCTCCTGTTTCTTATGGCCGATTTCCTGTTGAATTTTATGGGCCAATTTCTGACTGCTCATGATCTGTTCAGAACTCATCAATTCGTCTTTATGAATCCTTCGTCCAAACTCAATCACAGCCTGAAGTTCGATAGCCTTCACCCGGCCAATGCCAGAGATTTCCTGTAGCTCCTCTAGGGTTAATTGACTTAACTCCTTTAAACTATTAACGGAGCTCAAAAGACCTTGTGCAATCTCATAAACGCTTTTTTGCTTATTGCCTGTCCGTAAGAGAATGGATAGCAATTCTTGATGACTCAGCTTATCTACCCCTTCAGAAACCAAACGTTCTCTAGGAAGCAAAGATGGTTCAATAAATGATATGTCGTACATAATTTCCTCCTCACTTATTAATTCGTAATAAATAGAGAAAACGACGACCTTGCATTATTTACAGGCGATTTCTTCCTTCAAATCATCTAACACTAAGACTTCATCTTTATTAAAGCGGATCTGGTAACCTGTTTGAACTTGTTCAAGCTCTTTTAAAAACTGTTGAATTTCACAGCGAATCAAGTACTCCTGGCTCTGAGGAATGGCCTCTAAAGCTTGGTAGACCTGCTCTACTTCATAGATTCCTTTCGTAATTAAACCATTTCGTGGAAAATCGTTTACTAAGAGATTATAGAAATGATGCAAGAGATGATAAATTCGCTCTTTTGTCACTATTCTACCTCCTTATCATACTCTTTCCCCTTTATTATATACTGATTTTCCCTTAATATTATGACAAGTTCCTTACATTATATTACCAATCTCTTACAATTTTACAAGAATTTCTCCTAGCTTCCCACATAGAAAAAAGCCCTGGCATCTCTGCCTTGGGCTTTATTTTCTTAAAGTTGCATTTGATTATAAGACTTGCTGAATGAATCCAGGATGTCTTTTGGAGCCTTGTCATAGTCAACAGAGGTTTCCAAATTTCCTTTTACAATCGTACGGTAAGTCGCTGCAGCATCCTCACAGGTCACTAAAGTGATCTCATTGACACCTTCACGATCTTGAATAACATCTACACGGTCCGGAGTCACTGTCTCAACTGACGAGATGACATAAGTATAGATTTTTTCTTTGTCCGTGATGTAGATCTTCATACCAGCCTTGGCTTTCTCTAATGGTGAGAACAACATGGCATTTGCTCCAGTTAGGCCAAATACGTGGTGACTAGCAAGAGAATAATTGCCTTGTCCCATGACTTGGTTTTCCTTCATGGTCCCTGCCCCATAGTAAAGAGCTACGTTTTCAAGTCCCTTAAAAATAGGAAGGTTCATGTTCAATTCAGGAATCGAAATCCCCCCAATTACAGGAAGTTTTTGAGCCTGCCATTGGGCATTGATCACGGCTTCCGTTGAGAGTGACTCGACATGTTGGAAATCAAAGCTCGTCTTCACTTCTTTGTTTTTATCAATAGTCTTGTTATCGACCTTGCTAACCTGGTATTGGTTGGTATACCAAACCATAATCATATTACGGATCGGAGCATTGAAAATCAAGAGAAGCGAGAGAATAATCAAAAATGTTGCAACGATGTTGATAAGAGTATTACGTAAACTCTTTTTCTTTTTTCTTTTGCGTGACATGCTGTCCCCTTATCTATTCGTTTTCTTCCACTACTTCTTCATCTTTTTCATCAGGTTGTACAGTTGTAAAGGTCACAATTTTCGCATCCTGATCCAGTCTCATGACTTTCACACCCTGAGTCGAACGACCCGTTTGAGAAATGTCAGCCACACCTGTCCGGATCATAACTCCGGTATCGGTAATGATCATCAGATCTTCATCTCCTTTAACGGTTAAAAGACCAGCTAAAGGACCATTTTTCTCTGTGATATTGGCTGTCTTGATTCCTTTACCGCCACGGCCTTTGGTTGGGTATTCGCTAGCCATTGTCCGCTTACCATACCCTTTTTCAGTGATGATCAATACTTCATCTTGATCCGTAACGACACTAGCCCCAACAACCTTGTCTCCTTCGCGGAGATTCACACCACGTACACCTGTAGCAGAACGTCCCATATTCCGAACTACTGCCTCATTAAAGCGGACTGAATATCCATATTTGGTACCGATAATGACGTCAGTATTGCCATCTGTAAGGAAGACATTGATCAATTCATCCTCGTCCCGTAGGTTCAGAGCTTTCAGACCGTTCTGACGGATATTTGAAAATTCTGCTACGTTAGTGCGCTTGACTACACCTTGTCGCGTCGTAAAGAAGAGATAAGACTCATCACTGCGATCTTGCTCCACATTGATAATGGTTTGAATCGATTCACCTTCGTCCAATTTTAAGAGGTTGACGATTGGTAATCCTTTAGCTGTCCGGCCATATTCTGGAATCTCATAACCTTTCAGACGATAGACACGCCCCTTATTGGTAAAGAAGAGCAAATGATCATGGGTGCTCGTAGAAACCAATTCACGAACAAAGTCATCGTCCTTCACACCGGTTCCTTGGACCCCACGTCCACCACGTTTTTGTGCAGTAAATTCAGCTTGGTCCAAACGTTTGATGTATCCTTTATTAGAAAGGGTAATTAAGACATCTGTTTCTTCAATCAAGTCCTCATCTTCAAGAGAAAGAACTTCCCCTACCATCAACTCAGTTCGACGAGCATCGCCAAACTTGCGTTTGACTTCTTCTAATTCTTCCTTGATGATAGTCGCCACACGCTCTGGTTTAGCCAAAATATCAGCCAAATCAGCAATCAGGGCAACCAAGTCGTCATATTCACTCTGGATCTTGTCTCGTTCCAAACCGGTCAAACGACGAAGACGCATGTCCAAAATGGCTTGACTTTGACGTTCAGAAAGCTTGAATTTAGACATCAATTCAGCTTGTGCTTCAGCGTCTGTCTGGCTATTGCGGATAATCCGGATCACTTCATCGATGTGATCCAAGGCGATGAGCAAACCTTCTAAGATATGGGCACGTGCTTCCGCTTTTTCTTTATCAAAGATGGTCCGTCGAGTCACCACTTCTTTCTGGTGCTCAATATAAGCACCTAAAATTTGGCGAAGAGAAAGAACCTTTGGAACTCCATTTTGGATCGCCAACATATTGAATCCAAAATTGGTTTGCATTTGTGTCATCTTAAAGAGGTTGTTCAAAATAACGTTAGCCGAAGCATCTCGGCGGACCTCAATCACAAAACGAACCCCTTCACGGTTTGATTCATCACGTACAGCTGTAATCCCTTCGATCCGTTTTTCTTGCACCAAGCGAACGATGTGCTCGTGCACCTTGGTTTTATTGACCATATAAGGGAACTCAGTAACAACAATCCGTTCACGGCCACTCTTGGTCACTTCAATCTCTGTACGAGAACGAAGAACGATTGATCCTTTTCCTGTTTCATAGGCTTTGTGGATACCTGATTTCCCCATGACCAAAGCACCTGTCGGAAAATCTGGACCAGGAAGAACTTCCATAAGTTCACGGGTCGTTACCTCCGGATTATCCATCATCAGCTTCACTGCATCAATGGTTTCTCCCAAATTGTGAGGAGGAATATTGGTTGCCATCCCAACGGCAATACCAGTAGCACCATTGACGAGAAGGTTAGGGAAACGTGCAGGTAAGACCAAAGGTTCGCGCTCGCTAGCATCATAGTTATCAGCGAAATCAACTGTATTTTTATTGATATCCCGCAACATTTCAAGAGCAATCTTACTCATACGGGCTTCTGTATACCGTTGAGCAGCGGCGCCATCACCGTCCATAGAACCAAAGTTTCCATGACCGTCCACTAACATGTAGCGATAACTCCACCATTGCGCCATCCGAACCATGGCTTCATAAATAGAGTAATCCCCGTGTGGGTGGTATTTACCCATAACATCCCCTGTGATACGGGCTGACTTCTTATGTGGTTTATCTGGCGTAACACCCAATTCATTCATACCATACAAAATACGACGGTGAACGGGTTTTAAACCATCCCGAACATCAGGTAGGGCACGAGCTACGATAACACTCATCGCATAATCGATAAAACTCGTCTTCATTTCTGATGTTAAATTCACATCAATTAGATTCTTATCCTGCATTCAAAAAATGCCTCTCTTTACTTAATTCACCATACTATTATAACACATTTTAGCCTATTTTTCTTCTTAGGAACACAAACGTAAAAACGTTTACATCAAGGATTCATACTGTTTCAGATGACAAAGACTTTCAAAAGTGGTAGAATGAAGTCGTATGAGAATCTATCTCAAAAAAAAATGAAGGAGACGTTTAGACTCATGGATTTGACTAAACAACACAAAAAAGTTATCCTTGTCGGTGACGGTGCCGTAGGTTCATCTTATGCATTTGCACTTGTCAACCAAGGAATTGCACAAGAGCTTGGAATTATCGAAATTCCTCAATTGCACGAAAAAGCTGTCGGAGATGCGCTTGACCTTAGCCACGCCCTTGCCTTCACTTCACCTAAGAAGATCTATGCGGCTGAGTACGCTGACTGTGCGGATGCTGACCTTGTTGTAATTACTGCAGGTGCTCCTCAAAAACCAGGTGAAACTCGCCTTGATCTTGTTGGTAAAAACCTTGCCATTAACAAATCAATCGTAACACAAGTTATTGAATCAGGATTTAACGGTATCTTCCTTGTAGCTGCTAACCCAGTTGACGTTTTGACATACTCTACATGGAAATTCTCAGGATTCCCTAAAGAACGCGTTATCGGTTCTGGTACTTCTCTTGACTCAGCTCGTTTCCGTCAAGCACTTGCTGAAAAATTGGACGTTGATGCTCGTTCAGTGCACGCCTACATCATGGGTGAACATGGAGACTCAGAATTCGCTGTATGGTCACACGCTAACATCGCTGGTGTAAACCTTGAAGAATTCCTTAAAGACACTCAAAACGTTCAAGAAACTGAATTGATCGAATTGTTTGAAGGCGTTCGTGATGCTGCTTACACTATCATCAACAAAAAAGGTGCTACATACTACGGTATCGCTGTTGCCCTTGCTCGTATCACTAAAGCAATCCTTGATGATGAAAATGCAGTACTTCCACTTTCTGTATTCCAAGAAGGTCAATATGGTGTTAGCAACGTCTTTATCGGTCAACCTGCCATCGTAGGTGCACACGGTATTGTACGTCCAGTGAACATCCCATTGAACGATGCAGAACAACAAAAAATGAAAGCTTCTGCTGATGAATTGCAAGCAATCATTGATGAAGCATGGAAAAACCCTGAATTCCAAGAAGCTTCTAAAAACTAAGAAAAAAACATCTCCTTATTAAAAGGGGATGTTTTTTAGCTGCTTTATTTGGATTTGTCAGCAAGGATTTCAAGCAAATAAGGCACAACGAGATTGCTCTCTATGTCTTTCAAAGAAGAAATCCATTTAAAGTCTGTATGCTCTTCTGGATCTAATATAAAATCACGCTCTTCCAAAATCTCGCCAGCATAAACTAGGCGTGTAAAGACAGTATCTTTGCTGGCATCAAATTGACTATCTTCGTGGATAATCTTATTAATCCGAAGCTTTTGATTAACCTCCTCAATAGCCTCACGTAGAGCAGCCTCTCTGGGCAATTCATTCTCTTCTACACTTCCACCTGGAATATCCCAATAAGATGGATAGACATTAGGGAGACCTCGCTTTATTTTCGAGCGTTTGATAAGCAGATAATTCCCGTCTTTCTCAATCAAGGTATGGGCGATTAATTTTACTGTCATTGCATGTTCCTCCAAGAAAGAGCAAAAAAGACTCCGAGGAGCCTCGTTATGAATCATCCACCCTGAGGGAATCGAACCCCCATCTCAAGAACCGGAATCTTACGTGATATCCATTACACTAAGGGTGGCAACTGTTATAGTATATCAAATTCTCGAGAATTTTACAAGTAAAAAAAGCTTACCGAGAGGTAAGCTTTTTGAATATTACAATTCGATATCGCCAAACAAGTCAGCCATTGAGAATCCAGTTTGAGTTTCTGGAAGATCAAAGTCGCGTTTTTCTTGTTTTGGACGACGTGGGCGAGATTGACGTTTTTCTTGTTTTTCGCCTTCTTCTTGAGCTGGACGTTCTTCAAGAGCTTTGATAGAAAGTGATACACGTTCATCTGCAGCATTTACTTCAAGAACTTTAACAGTTACTTCTTGTCCAACTTTAAGAACATCTTTTGGATTTTCAACACGTTTGTGTGAAATTTGTGAGATGTGTACAAGTCCGTCGATACCTGGCAATACTTCAACGAATGCACCGAAGTCAGTCAAACGTTTAACAGTTCCTTCGATAACATCACCAGCAGCCAATTTTTGTTCAACGCCATCCCAAGGTCCAGGTGTTGTAGCTTTCAATGAAAGTGATACACGACCTTCTTCTTCGTTCAAGTCAAGAACTTTCACTTGGATTTCTTCACCAACAGTTACAACTGATTTAGGTGATACGTTGCGTTCGTGTGACAATTCTGTCAAGTGAACCAATCCATCAACACCACCAAGGTCGATGAAAGCACCGAAGCTTGTGATACGTGCAACTTTACCAGTTACGACATCACCAACGTTCAATTTACCAAATACTTCTGCGCGTGCTGCAGCTGATTCAGCTTCAACAACTTCACGACGTGAAAGGATAAAGCGGTTTTCTTTTGGATCTACTTCTTTGATTTTAGCATCAAATTCTTGACCTACGAAACGTTCAGTGTTACGTACAAAACGAGTATCAAGCATTGAAGCTGGAATAAATCCACGAAGTCCTTCAAATTCTACTGAAAGTCCGCCTTTAACAGCGCGAGTTCCTTTAACAGTAACAACTTCTTCTTCACGTCCAACCAATTTGTCCCATGCTTTGCGAGCTTCCAAACGTTTTTTAGATACAAGGTAAGTTACTGTATCAGTATCTTTACCAACTACTTGACGAAGAACAAGCAATTCAAGTGTTTCACCTGGTTTTACCAAGTCGTTGATGTCAGCATCACGATCGTTTGTCAATTCGCGAAGAGTCAAGACACCTTCGACACCAGTTCCAGAGATTGCAACGTTAGCTTGGTTCGCGTCAACTGTCAATACTTCAGCAGTAACAACGTCACCTGGTTCAACTTGGCTAACACTGTTTAGCAAATCTTCAAATTCATTCATCTAAAAAATCCTCCAACAATCAAGTTTTCTAAAACTTGACATACTTATAATTATTTTTCCTAAGCAAGCACTCGCAATGAGATCAACTACAATCTTTAACGACTCATCCTATAAAGAAATAAAATACCTGGATAGATATTTTATCACTCATCTGATATTACCTAAGAACTGGGGTAGCTGGATTCGAACCAACGCATGAGGGAGTCAAAGTCCCTTGCCTTACCGCTTGGCTATACCCCATGAATGAAATGGAGAGAGAGGGATTCGAACCCCCGAACCCGAAGGAGCGGATTTACAGTCCGCCGCGTTTAGCCTCTTCGCTATCTCTCCATATAAATCAACAGGATCTATTATACCATTGATTTACTATGATTGCAAGCCCTTATTTATTCAAATTATAATTTTCTATTAAAATTTCAACGGCTTTTTCAAGTTTTTTGTAAAGAGAATCCACATTTCCATTTTTGATAATGGCAAATTGACCAGCCATGTCTGCAATTTCACCAATCGTTTTCTTTCCAATGGACAAAGTGAATCCATCAAAAGTGTCTTTTCCGACGGTTACTTTACTATCAACGATTTGAATCTCAATTTTCTTATCTTTTTTACTCATTTCAACCCTCTTTTCACTTTTTCTATTTTACAAAAATTCTCTTGATGACGCAAGAGAAAAGGGAGTAGGCAGAAAGAATTTAGTTAGAAATTCCTTCTTTATCCCACCCCCGAAAAGGTCATTCGGCATTCTTTTGAGCCTATAAGCGAATAAGGAGAAACGTTAGCTGCTACGTCCTTCGTTAAGGATGTTTCTCATTGAATCCTGGACATTTTTAGTCTCAGACACTTTCATTTTAATCAACTTTGACAATCCATCCTTCTGGTGCTTCGATATCGCCAAATTGAATACCGGTCAACTCGTCGTAGAGTTTACGTGTGATAGGACCTACTTCTGTTTCAGAATAAAAGACATGGAAGTCATCCCCGTGTTGAACACCTCCGATTGGAGAGATCACAGCTGCGGTACCACAAGCTCCTGCTTCCACAAAGCGATCCAAGTCATTAATAAAGACATCCCCTTCAATAGGTGTCATACCAAGACGGTGTTCTGCTAGGTAAAGCAAAGAGTACTTAGTAATAGATGGCAAGATAGAAGGGCTCAATGGCGTCACAAATTCGTTATTAGCAGTGATACCAAAGAAGTTTGCAGAACCAACTTCTTCAATCTTGGTGTGAGTCGCTGGATCGAGGTAAATCACGTCTGAGAAGTTACGATCATGGGCAATCTTCCCTGGTAACATACTAGCTGCATAGTTCCCACCAACTTTAGCAGCCCCTGTACCATGTGGTGCAGCACGGTCATACTCATCTTGAATCAAGAAGTTAGTTGGAACCAGACCACCTTTAAAGTAGTTACCGACAGGCATGGCAAAGATGGTAAAGATATACTCATCTGCTGGATGCACACCGATAATATCACCAACCCCAATCAAAAGTGGACGAAGATAAAGCGTTGCACCTGTACCATATGGTGGAACGTACTCTTCATTAGCTTTTACCACTGCCTTACAAGCATCCACAAACATGTCAACAGGTACTTGAGGCATCAGCAAACGATCCGCCGTGCGTTGCAAACGTTTGGCGTTTTGATCTGGACGGAACAATTGGATGCTTCCATCTTTTGTACGGTAGGCTTTTAAGCCTTCAAAGGCTTGCTGACCGTAATGCAAACTCGGAGAAGATTCGGACAAATGCAAGGTCGCATCTTCTGTCAATTCCCCTTTTTCCCAAGCTCCATTGCGATAATGTGCCAAATAGCGATAAGGTAATTTCATATATGAAAAGCCTAGGTTTTCCCAATCAAGTGATACTGTCATGATAGTGCTCCTTTTAATTTTTTCTATTCCTTGTCGATCTGATGCAGGTCGATTCAGTTTCTCAATCTATGTACACTATTGTACACCATTTCATGAGAATTTCAAGCGAAATTTTCAATTTTCAGAAAATTTATTTTCAAAGAAAGTCAGTCCTAGAATGGACCGACGCTTTCTTTTATTTGATGGTAGCTGAAAAAACTTCTTGATCCGAAATGGTATAGTTGACAAAGGATCCATTGCTTGTTCTTTCAGAAATGCTTAATTGTGTTAAATCAACTTCTGTTACCTGACCTGTTGTAGAAGTGATCTGAAGAATTTGATCTTGTTCTGCTACTTCTTCTTGGCTCGTAAAGAGATCAAAATCTCCCTGGTCAGTGAAGACTGGACCTGCCTTGAAGACGCGGTGTGGTTTATTTTTCAACTCACGCAAGACCTGTAGTCCCCGTTTAGCCCGACTGGTCACAGGAATATCGTCTTGTAACATCCGTTTGAGACTACCTCGTTGAGTCAGAATGTACATGCTTGGAGTCGTTGACTTAAAGGCGGCAGCAACTTGATCTCCGTCTTTGAGGTTAATGGCTTTGACCCCTGCTGCTTTGGCTCCTACGACGGGGACCTCCTCAATATTGAAGCGCAACCCATAACCATTTTTAGTAATGATCATGATATCTTCCAGTACAACTGGTGCTACTGCTACAATACGGTCGTCTTGGTCTTTTAGCTTAGCATACTTAGTCGATTTAGAACGATAAGTCCGCCATGGGCTCAATTCTTTTCGTTCAAAACGCTTGATTTGTCCTTGTTGAGTTGCCGCAAAGTAGGTTACTCCCTCAAACTGATCCACAATCTCCGCAAAGAGAATTTCTTCCTCTTGCTCAAAATTGGTCAAGGTCTGACTGAGGTGCTCTCCGATATCCTTCCACTTGGTATCTGTCAATTCGTGAATTGGTCGATAAATGGCATTCCCCAAGTTGGTAAAGAGTAAGAGATGCTGAGTGGTCTTAGCAGGCTCTACAAAAATCAACTCGTCATCGTCTCGCTTACCGACTTCTTCCAGTGTTGAGGCATTGAAAGAACGAGGCGAGGTCCGTTTAATATAACCAGCACGGGTTACGCTGACAAAGGTTTCCTCTTCCACAATAAGACTGGCTGTATCAATCTCGATCGTTTTAGCAGTGTCTTGCAATTCACTGCGACGCTGATTCCCAAAGAGCTTCTTGACTTCACGCAACTCCTTCTTCATAAGGTTAAACATAGTCCGTTCATCCCCAATGATGGCTGCCAAGGTCGCGATTTGCTCCTTGAGACTAGCATGCTCTTCTTCCAAGGTGACAATATCCGTATTGGTCAAGCGGTACAATTGCAAGGTAACGATAGCTTCAGCTTGTTCTTCCGTGAAATCGTAGCTGACCTTGAGGTTTTCTTTGGCATCTGCCTTATTATCAGAAGCCCGGATCAAAGCAATCACTTCATCAAGGATGGAAATGACGCGAATCAAGCCTTCTACGATATGGAGACGCCGTTCGGCCTTTTCCTTATCAAAGCGCGAGCGAGCGACAATGATATCCCGACGGTGAGCAATGTAGCTAGAGAGAATCGGTACAATCCCCACTTGACGAGGGGTATAATTGTCAATCGCCACCATATTGAAGTTGTAGTTGACCTGCAAGTCTGTGTACTTGAACAAGTAGTTCAAGATTAGATCGGCATTGGCGTCTTTCTTAAGCTCAATGGCAACGCGAAGACCATCCCGGTCAGACTCATCCCGGACTTCCGCAATACCGGCCACCTTGTTGTTAACACGGACATCGTCGATCTTCTTGACCAAGACTGCCTTGTTGATCTCATAAGGGATCTCGGTAACAACGATTTGCTGCTTACCGCCTTTGAGCTGCTCGATCTCTGTCTTAGAGCGGACAACCACCCGGCCCTTACCAGTTTCATAGGCTTTCTTGATCTCATCCCGTCCCTGGATAATGGCACCAGTTGGGAAATCCGGTCCAGGTAGAAACTCCATGAGCTTGTCTACCTTGGCAGATGGATGGTCGATCATGTAGACCACGGCATCGATGACTTCAGCAAGGTTGTGTGGCGGAATATCTGTCGCGTAACCAGCTGAAATCCCTGTTGCCCCATTGACCAAGAGATTTGGAAAGGCTGCCGGCAAAACAGTTGGCTCTTTTTCAGTATCATCAAAGTTCCAGGCAAACGGCACTGTGTTCTTTTCGATATCTTGCAAAAGATAACCAGCGATTTCAGACAAACGCGCCTCGGTATAACGCATGGCCGCTGGTGGATCACCATCCATGGAACCATTGTTTCCGTGCATTTCTACAAGGATCTCGCGGTTTTTCCAGTCCTGAGACATGCGGACCATGGCATCATAAATAGAATAATCTCCATGAGGATGAAAATTCCCCATGATATTTCCGACAGACTTGGCAGACTTGCGGTAGCCCTTGTCATGGGTATTGCCGTCCTTATTCATAGAATAAAGAATCCGCCGTTGAACAGGTTTCAAGCCATCCCGAATATCAGGAAGAGCCCGTTCTTGAATAATGTATTTGGAGTAGCGACCAAAGCGCTCCCCCATGATGTCCTCTAGGGACATATTTTGAATATTACTCATATAGGGTACAACGCCCGTAAAATGCAAAGGAAAATAGAAAATTTATCTT
Organism: uncultured Streptococcus sp.; assembly: GCA_958445905.1. Classification (GTDB taxonomy): domain Bacteria; phylum Bacillota; class Bacilli; order Lactobacillales; family Streptococcaceae; genus Streptococcus. The sequence continues at coordinate 17,647 of CAUCUH010000005.1, forward strand.
TTTCACACAGCACTCAGGGCGTGTTCAACTCCTTTCAAAGAATGTTGAGTAGTCTTTTGTAGAAAAAGGCAATCGGTTACCACAAGCAACCAAAGGATCCTTCTTTTAGTTTAAAATAGATTCATTGAATGATTCGAAAGTTTCTCTTTAGCATAAGCTATCATCTTCTCAGCCACTTCCTTATCGTAAGTAAACCCCATCTTTTGGGTCAGAATTTGAGCTTCTCTATGAAAGAAATTCATGGTAGCAAATAAGGATTGACTGTTCTTCTCTATACTAGATAGATCTAGCAAAGCTGAGAACTCCTTCTCTTGCTCATCTGATAGATACTGGAAGAGGTACTTGTAGTTCTTTCCGATATCAACTGCTCCCCTATCGCTTGTCACCTGCCAAGCTAAGACCTTAAGAAGTTCTTGCTGACAAATGCCATAGAGGTGGTCGGTCGCATAGATGAGCTGATTTCTTCGAATGGCCTTTACGACATAAGCCGATACCCACCAAAATTCATTGCAGGATGCTCCAAATTCCTCTTCAGTAGGCGGAGCGGTCCAATAGCGGTTCGGACTAGAAATGTAAGAGTCAAACAAACCTTTGTCATCTTTTATAACTTCAAAATTTGCTTCGCTGTCCACCCACTCTTGGATATACTCCTTGGGACAGAGGGTCAAATCGATACGGTTGCCGTCATCAAAGAGCATGAGATACAAACGACGATGTCCCAGTCGGTTGTGCTGTTCGATGAGTCGATTTCCGTACTGATCCAACCAGGATAAATCTGAAATCAGGTCTTCTAGATCATCAACGATATAGACCACATCATAATCTTGAAACTCGTCTTTGGGTGCCCGAGGATTGGCTCGCGAACCGGATAAGGCCACTGCTTCCACTTGTAAGGACTCAGCTATCTGCAAAATCAGATTCATCATTTCTGTATCAGTTCTCATGTCGATTCCTTACCATTTCTACATCCCAGCTTATTTACTTTATACTAGAAAGTGATTAAAATACCGTATTTTCTTCCAAGGTAAACTTAACATTATCTTCAATCCATTGACGACGTGGTGCAGCCTTATCTCCCATGAGGACGGAAACGCGGCGTTCTGCACGGGCTAGATCATCAATGGTGACACGGATCAAGGTACGAGTTTCTGGATTCATGGTCGTTTCCCAAAGCTGATCCGCATTCATTTCCCCCAACCCTTTGTATCGTTGGAGGGTTGCCCCACGGCCAAAGGTCCGACGCAACTCTTCTAATTCGCTATCTGTCCAAGCATAGGCTACTTCTTCTTTCTTGCCTTTGCCTTTCGACATCTTATAAAGAGGAGGAAGTGCAATGTAGACATGCCCTGCTTCTACCAAAGGGCGCATATAACGATAGAAGAAGGTTAAGAGGAGGGTTTGAATGTGGGCACCATCCGTATCCGCATCGGTCATGATAATGATCTTATCATAGTTGGCGTCTTCCACAGAGAAATCTGCCCCAACTCCAGCACCGATGGTGTAGATCATGGTGTTGATTTCCTCGTTCTTGAGGATATCACTCATATTGGCCTTCTCAGTATTAAGAACCTTCCCACGAAGTGGAAGAATCGCTTGGAACTTCCGATCCCGTCCTTGTTTGGCAGAACCGCCGGCTGAGTCTCCTTCGACTAGATAAAGTTCGTTTTTCTTAGGATTTTTAGACTGGGCTGGTGTCAATTTACCAGACAAAAGTCCCTTGTCCTTTTTGCTCTTCTTGCCATTTCGACTCTCATCCCGCGCCTTCCGAGCGGCTTCACGCGCATCCCGGGCTTTAATAGCCTTACGAATGAGATTAGAAGCCAATTCTCCATTTTCCATGAGGAAGAAGGTCAATTTATCAGAAACAATGCTATCGACGACTGGACGCGCCAAGGGACTTCCTAATTTGTCTTTGGTTTGTCCTTCAAACTGCAAATGAGCTTCTGGAACCAAGATCGAAAGAACAGCAGACAAACCTTCACGGTAGTCTGATCCTTCCAGATTCTTGTCTTTTTCTTTGAGGAGCCCTGTCTTTCTTGCATAGTCGTTCATAGCCTTGGTAATGGCTGTCTTCAGACCTGTCTCGTGGGTTCCCCCATCTTTGGTGCGGACATTATTAACGAAGGACAAGATATTATCTGAGTAGCCATCATTGTATTGCATGGCCACTTCTACCTGGAAACCATCTGATTCGCCACTAAAGTAGAGAACCGGTGTCAAAGTTTCCTTATCTTCGTTCAAGTACTCTACGAAATCTTGGACACCATTTTCATAGTGAAAGGCCACATGGTTGTCTTCTTCCTTACGGAGATCAGTCAGCGTCAGCGTCACGTCCTTCAGCAAGAAGGCTGATTCTTTGATTCGCTCAGCAATGGTATTGAATTTGAAATCTGTCGTTGAAAAGATGGTTGGATCTGGCATGAAGGTGACCTTGGTCCCTGTCTTAGACTTGGGAGCAGAGCCGATCTTTTCGAGGGTTGTAACTGGTTTTCCCCCATCCTCAAAACGTTGCTTGTAGACAGTTCCATCACGAGTAATTTCTACCTCTAGCCAGCTAGAAAGGGCATTGACGACAGAAGATCCTACTCCGTGAAGACCTCCAGATGTCTTATAGCCTCCTTGACCAAACTTCCCTCCGGCGTGGAGGACCGTAAAGATCACCTCAACGGTTGGTTTACCCATAGCATGCATCCCGGTCGGCATCCCACGTCCCTGGTCTTCTACCGATAGCGAACCATCTTTATTAATCGTTACATCGATTTGTGAGCCAAAGCCAGACAAGGCTTCATCGACCGCATTATCCACGATCTCCCAGACCATGTGATGCAAGCCATTTCCGTCGGTCGATCCGATATACATCCCTGGACGTTTACGGACTGCATCCAACCCTTCTAGTACCTGAATGGCATCGTCATTATAATTATTAATATTGATTTCCTTTTTTGCCACAAGGAACCTCCTGTTTGTTCATCTTTTCTATATTACAGTTTTTTAGGAAATTTTGCAAAATTTTTTCTCTTTATATGGAGATTTCTATATCTCAGTAAAAAAAGCTGGCTGGACACTTTCTTCAGATGTCACACTTGAACTCCAAAAATTGCTTTTTCTATTGATGCCTTTTTGATATAATGAAAGTATGATAAAAGAAATAAGTGTTTTAATTTTAGCCTATCTGTTAGGCTCCATTCCTTCGGGATTATGGATTGGGAAAATCTTTTTCCATATTAATTTACGGGAACATGGCTCGGGCAATACTGGAACGACCAATACCTTTCGGATTTTAGGGAAGAAAGCTGGAATCATTGTCTTTGCGATTGATTTCTTGAAAGGAACTTTGGCCGTTCTCCTTCCGACTTTCTTTGGAATTCAGGGGATCTCGCCGATGGTCTTTGGTCTCTTAGCCGTTTTGGGACACACTTTCCCAATTTTTGCTGGATTCAAGGGTGGAAAGGCAGTGGCGACGAGTGCTGGTGTCTTACTTGGTTTCTCGCCTATCTTGCTACTCATTTTAGCTGTTTATTTTGTAGCCAGCCTGTATTTAACCAGTATGATTTCGTTTTCGAGTGTTACCGTTGCGCTACTCGCCATTCTTTCGGTCCTCCTTCTTCCTTTGACTGGATGGATCTTGCACAGCTATGATCCACTTTTTACAATCATTGTCTTGGCACTAGCGACCTTGATCATTCTTCGTCACAAGGACAATATCCAACGGATCAAAGAGAAAAAAGAAAATCTCATCCCTTGGGGAAAGAATATCACCCATCAACAACCAAAAAACTAGAGCGCATACTCTAGTTTTTTTGATTTGGCTACAGTTTTATTTTTGAACAGATTCTCATTATAAGGCGTCAACCAGGTCCATCAGTATTTCCATAGGTGTTTTTTTCCTACGACCATTAACCGTTTCGATCATGTGATAAACTTTTAAACGATTGTCATTGCTAAATACAAACTCAAAGCGGAATTCGCGTCCGTTGGGTGCCACTGTATCAAATTTCGTTTTATATTTATCATGAACGGGGCTAACTGGAAACTTATTGAAGAGCAAGCGACGCTTATCTCCTGCTTCTTTCAAACACTTTTCTAGCTCCTGGCAATAGTTATAAAACAGCTGATAGAGGTCTTCTTCTGAAATTCTTCTTCTCCGAACTAATGATGTAAAATCCGAAAAACTTCTGCGAGGAATTTCAATGCTAAATGAGAAGCCCTCCTGATTGATTCTTTCTAAAAATGCATCTCTTGAAATCATAGAACCACTCTTTCTTTTGTCAATCTGTAGTGAACCCTTATTGTTTCTATACATCGTCAATCCATAATGTAATCAAGCAGGTCCATCAGGATGAGTTTCTTACGACCATTGACTGTCTCAAATAGATTATAAACTCTTAGTTCTTGATTCTTTTTGAAAGCAAACTCAAAGCGGAACTCGCGGCCATTGCATGCAGCTACATAAAATCCGGTCTGATACTTCCTCTTATTCACTACAGCTTGCATTTGCCGGTCTTCTACCTCTCTACAAAGTAAAAGAAAGATCTGATAGAGTTGCTCCTCAGAGAGCCTTTTTCTCCAAACTAATGACTTGAAGTTATTGTACGTCCACCATGGGATTTGGATGTTGAAGGAAAAACCTTCCTGATTGGCTTTATCGATAAATGCTTTTCTGGAGACCATACCACTTCCCCTTCTATTGGAACATCGTTTGACTTTATTATACCATCTTTTATCCTTTCACAAAAAAAGCATCCCAAATGGAATGCTTTTTTCTGTTTCTTAATAGTATTCCCCTTGGCGGTAGTTCCAAGAGTTGAAATGATCAGATAAGTGCATCATGATCTTATCGATATCCAATCCTTTACGGATCACAACTGGACAAGTATTGACAGAACGGCTACCTGCTCCTTGTTCTGGAATCAGTTTTCCTTCGGCATCAACCATAGAGACCATCACACCTTGTTCATAGCGAGTTTCAATGGTCTTGTCTGGTTGGATAGAAGCTACATAATCATCTGCTTCGATGACCAAGTCCACGGCACCTTCGATGCGCTCACCAATTCCTTCGACCTTCCCGCGGTTTCCTTTACCGGAAGGGTTGGCTGAAGAAGCGTAAACCATCTTGCCTTCTTTTTCCCACATTTCTTTGGCAATTTGCTCACCAGCTTTACCAAATTTGATGACAAAACAGCTGGTTCCACGAACGTCTGTCATGAGTTCTTCACGTCCATCTCCGAAAGCCTGCAATTTTGCATAGGCATCTTCACGCCAAGGAAGGATACAACCAAGCAAGATATCTTCACCCCAATGTTTTTGGTAGAAGGCTTCGATTTCAGGATTCAATTGCGCAAGGGCACGAAGTTCATCCATGCTTCCGCAGAGAACCACACCTGGTTTGTTGCGGTTGCGTTCTTTGGCTTCAAACTTCCGTTCCAAGCCAGCCTTGTCACTGGTCATGATGATGTAGCCAACTTTGGTAGGGCAGACGATACAGCCACCCTCTCCTTTAAGAATATCAAATCCTTCTTGTGAAAGTTGTCCGTCCCATTGAATGTGTTTTGTCATAAGTCTCTTTCCTTTTCTATTCTTTTTAGTATTGTATCAAAATATAGTCTCAAATTCAATATATTTTCAGAAAATTCGTAATTCGGTATACAATTTTATCATTGCCAGTAAGCTGGCCGGTTCTTCTCATAAGCTGCGATCAAGTCTTCATACTGAAGCGTAATCCCGATATCATCCAAACCATTGAGCAATTTGTGTTTCCAATCTTGATCGATCTCAAAGCGAAACTCTCCAACAGGCGAGATGATCTTCTGCTCTTCCAAATCTACTGTCACTGGATCTGTCGGCTTCAAATTTGCCAATTTTTGACGAACCTCTAGCGGTTGGACAATAGGCAGCATGCCATTATTGAGCTCATTATTGTAATGGATATCTCCGAAGGATCCGGCGATAACGACTTTAAAGCCATAATCAGCTAAAGCCCAGGCTGCGTGCTCCCGAGAGGAACCGGCCCCAAAATTGTCCCCAGTGATCAAAATGGTCGCCTTGCGGTATTCTGGCTTGTTAAAGATAAAATCTGGATCCTCAGTATATTGGTCATCCAAATAGCGCCAAGCATACATGAGGTATTTCCCAAAACCTTTTTTATCAATCAACTTTAAGAATTGCTTGGGGAGGATTTGGTCGGTATCAATATTATCGTTCATCAAAGGAACTGTTGTTCCTGTATAAATGGTAAATTTCTCCATGATTCCTCCTTTTACTCGACTTCTGGCATTTGGCGCACATCGACAAAGCGACCGGCGATTGCTGCTGCAGCGGCCATTGCTGGGCTACAGAGATGGGTTTTAGCCCCAAATCCTTGGCGGTCTTCAAAGTTCCGGTTGCTAGTAGAGGCACAGTGGACTCCATCCGGCACCTTGTCCGGATTCATTCCTAGACACATGGAGCATCCTGGATCACGCCATTCAAAGCCTGCATCCATGAAGATCTTGTCTAAGCCTAATTTTTCGGCAGCTTGCTTAACCGGACGAGAGCCAGGTACCACAATAGCAGTTAAGTTGGGCGCAATTTTTTTGCCTTTCACAAACTTGGCTGCCAACTCCAAATCGCTGAGACGCGCATTGGTACAAGAACCGATAAAGATATAGCCTAATTCAATGTCTGCTGGTTTTTGGCCAGGTTCTAGATTCATATAATGATAAGCCCGTTCATCATTCATGTCGCGAATCTCTGGAAAAGGAGTCTCGAAATCCACTCCCATAGAAGGATTGGTCCCCCAAGTCACCATGGGAGCAAGATCAGATACATCCATACGGATGACCTTATCATAAACGGCATCGTCATCGCTGACTATAGTCTTCCAATCAGCTACTGCAGCCTCAAAATCATCTGGCACACATTCGCGTCCCCGGAGGTAGTCAAAGGTCGTCTCATCTGGATTCATGATCCCCATTTTGGACCCGAACTCGATCGACATGTTACAGATGGTCATGCGTTCTTCCATGGTCAAGCGATCAATTGCTTCTCCCCGATACTCTACGACATAGCCAACTCCGCAAGCAACACCGTATCGCGCTATCAAAGCTAGGATGTAATCCTTTGAATAGATCCCTTTTTGTGGGGTTCCGGTGAATTCGACCAACATCTTCTTTGGTTTGACTTGCCAGATAGTTTGGGTAGCAAAGACATGCTCCACTTCACTGGTTCCAATCCCAAAGGCAATGGCACCAAAGGCTCCGTGGGTGGCGGAATGGCTGTCTCCACAGACAATAAATTTCCCAGGCTGGGTCCGACCGGTTTCAGGGCCCACCATATGAACGATTCCTTGCTTAGCAGAACCATGGGCAGCATGATCAATCCCAAAGTCCACCACATTCTCAGCTAATTTATCAATCTGGGCTTTTGAAATCACATCTCGAATATCAAAAATATTGACCGTTGGAACATTGTGATCAAAGGTTCCAAAGGTTAAATCGGGTCGTCGGACCTTGCGTCCTGCATCCCGTAATCCTTGAAAGGCTTGCGGACTCGTCACTTCGTGGATGTAGTGTTGGTCCACATACATGAGTTGGGGTTGCCCTTCCACTCCTGTAATCACGTGGCGGTCCCAAAGTTTATCAAAGATAGATTTTCCACTCATCGTCTTTCTCCATTTATCTTGTTGTTAGGAAATCCATTGAAGGATTAGAAAGAGGGCACCTGCTAAAAGAAGGCTACTGCCCCACCAGGTGGCTTGAAAATACCATTTCCGCACCTTGTGGTGAAAGAGATATCCACTTAGTAGAGCTCCGAATCCACCAAGCAGCCAGCTCTCGAGTAACAGGACCTTTTCAGGAATCCGCCACCTGTTTTGGATAGCTTTTCGCTTATCTAAACCATAGGTCAGAAATACGATACTATTCCAAATAGCGATTAGCACTAAACAGCGATCTCTCCAAGTCATCTTAGAGATTCCCAATAATAGCTGCAGTCATCTCTGCAGTCGAAGCCTGACCACCTAGATCTCGCGTCAAGATTCCTTGATTCAAGGTTTGATTAACGGCTTCTTCGATCATTTCTGCACCTGCTGTTTCTCCAAAACTGTCTCGGAGCATCATGGCAACGGACAGAATCATGGAAATCGGATTGGCAATGCCTTGACCTGCAATATCAGGTGCTGAACCATGAATCGGTTCGTACATACTTGGTCCTTGGTCAGAATGACTAGCAGATGGCATCACGCCTAGTGTTCCTGGAAGGACGCTGGATTCATCAGATAAGATATCTCCGAATAGATTCTCTGTCACTACAACATCAAAGCGGGCTGGATTGGTAATCATGATCATGGCCGCACTATCGACAAGCTGGTGCTCTAAGGTCACATCTGGAAATTCTTTAGCCACTTCTTCTGCCACTTGGCGCCACAATTTAGAAGTTGCAAGGACATTTTGCTTATCGATACTGGTCACTTTCTTACCACGTCCTTGCGCGATCTTGAAGGCTTGGCGCATAATCCGACGGATTTCTTCTGCACTGTAATCATTGATATCGCGCGCTGTATCTTCTTTCAAGATATGCTCTCCAAAGTAAATCCCACCTGTCAATTCACGCACGACCACAAAGTCAACACCCTCGATACGCTCTGGCTTCAAAGGAGACAAGTGTTTCAAGGCGTCAAAAATCCGTACAGGACGAATATTGGCAAAGAGATTTAATTCCTTACGAATAGCAAGCAAGCCTTGTTCTGGACGAACAGGAGCATTGTCATATTCCGGACTCCCGATGGCTGCGAGAAGAATAGCATCCGCTCCTTTAGCTACTTTGAGAGTATCTTGGGGAAGTGGGTGGCCAGCGGCATCAATCCCAGCACCCCCAAAAGGTTTGTCTTCTAGACTATAATCAAAGCCAATTTTGGGAGCA
>CAUCUH010000006.1:0-26307 GCA_958445905.1 uncultured Streptococcus sp.
GGGAAATATGTCTTCCAAGACCTTTATAATGTTGGTGGTGTGCCAGCCGTCATGAAATATCTTCTTAAGAATGGTTTCCTTCACGGGGATCGCATCACCTGTACTGGTAAAACAGTAGCTGAGAACTTGGAAGCCTTCGCTGATTTGACGCCAGGTCAAAAGGTTATCATGCCACTTGAAAATCCAAAACGTGCAGATGGTCCATTGATCATCCTGAAAGGGAACTTGGCTCCAGAAGGGGCGGTTGCCAAAGTATCAGGTGTCAAGGTCCGCAACATCACGGGTCCTGCTAAGGTCTTTGACTCAGAAGAAGCTGCCATTGAAGCCGTTCTTTCGGATGAAATCGTGGATGGCGACGTTGTCGTTGTCCGTTTCGTAGGTCCTAAGGGTGGTCCTGGTATGCCGGAAATGCTGTCCTTATCATCTATGATCGTTGGGAAAGGCCAAGGAGACAAGGTGGCCCTCTTGACAGACGGACGCTTCTCTGGTGGTACTTACGGTCTTGTTGTTGGACATATCGCGCCTGAAGCTCAGGTCGGTGGCCCAATCGCCTACCTCCACACTGGGGATCTGGTAACGGTTGACCAAGATACCAAAGAAATCACCATGCACGTTTCAGACGAAGAGTTAGCGAAACGTAAAGCTGAAACAACCTTGCCACCACTGTATAGCCGTGGGGTTCTGGGTAAATATGCCCACATCGTTTCTTCAGCATCACGTGGTGCTGTAACCGACTTCTGGAACATGGAACAGTCTGGTAAACAGTAATTGCAAGGACGACTTTGTCCCACCTCCGCACAGTTGAGTAGGGCTGTAAAAGCTGATGAAATCAGTGTAGTAGAGCCCACTCAACCACTGCGTCTTGCTCGACAATCCAAAAATAATTGAGAGGCTAGGACTTTTGTCCCAGCCTCTTTTTGGGCTCAAAGTAGCTAATTTCAACCCTGTCGCTGAAACGTATGAATATTACTTTTTGGGGGATTTGGGTGTATCATCTGTCATTTTTCTTGTAAATCCGTCTATAATCTGCTATAATTGTGACTAATCGAATCAATCCTTTAATACTGTCCAGAGAGGCAGGCAAGGAGCTATGGAAATGAAAGGCCTGGGAAGACCAGCCTATATTTTGTGTATCTCCTTGTTGTGGGGGATTTTTTTGTATATTGAAAAGTGGTTTGATCAAAAAAGAAATCGTCGATGATGGAGCATGAAGTACTCCCTTACGATTTGGTCATCGAAGGTAGACGTTTTTGTTCAGCCATAGCTTGTCGCATCTTAATTTTAGGAGGTTTTTACGATCGTGAATGACGTTAAATATGATGTGAATGATATGCCAAAACCTGGTTTATTGATTGGTTTATCTTTCCAGCATTTGTTTGCCATGTTTGGGGCGACAGTGCTGGTGCCGATTTTGGTTGGGATTGATCCTGCCATTGCTTTGTTCTCATCTGGTTTGGGGACCTTGGCTCACTTGACAGTGACCAAGTATAAGATTCCTGCTTACATGGGGTCTAGTTTTGCTTATATTGCTGCTATGCAGATGCTGATGAAGTCAGATGGGATCGCGGCAGTTGCCCAGGGTGCTATGGCGGGTGGTTTGGTCTACTTGTTTGTAGCTCTAATTGTTAAGCATGCGGGTAAAGATTGGATTAATAAGGTCCTTCCACCAATCGTGGTTGGTCCCATTATCATGGTAATTGGTTTGAGTCTTGCGAAGAATGCCGTCACTGATGCGACAACCTTAAATAATAGCTACAGCGGCTATGCTCTATTGATTTCGATGGTGACCCTCTTTGCGGTTATCCTATTTAACATGTATGGCAAGAAGATTGTCGGTGTCGTCCCAATTTTACTTGGATTAATTGTGGGCTATATTTTCTCATTGGCTCTTGGTTTGATGACAGGACATAGTTTTGTCAATTTCTCAGAGGTAAGTGCGGCACATTGGATTCAAGTCCCAAACTTTGACATTCCATTTGTAGATTATAGCTTTAAACTCTATCCAAGTGCGATTTTGACTATGGCTCCGATTGCCTTTGTGACCATGACGGAACATTTTGGCCACCTCATGGTTTTAAATAGTTTGACTGAGCGTGATTACTTCAAGGATCCAGGACTTGACCATACGCTTACTGGTGATGGCTTGGCACAGATTATTGCTGGATTCTTTGGAGCTCCTCCGGTAACTTCTTATGGGGAAAACATTGGGGTTATGGCCCTTAGCAAGGTCTACTCAGTTTACGTTATTTCAGGCGCAGCAGTGATTGCGGTTGTCATGAGCTTTATTGGGAAGCTATCAGCACTCTTGCACTCTATTCCAACTCCTGTATTGGGAGGTTTGTCTATTGCCCTCTTTGGGGTTATCGCTGCTAGCGGTTTGAAAATTTTAGTTGAACATAAGATTGATTTTGATAATAAAAAGAATCTCTTGATTGCAAGTGTGATCTTGGTATCAGGGATCGGTGGTTTGATGATTGACCTCGGTGGTCTTCAAATCACTGGTGTCGCAACGTCAACCATTCTTGGAATTGTGTTGTATCAAATCCTTCCAGAACCAAAAGCTGACGAGGCTTAGTTTGTTCTGGTAGTGAAAAAGTTTGAATGGATTCAAACATTATAAAAACGAGGAACAAACTCTGATGGCAGAGTTGGTGTTCCTCGTTTTTTTATGATGGATTGGATTTCCAAAGAGGCTTTCCTTCATTAGTTGACTGCGTTTCTTAAATGGTAATGATTGTTATCGTGGTGGAAGACCAAGGGCGATGCGCCCGTATCGGCTGATTCGTGTAATTTTCCAAGCGGGTGACCAAGTCACTTCAACCTTGACATCTTCGATCCCCTCGATTTCTTTTAGGCGAGCGACGATTTCGATTGGAAGGCTCTCAGCACAGCTACAAGCCGTATCGGTAAAGGTCATAACCACCTTGCAAGTACCGGCTTCATCTAGATGGATCTCGTAGATCAGTCCTAGGTTATAGACATCTAACTCAACATCGGTATCAAATACAAGCTCCAATTTTTCGATTAACGGCTTCTCTAGTGCCAGGGCGCGGTCATTGATTTTGATATCCTCTCTCATCGCAAGATCCTTTCAGTGTAGTATGGCTTCCATTTTCTCATAATTCGGCTGATAAGGCAAGAAGAGAAAGAGGTTTTGAACGTGTCGAACGAAGGAAATTCGGTCCAGCCTCCATTTCTCTTCGAATTTGTGGTAAAATAGAGGCAAAAGTAAGACAAAGGATGAAGGCTATGAAATTACAAAAACCAAAAGGGACCCAGGATATCCTTCCTGGCGATTCAGCGAAATGGCAATATGTAGAAGGCTTTGCACGCAAGGTCTTTGCGCGATACAATTATGATGAAATCCGCACACCGATCTTCGAACATTATGAAGTCATCAGCCGTTCAGTAGGGGATACGACGGATATCGTTACCAAAGAAATGTATGATTTCTATGACAAGGGAGACCGTCATATCACGCTTCGTCCAGAAGGAACAGCTCCTGTTGTCCGCTCGTATGTAGAAAATAAACTCTTTGCGCCTGAGGTACAAAAACCAAGTAAGTTCTATTACATAGGCCCAATGTTCCGCTACGAACGTCCTCAAGCAGGTCGTTTGCGTCAATTCCACCAAATTGGGGTAGAATGCTTTGGATCGAGCAATCCTGCAACGGATGTCGAAACCATTGCCATGGCAGCGCAATTCCTGAAAGAACTAGGAATTGACAATGTGACCTTGCACTTGAACACCTTGGGAAGCCCTGCTAGTCGTCAGGCTTATCGTCAAGCCTTGATTGATTACCTCTTGCCAATGAAGGATCAATTGTCTAAGGACAGCCAACGTCGCTTAGAAGAAAATCCGCTTCGTGTCTTGGATTCAAAAGAAAAAGAAGACAAGGCGGCGGTTGAACAGGCTCCTTCCATCCTAGACTATCTAGATGAAGAAAGCCAAGCGCATTTTGATGCGGTTCGTCGGATGTTGGAAGACTTGGGGGTAGCCTATGTCATCGATACCAATATGGTGCGTGGCTTGGATTACTACAACCACACGATTTTTGAGTTCATCACAGAAATTGAAGGCAATGAATTGACGGTCTGTGCAGGTGGTCGCTATGATGGTTTGGTTGAATACTTCGGTGGCCCTGCGACAGCTGGTTTTGGATTTGGGATCGGTGTGGAACGGATCCTTCTCGTTCTTGAAAAGAAAGGCATTGAATTACCGATCGAAACAGGCCTAGATGCCTATATCGCTGTCCTAGGAGATGAGGTCAATGAAGCAGCGCTTAGCTTGGTTCAAGCCCTTCGAATCCAAGGTTTCAAGGCAGAACGTGATTACCTTGGACGCAAGCTCAAGGCACAATTTAAGTCAGCAGATGTCTTTGCGGCCAAAGCCTTGATTACCTTAGGAAGTAGTGAAGTTGAGAGCGGTCAAGTTACTGTGAAAAATAACCAAACTCGTCAAGAAGTAACGGTAGCTCTTGAAAGCTTGAAGAAAGACTTCCCATCTGTTTTGGCAGAGTTGGGATTGGCTTGATCAAATTTTTCAGACACCTGAAAAACAGATTCGCATGGGAGTAGGAGCAAAGTCGTTGCGCCTGCTCTCTTTTATCTAGCTTCTGTTTGCCGACCTTTGCCAAGATTTGGCGAAAAGCCGTTAAATTTTCTGACATTTATGATATAATGAGAAGACTACTAGTAAAGGAATGAAACAGTCATGACATTAGTTTACCAATCAACACGAGATGAAAAAAATACTGTAACAGCTAGTCAAGCCATCCTTCAAGGATTGGCGACAGATGGCGGTTTGTTTACTCCAGTCTCTTATCCTCAAGTAGAGCTGGATTTTGATACCCTCAAAGACGCTTCTTACCAAGAAGTGGCCAAGCTTGTTTTGTCAGCCTTTTTGGACGACTTTACAGCAGAAGAGTTGGACTACTGTATTTCTCATGCTTATGACAGCAAATTTGATACCCCAGCTATTGCTCCTCTTGTCAAACTCGATGGGCAATACAATTTGGAACTCTTCCACGGCTCCACTATTGCCTTTAAAGATATGGCTTTGTCGATCTTGCCTTACTTTATGACAACAGCAGCTAAAAAGCACGGTTTGGAAAATAAAATTGTCATCTTGACGGCGACTTCTGGAGATACAGGAAAAGCTGCCATGGCAGGTTTTGCCGATGTTCCAGGAACAGAGATTATTGTCTTTTATCCAAAAGATGGTGTCAGCAAGGTGCAAGAGTTGCAAATGACGACTCAAACGGGGGACAATACCCATGTCATCGCGATCGATGGAAACTTTGACGATGCCCAAACCAATGTCAAACACATGTTCAATGATGTGGCGCTCCGTGAAAAATTAGCAGCCAACAAGATGCAATTCTCATCAGCCAACTCTATGAACATTGGCCGTTTGGTGCCTCAGGTTGTCTATTACGTATACGCCTATGCGCAATTGGTGAAGACAGGCCAAATCACAGCGGGAGAAAAAGTCAACTTTACCGTCCCAACAGGAAACTTTGGAAATATCTTGGCAGCTTTCTATGCCAAACAAATCGGTCTTCCAGTTGGAAAATTGATCTGTGCGTCAAATGAAAACAATGTCTTGACAGACTTTTTCAAAACACATGTCTATGATAAGAAGCGTGAGTTCAAGGTGACCACCAGTCCATCGATGGATATTTTGGTCTCTTCAAACTTGGAACGCTTGATTTTCCACTTGGTAGGCAATGATGCCACAAAGACCAAAGAATTGATGGAAAGCCTCGTTGCTACAGGTCAGTATCAGTTGTCCAACTTTGACGCAGACATCTTAGATTTGTTTGCGGCTGCATACGCAGATGAAGCAGAAACTGCTGCAGAGATCAAGCGGGTCTATGAAGCGTCTGATTACATCGAAGACCCTCATACAGCCGTTGCGTCAGCCGTTTATCAAAAATACCGGACTCAAACAGGGGATACTGCTAAAACAGTCATTGCCTCTACAGCAAGTCCTTATAAATTCCCAGTTGTAGCAGTAGAAGCGGTGACAGGTGAGACAGGTCTAGGCGATTTCGAAGCCTTGGCTAAATTACACACACTCTCAGGTGTTCCTGTGCCACCGGCTGTAGACGGCCTTGAAACTGCACCGGTTCGCCATCGTACAAGCGTGGCAGCCAAAGACATGCAAGCAGCCGTAGAAGACTACTTGGGACTTTAATTCTCTGTATTAGAAAGATCAAAAGAGCCGTTTGGCTCTTTTATATACGCATGAATTCATACAAAAAAATCTTAAATATCGCCCTTCCTGCCATGGGTGAAAATTTCTTACAAATGCTGACGGGCATGGTGGACTCTTATTTAGTGGCTCACCTGGGCTTGATTGCCATTTCAGGTGTTTCCGTCGCAGGGAATATCATCACGATCTATCAAGCCATCTTTTTGGCACTGGGTGCGGCAGTTGCTAGTGTCATGTCCAAAAGCTTGGGTGAAAAAAATCAAGAAAATATTGCCTACCATGCGACAGAGTCACTGAAGGTGACCTTATTGTTGAGTGCTCTCTTAGGAGGGGCATCGCTGTTATTTGGACGCCAGATGATTTCGCTGTTGGGGACTGAAGCTGCAGTAGCCGAAAGCGGGGGGATTTATCTTTCCTTGGTCGGCGGGACCATTGTTCTCTTAGGGTTGATGACGACCTTGGGCTCCTTGGTTCGGGTGGCCAACAATCCACGTCTTCCTATGTATGTGAGCCTGTTGACCAATCTATTAAACGCTCTATTCTCCTCTGTGGCCATTTTCCTTTTTGGTTGGGGCATTGTCGGAGCGGCTTTGGGGACTGTGCTGGCCCGTCTGGTGGGCGTCATCCTCTTGTGGCAAAAGGTCCAGCTACCCTTTGCCCCCCTTCGTTGGGGATTGGATCGTAAGCTCTTGAACTTAGCACTTCCAGCAGCCGGAGAGCGGCTGATGATGCGGGCTGGAGATGTGGTAATCATTGCGATCGTGGTTGCTTTTGGGACCGAGGCAGTCGCAGGAAATGCCATCGGAGAGACCTTGACCCAGTTCAACTACATGCCTGTATTTGGAGTGGCCACAGCGACGGTTATGCTCGTGGCACGGAGCCTGGGTGAAGGTGATCTTGAGCAGATTGCCCGCCTTCGAAAGCAGTCTTACTGGTTGTCCTTCGTGTTAATGTTACCCATTGCCTTGGGAATCTTTTTTGGGGGCACCCTTCTGACCCATCTCTACACACAAGATACAAAAGCAGTCGAAGCTAGCCTTTCGGTTGTCCTCTTTTCTTTGTTAGGAACGCCGTTTACAGCAGGAACGGTCATCTATACAGCTGTTTGGCAAGGCTTGGGAAATGGGAAACTTCCATTTTATGCAACGACGATTGGCATGTGGGTCATTCGAATTGGAGCCGGTTATCTGCTTGGAGTAACCCTTGGCTTTGGCCTTCCAGGGGTCTGGACGGGGACGCTGCTCGACAATGGCTTTCGTTGGCTATTTTTGAGTCAGATATATAGACGAAAAGTAGGAGAGAAGAAAAAATGACAAAACAAGCCTTTATTTGGGATTTGGACGGAACTTTGCTGGATTCCTATGATGCTATTCTGGCAGGTCTTGAGGAGACCTATGCAACTTATCAGCTTCCCTTTGACCGAGCTAGCATTAAAGACTACATCTTGAAGCATTCGGTTCAAGATCTTTTAGTAGCCGTGGCGGAGGAGTATCATCTGGATGTGACTGACTTGAATCATCGCCGAGCAGAAAGTCTAGCGGAGAAAAATGCCCAGGTCCTTCTGATGGATGGGGCGCGTGATGTCCTATCCTGGGGACAAGAAGCTGGAATTGAGCAGTTTGTCTATACCCATAAGGGAGAAAATGCCTTTGTCATCCTGCGGGACTTGGGCCTGGAATCTTTTTTTACAGAGATTTTGACCAGTCAAAGTGGTTTTGCCCGCAAGCCTGACCCAGAAGCTGCCATGTATCTGATGGAGAAGTACGGGTTGGAGCCCGAAAAGACCTACTATATTGGGGATCGGAGCCTGGATATTGACTTTGCAAGAAATAGCCAGATTCATAGTATCAATTTCTTGACGTCTGACTATCAAGGCAATCATCAGATGAACACCTTACTAGATATCCCAGGTATTTTAAACGCTGAAAAGAATCTGTAAAGAATTTGTTTTCATTTTGAAATAAAGTCGTAAGCTTTCTTTAAGAAATGTCCGCTATAATAAAAGCATAAACAAAGACCTCCTAACTTTGTTTAGAAAAATCCTAAAACTTTTCTTTTTCATAATAATCTCCCTAAGAGTCGCCCAATCAGGCGGCTTTTTTTGTGCGCAAGAATAGTGCAAGCTCTTTTTCTTGCAAGAGGATATGAAATGTTTTATAATTGATTAGTCAATTATTGATTTATCAAAAATAATACGGAGAAGGAATATGGCAGAAATGAATGATTTGCTCTACCAACTACGCTTGGCGGATCAATCAACTACGCAACTCTTTGAAAAGCGCCTAGGGATTAGCTTAACACGTTATCAAATTTTGCAGGATTTATTAGAACAAGCGCCTTGCAATCAGATCGCGGTTCAGGAACGCTTGCAGATTGATCCAGCGGCTTTAACCCGGCATTTCAAAATATTAGAAAAGGAAGGATTTGTCCATCGGAGTCGAAATCCAAAGAATCAGCGGGAAATCGTAATTCATTTGACGGATACGGCCTATAATCGTTTGGTCAAACATCCTCCTCGCCATCATGTGGCGGTGAAAGAACAGATGAGTCGGATTTTGACCACTCAAGAACAAGAGCAATTTTCTTACCTGCTGGACAAATTAGTATCTGGCATTGAACAAATAACAGTTGAATAAAAAGGAGAATCTACGATGTCATTACTGACGATTATTTTAGCGAGTCTTGCTGCACTGGAGCATTTATATATTTTTTATTTGGAGAGCATCAGAACCACATCTGATACCACAAGTCGGGTTTTCAACATGGATAAAGAAGAACTCGCTCGCCCATCTGTGACCTCTTTATTTAAGAATCAAGGGATATACAATGCCTTGATTGGTGTGTTTCTCTTGTATGGATTGTTTGTCTCTAAAAATAGTGAAGTTGTTACAATTTTTGTGCTCTTTATTATTGGAACTGCGGCCTACGGTGCGATGACAGCTAATAAAAAGATTATCTTGACCCAAGGTGGTCCTGCAATTTTGGCTTTGTTGAGTACCCTATTGTTGGGATAAAAAGGACAGGCCGCTAGGGCTCTTTGAGCTGATTTTATTAAATAAGTGTAGAAAAAAGTATAAAAAAAGACTAAAAATTTTATTGACTTTATAAGAAAAAGGGTTATAATGGTAGCAACAGAAAAGTAATGAGTCAGCTATTTTCAGGGAGCTTGTGGGAATTGTGAACAAGCAATAGCGACTGATGAAAATTGGACTGTTATGATTAATGAATTCTAACCCATGTGAATTCGGTTGGCACCCCTTACCGTGCAACTCCTTGATAGAGGAGATAGAGATGTAGGGAAAGACCAGCTATTTTTCCCTATAAAAGAGGTGGCACCGCGGACACTACGCCCTCACACAGTTTTTGTGTGAGGGCTTTTCTATGTGCCTTAGCGAGCGAAGCGAGCTTAGGCACATTGATCCCAAAGCGAGAATAGAGCGATGGGATAACCTTAATAGCCTTAGCAAGCGAAGCGCGCTTAGGCACATTGATCCCAAAGCGAGAATAGAGCGATGGGATATCCTTGATCGCCTTAGCAAGCGAAGCATGGGCCGGTTGAATTCCTTAGAATAAAAGAGTTCTAGAAGAGAGGTTTCTGATATGAAAAAAGTTTTATCTGCTGATGTGTTGAGTCCAATTTTGGCTTATATGCGTTTGGATGCGCCCCATAAAATGATCTTGGAGTCGATCCCTCGTGAAAAAGAGAATGCGCGTTTTTCAATTGTAGCCTATCGGCCAGTCAGTGAAGTCAAGTTTGAAAATGGCGTCCTCTATTACAATGATCAAATTGTTGAAGAGGATCCTTTGGACTTTTTGAATCGTATCACGGTCAAAACGAAAACTTCAGAAGAGCTTCCTTTTAACGGAGGAGCGATTGGATTTGTCGGCTATGACTTGATTGGCCTCTATGAGAACATTGGTTCCATTCCTGAAGATACGATCGGCACTCCAGATCTTCACTTTTTCTTATATGAAAGCTATGTGATTTTTGATCACAAAAAGGAAAAGGTCTATGTGGTGGAAGAAAACCTTTATAGTGGACGGAGTGAAGCAGAGCAAGCATCGAGCTTGGAGCAAGTATTAGCACAATTGGCAAGACCTGCAAAAGAAGAGTTTCAAGATAAGGACCTGCATGCGCTTCATTTCCACAATCATTTGGAGCAAAAAGAGTTTGAGGAAATGGTGGCCCTGGCTAGGGATTATATTCGAAAAGGAGACATGTTCCAATGCGTGCTCAGTCAACGTTTTTCAGCTGATTTTTCGGGGAAACCGCTAGATTATTACCGCAATTTGCGCGTGACCAATCCTTCGAATTATCTCTACTTTTATGATTTTGGGGAGTACCAAATTATCGGTGCTAGTCCAGAAAGTCTGGTGTCGGTCAAGGATCGAGTGGTGACGACCAATCCTATTGCCGGCACGCGTCCAAGAGGGATCGATGAAGAGAGTGATCGGCAATTGGCAGCTGATTTGGCAGGGGATCCAAAAGAAGTCGCAGAACACCGGATGTTGGTGGATCTAGGGCGAAACGATATTGGGCGTATCGCCCAAAATGGGTCGGTTGAAGTGACCAAATATATGGAAGTGGAGTTCTTCCGTTATGTGATGCACCTGACGAGTGTGGTCAAGGGTCAATTGCTTCCTGGACTAGCCTCCATTGAGGCTCTGAAGGCAACTCTTCCAGCGGGGACCGTTTCGGGTGCTCCCAAGATTCGAGCCATGAAGCGAATCTATGAAGCAGAAAAAGAAAAACGAGGCGTCTATGCGGGTGCTATTGGCTATCTCTCTGTGACGGGGGATCTCGATTTTGCTATTGCGATTCGAACCATGATCCTCAAAAATAAGAAGGCTTATGTGCAGGCTGGAGCAGGAATCGTTTATGATTCGATCGCTGAAAATGAATACCAAGAAACCGTCAATAAGGCAAAATCGATGACAAGGATTGGAGAAGAAGGATGATTTTATTAGTCGATAATTACGATTCATTTACCTATAATTTAGCACAGTATATCGGAAAATTTGATGAGGTCCAGGTGCTTCGAAATGATGATCCGGATTTGTACCAGGTTGCCCAAGAAGCAGATGCCTTGGTCTTTTCTCCAGGTCCAGGTTGGCCAAAGGACGCGGGCAAGATGGAGGAGATGATCCGAGATTTCGCAGGGGTCAAACCAATCTTGGGGATTTGCTTGGGGCATCAAGCGATTGCGGAAGTTTTTGGAGGGCGCTTGGGATTGGCGCCACAGGTCATGCATGGCAAACAAAGCCAGATCCAGCTAGAAGCTCCCTCTCCTCTATACGCGGGTGTCGCAAAAGAAGTCCCAGTCATGCGTTACCATTCGCTGACGATTGAAGACATGCCAGAGGATTTTGTCATTACCTCTCGGACGACGGATGATCAAGCCACTATGGGGATTCAACACCGTAGCTTACCGATTTATGGTTTTCAATACCATCCAGAAAGTATCGGGACGCCAGATGGGCTCAAGACCATTGAAAATTTTGTCAAACTAGTCAAGGAGCGGAAGATGAAACAAGTGCTTGCAAAAGTAGCGGAAGGAATAGATCTAACCAGTGCAGAGTTAGAAGCTGCTATGGAGGAAGTCGTTGCTGGTCGTGCTTCAGAAGCACAGGTGACGGCCCTTCTTCTAGGTCTCAAAATGAAGGGAGAAACGGTTGAAGAGCGGACGGCTATTGCAAAAGTGATGCAGGCCTATGCAGTCGCTATTCCTACAGAAGTTCAAGGAGCGATGGACAATTGTGGAACGGGGGGCGATCGTTCCTATAGTTTCAATATTTCAACAACAGCTGCCTTCGTCCTTGCTGGTGGTGGGATTAAGATGGCGAAACACGGAAATCGTTCGATCTCTTCCAAATCTGGTTCTGCGGATGTATTAGAAGCTCTAGGGATTAACCTTGATTTGGGTCCAGAAGACTTGGGACGAGTGTTTGAAAAGGCGGGAATTGTCTTCCTATTTGCCAAAAATCTGCATCCTGGCATGCGCTATATTATGCCCGCTCGCTTGGCGTTAGGGGTTCCAACGGTGATGAACTTAACCGGTCCTCTTATCAATCCGATTCCTCTAGAAACCCAGCTATTGGGAACCAGTCGTCCAGATATGCTGGAAAGTACGGCGGAGATTCTAAAGAATTTGGGTCGGAAACGCGCAGTGGTGGTGAGTGGTCCACAAGGTTTAGACGAGGCAGGTCTTGATGGGGAAACTCAGCTCGCTATTTTGGAAAATGGACAGGTGACCTTATCTAGCTTTCAACCAGAAGATATTGGAATGGAGCGCATCGAAATTGATCAAGTACGAGGTGGAGACGCCAAACGCAATGCGGAAATTTTGCTCAGTGTCTTGAAGAATGAAGCGAGTCCCTTCTTAGAGGTGACTGTCTTGAATGCTGGCCTTGGTTTTTATGCCAACGGCAAAGTAGATTCTATCAAGGAGGGGATTGCCTTGGCACGTGAAGTGATTGCCAGTGGGGCTGCCCTTGAGAAATTGAGATTATTACAGGAGTATCAAAAATGAGTCAAGAATTCTTGCCAAAGATTCTAAAGGAAAAGGCGCGTGAAGTGGCTGCGATGAAGGAAGAGGAGCTCCAACCTTTGCGCGAGACCTACCGCTTGTATGATTACCTAAAGAGTCATCCAGAAAAGCTTCAGGTCATTGCGGAAGTGAAAAAGGCTAGCCCGAGTCTGGGAGATATTCATGTCGATGTGGATATCGTCGCGCAGGCTAAGACTTACGAAGAAAATGGGGCCGTGATGATTTCTGTCTTGACCGATGAAGTGTTTTTCAAGGGCAATATCGAGTATCTCCGGGAAATATCTAGTCAGGTGCGTATCCCCACCCTCAATAAAGATTTTATTGTGGATGAAAAACAAGTGATTCGGGCGCGAAATGCAGGGGCGACCGTGATCTTGTTGATTGTTGCAGCCTTATCAGAGGCTCGTCTGAAAGAACTCTATGAGTTTGCGACCCATCTTGGCCTGGAGGTCTTGGTGGAGACCCATAATCTGACAGAACTAGAGGTTGCTCACCGGATTGGGGCTCAGATCATAGGGGTCAATAATCGCAACTTGGTGACCTTTGAGACAGATCTCCATACTAGCCTTGAATTAGCGACCAATTTTGAACAAGAACCGGTCTACATCTCTGAGTCTGCTATTTTCACAGCAGCAGACGCGCGCATGCTGGCTCCTTATTTTAATGGTATTCTCGTTGGGACAGCCCTCATGAAGGCAGACAATGTGGCTGAAAAAGTAAAGGAGTTGCAGATTGACAAAGGTTAAAATTTGCGGACTGTCCACTCCAGAAGCTGTCCAGACAGCTGTTGAAGCTGGTGCGGACTACATTGGTTTTGTCTTTGCACCAAGCAAACGGCAAGTGACGCTGGAGCAAGCCCGGGAGTTGGCTACAGGGATTCCAAAGGGGGTTCAAAAAGTCGGTGTTTTTGTATCACCACAAAGAGAAGAAGTGGAGCAAGCTTGCCAAGTTGTGGGCTTGGACCTGATACAAGTGCATGGATCGATGGATGATGCTATCTTGCAAGAGTTTCCCCAACAAACGATTCGCGCTGTTCAAGTGGGGAAAGATGCAGCACTTCCTGAGACCGGTGCCGATTATCTGCTCTTTGATGCTCCTGTAGCAGGAAGTGGAGAGACTTTTAACTGGCAAGAACTCGAAAGTCAAAACGTTACAAAGCCCTTCTTTATTGCAGGAGGCTTGACGGTAGACAATGTAGCAGATGCTATTTGCTTCTTTCATCCTTATGCGGTGGATGTATCCAGTGGGATCGAGACAAATGGAAAAAAAGATCAAGAAAAGATAAAACGATTTATAGAAAGGGTCAAGCATGGCATATAAACAACCAGATCAAAACGGATTTTACGGGCGGTTCGGAGGACGTTTTGTCCCTGAAACCTTGATGACAGCAGTTTTAGAATTAGAAAAAGCCTACAGAGAAAGTCAAGCAGATCCTTCTTTTCAAGCCGAATTGGATCAGCTTCTGAAACAATATGTCGGTCGGGAAACACCGCTCTATTACGCTAAGAATCTAACCAAGTATGTCGGCGGAGCCAAGATTTTTCTTAAAAGAGAAGACCTCAACCACACAGGGGCTCATAAAATTAATAATGCCCTAGGACAGGTTTTGCTGGCACACCGAATGGGTAAAAAGAAGATCATCGCAGAAACAGGGGCTGGACAGCACGGTGTTGCAACGGCAACAGCTGCTGCTTTATTTGATATGGAATGTACCATCTACATGGGGGAAGAAGATGTCAGACGCCAAGCCCTCAATGTCTTTCGGATGGAGTTGTTGGGCGCCAAGGTTCAATCGGTAACAGATGGGTCGCGTGTCCTCAAGGATGCAGTCAATGCTGCCCTTAGAGCCTGGGTAGCAAATGTGGAGGATACCCACTATATCATGGGATCTGCTCTAGGACCTCATCCATTCCCAGAGATTGTCCGTGATTTTCAAAGTGTCATTGGGAGGGAAGCTAAACGCCAATTTGCAGAGCAAAATGACGGGGCGCTGCCAGATGCCGTCCTAGCCTGTGTAGGAGGCGGATCGAATGCCATTGGGCTCTTTTATCCTTTTGTTGAGGATGCGTCTGTCGCCATGTATGGGGCGGAAGCTGCTGGACTTGGAGTAGATACAGACCAGCATGCAGCAACCTTGACCAAGGGGCGTCCGGGAGTCCTTCACGGCGCCTTGATGGATGTGTTACAGGATGCTCATGGACAGATTTTAGAAGCCTTCTCGATTTCAGCAGGTCTCGATTACCCAGGAATTGGGCCAGAGCATTCTTATTTCCATGAGATCAAGCGGGCAACCTATGTGCCTGTTACAGACCAAGAAGCCCTAGAAGTCTTTCAATTGCTTTCAAAAGTAGAAGGAATCATTCCAGCTCTGGAATCGAGCCATGCTATCGCCTATGCGGTGAAATTGGCCAAGGAAATGGGGCCTGAAAAATCCATGATCGTTTGCTTATCAGGTCGTGGGGATAAAGATGTGGTACAAGTCAAAGACCGCCTAGAACAAGAGAGGGGAGAGTAAGATGGGAAAGACCTTAACAGAGCATTTACAAAAGCTGAAAGACCAGCAGCAAGGGATCTTTGTTCCTTATATCATGGCAGGAGATCATGAAAAAGGCTTGGCAGGTTTGCAGGAAACCATCCAATTTTTGGAGGGGCTTGGTGTCTCAGCTATTGAGGTTGGCATTCCTTTTTCAGATCCGGTGGCAGATGGTCCTGTGATTGAAGAGGCGGGACTACGAAGTTTAGCCCATGGGACGACGACAGAGGAACTGGTGCAAACGATCCAGCACTTAGAGACAAGTGTTCCTTTGGTCATCATGACCTATTTCAACCCCTTGTTCCAATATGGGCTCGAAAATTTCTTTAGAGATGTAGAAGGAACAGCGGTCAAGGGAGTGATTATTCCGGACCTTCCTCATGAGCACGCGGATCTGGTAGAGCCTCTATTAGTGGATAAAGACATCGCTTTGGTGCCGCTAGTGAGCTTAACCACAGGAATCGAGCGCCAGAAGAAATTGATCCAAGATGCAGAAGGATTTATCTATGCCGTTGCTGTCAATGGGGTGACGGGGAAAGCTGGTAGCTATCGAGACGATTTGGACCACCACTTGGCCCAATTACACGAAATAGCGTCCATTCCTGTTTTAACAGGTTTTGGAGTTTCCAGCATGGAGGATGTTCACCGTTTCAACAAGGTCTCAGATGGGGTTATTGTGGGGTCCAAAATCGTTAAGGCTCTCCACCAAGGGGAGACAGACGCCATCGCTCGTTTTATTTCTCAAGCAGTGAAGGGCTAGAAGCTTCATTTCATTCATCATCAGCTTGATTCTCCTAGATCAAGCTCTTTGTCTACTATTTTAAACATTCCCCTCGTTTGTCTTTACAAACGAGGGTTTCTCGTTACAATAGAGATAGTAATAAGAAAAGAGGAGAAGAGAATGATAAGCCTTGAAGAGATTGATCAAGTTGTCCAGTCAGGTCCTTTTGAACCAAGCTGGGACTCTCTTAGCCATCAAGTCTGTCCGGATTGGTATCGGGATGCCAAGTTTGGGATCTTTATCCACTGGGGCGTCTACAGTGTACCTGCCTTTGGTTCGGAATGGTATTCGCGAAATATGTATATCCAAGGGAATCCTTGTTATGACTATCATCGAGAGCATTTTGGAGACCAGGCCAGCTTTGGCTACAAGGATCTCATTCCTCTTTTTACAGCCGATCGCTTTGATCCGGCATCTTGGCTGGATCTCTTTCAAAAAGCGGGAGCCCAGTATCTTTTTCCAGTTGCGGAGCACCACGATGGTTTTCAGATGTATGCCTCTACTCTCTCGCCTTATAATAGCTTAGAAATGGGGCCGAGACGAGATGTCTTAGGAGAGCTGAGGAAGGAAGCAGAAAAACGTGGCCTGCACTTCTGTACGTCCTCTCACCGGGCAGAACACCAGTTTTTCTTTTCACATGGCAAGGAATTCACTAGTGACATTCCGCAAGAAGTCCCAAGAGACAGTCTTTATTGGCCAGCGGAGCCAGAGCCCAAGGATCATTTTGATCTGACTTCCAAGCCTTATCCAAGCAAAGAATTCTTGGAAGATTGGCTTTTGCGAACCTGTGAACTGGTGCGGGACTACCAACCAGAGCTCCTATATTTTGACTGGTGGATCCAGCATGAGAGTTTCCGTCCCTACTTGATGCGCTTTTTGGCTTATTATTACAATCTAGCAGCACAAGAGGATCGCAAGGTGGCTGTTTGTTACAAACAGGATGCCCTCCCTTTCGGTTCAGGAATCGTTGAGATGGAGCGGGGAGGATACGGAGAGACGCAAGCCTTTCCGTGGCAAATGGATACCGCGATTGCCCGTAATTCTTGGTGCTATACCCAGGATCTAGCCTACAAGACCAGTAAGGAATTGCTACAAAATTTAGTTGATGTTGTGGCAAAAAATGGCAATCTTCTGCTCAATATTGGACCCAAGGCAGATGGCACGATCCCTGAGCAAGACCAAGACATCCTCACAGAGATCGGGGACTGGCTGGCGGTAAATGGAGAAGCCATTTATCAGAGTCGGCCTTGGCGTGTGTCATCAGACGGACCGACCGAGGCCCAGGAAGGTTCCTTCTCAGATGGGCAAGCGCCACTCTATACCAGCCAAGATTTCCGCTATACCATGCGTGATGGTTTTCTTTATGCTATCCAGCTGGAACCAAGTGGAAGGATAGAAGAGTTGGCCTTACCGTCTCTCGCCTATGATCTCAAGCAACCGAGAATTCTTCATGCGCGCATTCAAAAGCTAGAGCTCCTTGGAGAAAGTCAGCCCCTTTCTTGGAGCCAAGATGAGACAGGGCTCCATCTTCAGTTACCAGCTTGCAGCAAAAAACAACCGCGTGTTTTGCGCCTCAGCTTTTAGTTTTCTTGAAGCTTTCTATAAGGAATCGTTTAGGTTTCTCTTGTATACTGTACTCATCCAATAAGAAATGAGGTACAGAAAATGAAAATCTCAGTTAATTATCCAAAACGCTTTAAGAAATTGCCACAACAAGGTTCTTGTTACGGTGAATAAACACTTCTCTTCATTTTTCATAAGAAACTCCTAAAGAAGGCTCTACCCGAAAGGGTAGAGTTTTTATGTACCAGAGACCTTGTGATTCGTGGTATAATAGGCCTATGGAAAAAAAGAATAAATTACTACTCATCGACGGGTCTTCCGTCGCTTTTCGTGCCTTTTTCGCACTCTATCATCAAATTGATCGCTTCAAAAATGCCAATGGTCTGCATACCAATGCGGTCTATGGCTTTAATCTCATGTTGAGTCATCTCTTGGAGCGCATCCAACCAACCCATGTCCTCGTCGCTTTTGATGCAGGAAAGACGACCTTTCGGACGGAGATGTATGCTGACTACAAAGGGGGTCGTGCAAAAACTCCAGATGAGTTCCGCGAGCAGTTTCCTTTCATTCGTGAGCAACTGGATCATTTGGGAATCCGCCATTATGAGCTAGCTCAGTATGAAGCGGATGATATTATTGGAACGCTGGGTAAGATGGCAGAAACTACCTCGGTGCCATTTGAAGTCACCATTGTCTCTGGGGACAAGGATTTGATCCAGCTGACGGATGACAATACGGTGGTTGAAATCTCCAAAAAAGGGGTGGCAGAGTTTGAAGAATTCACTCCAGCCTATCTCAAAGAAAAAATGGGTCTGACACCAGAGCAATTTATCGACCTCAAGGCCTTGATGGGAGATAAGTCGGATAATATCCCAGGTGTTACTAAGATCGGAGAAAAGACAGGGATCAAACTACTCCTAGAGTATGGCTCTCTCGATGGTATTTACGAGCATATCGATGAGATGAAAGCTTCTAAGATGAAGGAAAACCTCATCAACGACAAGGAGCAGGCCTATCTGTCCAAGACTCTCGCGACCATCGATACCAATGCGCCCATTGAGATTGGCCTGGATGATATCACCTATACGGGCCCCCATCTAGAAAATCTCGCCAAGTTTTATGAGGAGATGGGCTTCAAGCAACTCCGTCAGGCCTTGGATCTCAGTGGAGAAGAGGCGGCTCCTGTAGCCATTGACTATACAGAAGTCGAGCAAGTCACTCCAGATATGCTTACGGAAGATAGTTTCTTCCATTTCGAGATTTTTGGGGACAACTACCATACGGAACCCATTATCGGCTTTGCATGGGGGACCAAAGGTCAGCTCTACGCGAGTACAGATACTGGTCTTTTGCAAACACCGATTTTCAAAGAATTTCTCGAAAAAACGCCCCTCAAGGTCTATGACTTCAAGCGGGCCAAGGTCTTGCTCAGCCACTTGGGCATTACCCTTCAAAATCCCGCGTTTGACAGTCGATTGGCCAAGTATCTCTTGTCGACCGTAGAGGACAATGAGATTTCAACCATTGCGAGTCTCTATAGTCAGATTGCGCTGCCACTGGACGAAGTCGTTTATGGCAAGGGAGCCAAAAAAGCTATCCCAGAGAAGGCGGTCCTATTAGAGCATTTGGCACGGAAAGTCGCTGTTCTACTGGATACCGAAGAGCCTATGATGGAGCAGTTGCAAGCCCATGATCAGCTAGATTTGCTTTATGATATGGAGCAACCACTAGCAGCTGTTTTGGCCAAGATGGAAATCGTGGGGATCAAGGTAGAGCGCCAGACCCTCCAAGATATGCAAGTGGAAAACGAAGCGGTCTTGGAACGCTTGACCCAAGAAATCTACGAGCTTGCAGGAGAAGAGTTCAACATCAATTCTCCAAAACAATTGGGTGTCATCCTCTTTGAAAAATTGGAACTCCCTCTTGAATATACGAAGAAGACCAAAACCGGCTATTCCACAGCTGTTGATGTCTTGGAACGCCTGGCTCCCATCGCACCAATTGTGTCTAAGATTCTTGAATACCGCCAAATTGCTAAGATCCAGTCGACCTATGTCATCGGTCTTCAAGATTGGATTTTGGAAGATGGGAAGATCCATACCCGCTATGTACAGGATTTGACGCAGACAGGCCGCTTGTCCAGCGTGGATCCCAACCTGCAAAATATCCCTGTCCGATTGGAACAAGGTCGCCTTATTCGTAAGGCCTTTGTCCCAGAAGAGGAAAACAGTGTCTTGCTCAGTTCGGACTATTCACAGATCGAATTGCGCGTCTTGGCCCATATTTCGGGAGATGAGCATTTGATTGACGCCTTTAAACATGGGGCAGATATCCATACATCGACTGCTATGCGCGTCTTCAATATTGAAAAACCAGAAGATGTGACGCCGAACGACCGTCGCAATGCAAAAGCAGTAAACTTCGGTGTGGTTTATGGAATTTCCGACTTTGGCCTGTCTAACAACCTAGGGATCAGTCGAAAAGAAGCCAAGGCCTACATTGAGACCTATTTCGAACGCTACCCTGGCATCAAGGACTATATGGAGAGAGTGGTACGGGAAGCGCGTGACAAAGGCTATGTGGAGACTCTCTTCAAGCGTCGTCGGGAGATTCCAGATATCAATTCTCGCAACTTCAATGTTCGAGGCTTTGCGGAGCGGACGGCTATCAACTCACCCATCCAAGGATCGGCAGCAGACATCTTGAAAATTGCTATGATCCACTTAGACCAAGCGCTAGAAAGAGGAGTATACAAGACCAAGATGCTTCTTCAGGTGCATGATGAAATCGTTCTGCAAGTACCAAGTGATGAACTGGTAGCGATCAAAGAACTCGTCAAAGAGACCATGGAATCCGCTATCGAACTTGCAGTACCACTGGAAGCCGATGAAAACGAAGGCAAGACATGGTATGAAGCCAAATAAAATGGAAGTCGTACAAGCACGTCCAGTATCATATAAATTCTTAAGACAAGAAACACAAAAAGGAGATTCTTATGGCTTATTCATTTCGCAATCCTAGTGATGGCATTATCAAACATTACCTAGAAACCAGCAAGATCATTGCTGTAGTGGGATTATCTGATCGTGAAGATACGACCAGTCATCGTGTCAGTAAGGAGATGCAAGAGCGGGGCTATCGGATTATTCCTGTCAACCCCCGCGCAGCTGGTGGCCAGATCCTTGGAGAAACGGTGTACGCTAGCTTACAGGAGATCCCATTCCCAGTAGATATCGTCGATGTATACCGTCGCAGTGAGTTTTTACCAGATGTGGCACGTGATTTTATTGAGACGGATGCGAAAATTTTCTGGGCACAATTGGAGTTGGAAAATCAAGAAGCAGAAGAAATCCTTCGTGGAGCTGGACGGGAAGATATCGTCATGAACCGCTGTATCAAACGGGAACATACCAGACTGATCTTAGGAGACTCCCTATACGGTTTATAAATGATAAACAATTGACATAGAAGAAAACCCCAGCTTGCTGGGGTTTTCTTCTTACTCTTATTCAGTTTCATAGTTTGGATGGCCTGTAAAATGGCGCGGCCCTTGTTTAATCTGCTTGATTTGATCATAAAAGGCAATTTGGCAGTTGATAAAGTAAGGCATGGTATAAAAGCCGATGACATCGCGCGTGAAGTAATTCAAGAAGTACCAACCAATCAAGGTTAGATCGAGCACCAAGCGATTGCTGCGGAACCCTTTCATGGTTTCACGACTTTGGCGAAGGACTCCAAAGGCTCCCTTGTAGTTGCCGTCTCGTAATTGCTCGTAGAGGATCAATTCGACCAGGCTGAGACTGTAGTATTGTGGCAGGTAAAAGAGGAGGCCAAGTAGGCCAAGTATGACACCAGCAGTCATCAGAGGCATTTGTTGCATGAGAGATTGGAATTCAGGACTGGAAGCACTCAGAGTGCTAGGGTTGCTCACCTTATCGTAGATCGCCAAAAATCGAATGCTGGCGTAGGTGCTGATGAGACTACCCGCATAGAGAATGACTCCCCATAAAAAGAGGACGACTTGCTTCAAGATCAAGGTGGCAAATACAGAGGTAAAGCGATCTTGTTTAAAGATATCTAAGACGCGTGTTCGGTGTTCGATCTTGGGATTAATCGTATCTAAATAGCTAAAAGTCGCACCAACCACTAAAATGGAGATGACAAAGGAGACGACAGAAGGAAAGAGCTGTCGCTGGATCATGTAGATACTTGCTTGCTGCAAGGTCATATCCGGTAGTAGATCGATCAGATCTTGCCCGCTTAAGAGAAAGTTAGCAAGAATGGTCAACAGGACCGGAAGAGCAAAAAGGATAGCTAAGCCCGGTTGCTGGACTTGCATGGTGCGTGCCCGGAGGCGAATCAGTTTAAGGTTCATAGATGACACTCTCTTCATAGTAGTACTTTTTATTATAACATAAGTCCGTGACAGAGCTGGTAAAATTTGGTACAATCGTACAGGTGCTCACAGGAAAACTGTGACAGGAATAAGAAGGCTGGGAATGTTTTTCCCAGTACGGAGGTAACCATGACAGATTCACCGATTCAATATCGATTAATCAAAAAAGAAAAGCATACAGGAGCTCGTCTGGGAGAAATTATCACCCCTCACGGGACCTTCCCAACCCCAATGTTTATGCCTGTAGGGACTCAGGCAACCGTTAAGACCCAATCGCCAGAAGAACTCAAGGAAATGGGCTCCGGAATTATTTTGGCCAACACCTACCATCTCTGGCTTCGTCCGGGGGACGACTTGGTTGCAAAAGCAGGAGGACTGCACCAGTTCATGAACTGGGACCAGCCAATTTTGACAGATAGTGGAGGCTTCCAAGTCTATTCATTAGCGGATACCCGCAACATCACCGAAGAAGGGGTAACCTTTAAAAACCACCTCAACGGCTCGAAGATGTTCCTCTCTCCAGAAAAGGCCATCTCCATCCAAAACAATCTAGGAAGCGACATCATGATGTCCTTTGATGAATGTCCTCAGTTCTATCAGCCCTATGATTATGTGAAAAAATCAATCGAACGGACCAGTCGTTGGGCAGAACGTGGCCTAAAGGCTCACCGTCGCCCTCATGATCAAGGTCTTTTCGGGATTGTCCAAGGGGCTGGATTTGAAGACTTGCGCCGTCAGTCTGCCCAAGATTTGGTCAGCATGGACTTTCCAGGCTATTCCATCGGTGGCTTAGCTGTTGGGGAAAGCCATGAAGAGATGAATGCGGTACTAGATTTCACAACTCCGCTCTTACCAGAGAACAAGCCACGCTATCTCATGGGAGTAGGAGCTCCAGACAGTCTGATTGATGGCGTTATTCGTGGAGTGGACATGTTTGACTGTGTCTTGCCGACGCGGATTGCGCGAAATGGTACCTGTATGACTAGCCAAGGACGCCTAGTAGTGAAAAATGCGCAATTTGCAGAAGA
This sequence comes from uncultured Streptococcus sp., assembly GCA_958445905.1. Classification (GTDB taxonomy): domain Bacteria; phylum Bacillota; class Bacilli; order Lactobacillales; family Streptococcaceae; genus Streptococcus. Next base: position 23,066 of record CAUCUH010000006.1, read on the forward strand.
CTTTACACCGCTGGATCCTGAATGTGATTGCTACACTTGTAAGAACTATACCCGAGCTTACCTTCGCCACCTCCTCAAGGCAGATGAGACCTTCGGCATTCGCTTGACTAGCTACCACAACCTATACTTCTTGATCAACCTCATGAAACAGGTCCGTCAAGCCATCATGGATGACAATCTCTTAGAATTCCGGGAGCATTTCGTCGAAAAATATGGCTATAACAAATCAGGACGGAATTTCTAGGAATAGATAAAAAATAAAGAAAGTTCTACTGAAAAGTAGAACTTTTTTGATTAAATTTCATAGAGCATCGATATTGTTGTAAGCAGAATTGTTATTGGGTATAATGTATTCAGGAAGGATGATAACTATGGTAGAAGATCTTCGAAAATTTGCAACTCTTGTGAAAAAATATAGAAAACAAAAAGGAATGACCAAAGAAGAGTTGTGTCAGGATGAGAGCGAGTTGACTGTGCGTCAATTAACTCGAATAGAGTCAGGCTTGTCGAGACCAACATTAACTAAGATAAATTTTTTAGCTGAACGACTAGACATGAATTTATTTTCATTGATGCCAGACTATACAGAATTACCAAAAGAATATTTAGACTTAAAATACCAATTATTAAGAAATACGACGTATTCGGATAAAAGAAAGATTTATGAAGAGGAAAAACGTTTCGAAATCATATATGAGAATTATTATGAAGATTTGCCTGAAGAGGAGCAATTGATTGTTGATATCTTAACCACTATATCCGATGTTAATGAGAGTGAATTGATTGAACTTGGGAATCATTTATTGGAGGATTATCTTGATCAACTAAAAAAGAAGAATACATATACCTTAAATGATCTTTTGTTGATTAAATTACTTTTAATAATAATGATACACGATGATGACATATACTGTAATCCAGGATGGAAATTATTACCGAAAATTGTACAAAGGTTATTGGTAGATGATGGTGAATTATTAATCTATCAGCAATTTGTATTGAGAGATACACTTTTTCTAGCTTTAGGGTTGTTTTTTAGATTAGGTGATTATAAAAAAGTTAGAGAAATATTAGACAGGTTAATTCAAATTATGGAACGAACTCAAGACTATCAGAAAAAATCTTTGATAGATATGTTTGAATGGAAATATTATCTCAGTTATAAGAATGATAAAAAAGAGGCCAAAGAGTATTACGAATCAGCTATACACTTTGCAGAAATGATTAAAGAAGAAATGCTACTAAAAAAACTAAAACAGGAATGGCAACAGGATATCAAATAATTAGCAGGACATTTTTGTCCTGTTAAACTATGTTTAAAGGTTCTATAATAACCACAAAGAAAGAAAATGGAGGGTGATATGGTTAATTTGATACTATTATTTGTTGAAACTTGTTGGTGGTGTAAATAGCAAATGGATTAGAAATAATTCCGTAGAAATCGTTTAGAGGAGAAAATGATGATAAAATTCAAGCAAATAATAATTGTTATAGCGTTTATAAGCTTATTCTTAATAGCTGGAAAAAATAGTGTTAAGGCAGATGAATATATGACAGGAGAACAAATTGAGCAGGTTACTCAAGGTTTGAAAGATGATCAATATGTTTTAACAACTGCGGGTGGAGGAATTATAGTAAATAAAGACGGGAGCAAAAATTTTCCGTTAGAACAGGTCGCAAGCGAAGGTCAAATCATGACAGTAGCTGAATATAAACAACTATTAGCTACACAGTTGTTTCCTGGGAAAATGGAAGTTGCTTCATCAGGAACGGTATTTTTTGGAGCATGGATTCCAACACGAGTTCATGTCTTATATCCAAACCAAGAATATCTATCAAATGCCTTCTATGCAAAGGGGTGGCGTTATGGGGAAGAACGATTTAAACCTTCCTGGGGAAGCGGTGACTACCTTTATTGGCAAGCTCAAGGTGATAGTGGTTTGGTAGAAGATGGATATGGAATCTCAGTGGTAGTTAATGATGGCGGTTATGTTGCGGTCGATAGTCGAAAAGGAACATTTTTCAAGACATATAATCCTAGATCAGGTTCAAGATATAAAGTAAGTAATCCTGTTTAAGAAAGTAGGTGAAAAAAATGGCTAATCAAACTAAAAAGATCATATCTCTAATAGCAACAGTTCTAACTATTGGGATTGTATCGTATGCATTACAAAAAAACGCCATTGCTGAATCAACAGGAATCGATCAAAAGAAAAACCAAACAATACAAATCTATAAAAAACTCTTAAGAGGTAAATCAGAAAAAGAAATAAATGATTATTTTGGTAATTTACCTGATAGTAAAGTAATTATTGCTGATGAATCCGGTGGATTTACAACGAGTTCCACGGATGATTATAGTAATCCAGTTGAAACTATTGATGAGAGAGGAAATAAAGAGTTAAAATCATTCCAAGATACAAGCACTGCATCAACAATTGGTGAAATAAAAGCGGCCATGAAAATCAATAAATAAAAAGTGAAAAGATGTAAGGATGCGATCAGCGTATCTCTTTACGTTAAAAAGTTCTACTTAGCTAAAAAAGTAGAACTTTTTTCTATATAATGGCAACATTTTTAGCATTCTATATTTTTCGAAAACACTTTCATTAAAAAAACGAAAAAAATCTTCTCAAATCCCTTGCATTGGGCCTTTGTTTGTGTTAAACTACTATGGTGCTGTGAAAAACAGCTATTAGCTTTGATGCAAGAGGTTGCGACACGCTCGGTTGCATTGCCACGCAACGCGCGTCGGTTTTCTTGTGGAGCTAGCCTATTATCTTAAATAGACGAAAAGGAGAAAAAGATGGCAAACAAAAAAATCCGCATCCGTTTGAAAGCGTACGAACACCGTACACTTGACACAGCGGCTGCAAAAATCGTAGAATCAGCTACTCGTACAGGTGCACAAGTTGCGGGTCCAATCCCACTTCCAACTGAGCGTAGCCTCTACACAATCATTCGTGCGACTCACAAATACAAAGATTCTCGCGAACAATTCGAAATGCGTACACACAAACGTTTGATCGACATCATCAACCCAACTCAAAAAACAGTTGACGCTTTGATGAAATTGGATCTTCCAAGTGGTGTAAACGTAGAAATCAAACTTTAATCTAAAGCTTGATCCAGAGCATAAAAAACGCTCGTTAAAAACTTTTTGAATAAAAAACTATAGAAAAGGAACTATTTTCTCATGACAAAAGGAATCTTAGGGAAAAAAGTGGGAATGACTCAAATCT
>CAUCUH010000007.1:0-25882 GCA_958445905.1 uncultured Streptococcus sp.
TACAAAGATGAGGATATAACATACAGATGGGCTGCGTCAATCTATGCTATCATGCGTAATTGAACCCGGCCGAAAAGCTGTGTAAAAAAGATAAACTGTCTTGTCTTCATCGAAGACTTCGCCAGTTTCCTATTTTTACTTTGCTTTTTGCGGCCTTAGTATCTTGATAGTTGAACACGGGCTAAATCCCTAGTGAAAAAGATAGATTTCCTGGTGTGCGTGGCACACTGCGTCAATCTCCTATTTTCATTCGGGATTCTTCACGCCTTTGTATCCTGATTTTTGTAGGCAAGTCGTATAATTTTATCAATCCAAAGGGGATTACAATGACAAAACAAGTGTTTCAAACGACTTTTGCGGGTCGTGAGTTAATCGTAGAGACTGGTCAGGTTGCCAAGCAAGCAAATGGCTCTGTTGTCGTGCGTTATGGGGAGTCAACTGTCTTGACGGCAGCTGTCATGTCTAAGAAAATGGCGACTGGGGATTTCTTCCCGCTTCAAGTCAACTACGAAGAAAAAATGTATGCGGCTGGGAAATTTCCTGGTGGCTTTATGAAACGGGAAGGTCGTCCTTCTACAGATGCGACCTTGACAGCGCGTTTGATTGACCGTCCGATCCGTCCTATGTTTGCGGAAGGTTTCCGTAATGAAGTGCAAGTCATTAACACAGTCCTTTCTTACGATGAAAATGCATCAGCACCAATGGCAGCTATGTTCGGTTCATCCTTGGCCTTGTCTATCTCAGATATTCCGTTTGACGGACCTATCGCTGGGGTACAAGTGGGCTATGTTGACGGAGAAATCGTCATCAACCCTACGCAAGAACAAGCAGAGCGCTCTCTTCTTGAATTGACAGTAGCTGGTACCAAACACGCTATCAACATGGTAGAGTCTGGTGCCAAAGAATTGTCAGAAGAAATCATGTTGGAAGCTCTTCTGAAAGGACACGAAGCCGTTAAAGAATTGATTGCCTTCCAAGAAGAAATCGTGGCGGCAGTTGGGAAAGAAAAAGCAGAAGTTGAATTGCTTCATGTGGACGCTGAATTGCAGGCTGAAATCATTGCAGCCTACAACAGTGACCTCCAAAAAGCAGTCCAAGTAGAAGAAAAATTAGCTCGTGAAGCTGCGACTCAAGCGGTTAAAGACCAAGTGACAGCCGTTTACGAAGAAAAATATGCAGACCACGAAGAATTTGACCGGATTATGCGGGATGTAGCTGAAATCTTGGAACAAATGGAACACGCAGAAGTGCGCCGTTTGATTACTGAAGACAAGGTTCGTCCGGATGGTCGTAAGGTCGATGAAATCCGTCCTTTGGATGCGGTTGTTGACTTCGTTCCCCGTGTGCACGGTTCAGGTCTCTTTACGCGTGGACAAACTCAGGCTCTTTCTATCTTGACTTTGGCGCCAATGGGTGAAACGCAAATCATCGATGGTTTGGATCCAGAGTACAAGAAACGCTTTATGCACCACTATAACTTCCCACAATACTCTGTAGGGGAAACTGGACGTTACGGTGCTCCAGGTCGTCGTGAAATTGGTCACGGTGCTCTTGGGGAGCGTGCTCTTGCTCAAGTATTGCCAAGCTTGGAAGAATTCCCATACACTATCCGTCTAGTAGCAGAAGTCTTGGAATCAAACGGTTCTTCATCTCAAGCCTCTATCTGTGCGGGAACACTTGCCCTTATGGCGGGTGGTGTGCCAATCAAGGCACCAGTAGCTGGTATTGCCATGGGTCTCATTTCAGATGGAAATAACTATACCGTATTGACAGATATCCAAGGTTTGGAAGACCACTTTGGCGACATGGACTTCAAGGTTGCAGGTACGCGTGAAGGGATTACAGCCCTTCAAATGGATATCAAGATCCAAGGGATTACTGCAGAAATCTTGACTGAAGCTTTGGCTCAAGCCAAGAAAGCTCGTTTTGAAATCCTTGATGTGATCGAAGCAACCATTCCAGAAGTGCGTCCAGAATTGGCGCCAACTGCTCCGAAAATTGATACCATCAAGATTGATGTGGACAAGATTAAGATTGTCATCGGTAAGGGTGGAGAAACCATCGACAAGATCATCGCTGAAACAGGCGTTAAGATTGATATCGACGAAGAAGGTAACGTATCGATCTACTCGAGCGACCAAGATGCGATTAACCGTGCTAAAGAAATCATTGCAGGCTTGGTTCGTGAAGCGAAAGTGGATGAAGTCTACCATGCCAAGGTGGTTCGGATCGAGAAATTTGGTGCTTTTGTCAACCTCTTTGACAAGACGGATGCCCTCGTTCATATCTCTGAAATGGCTTGGACGCGCACCAACCGTGTCGAAGACTTGGTAGCCATCGGTGATGAAGTCGATGTGAAGATTATCAAGATTGATGAAAAAGGTCGTGTCGATGCTTCTATGAAAGCTCTTCTCCCTCGTCCGCCAAAAGCAGAAAACAGCGAGGAAAAAGGTGAAAAAACTCATCGCCATGGCGATCGTCCTCGTCACCACAACAAAGACCACAAACCTAAAAAAGACTTTACTATTACACAAAAAGATTCAGAATAATCATTAGAAAAGGAGGAGCACGGTATGGGATGGTGGCGTGAAACCATCGATATTGTAAAAGAAAATGACCCAGCAGCGCGTACCTCGCTGGAGGTCCTCTTGACCTATCCGGGCGTCAAAGCACTGGCAGCTCACCGTGTTTCCCACTTTTTGTGGAACCATGGCTTTAAGCTCTTGGCGCGGATGCATAGTCAGTTCTGGCGTTTTTGGACCCAGATTGAAATCCATCCAGGAGCGACCATTGCTTCCGGTGTCTTTATAGACCATGGAGCGGGCCTCGTTATCGGGGAGACAGCTATTGTTGAAAAAGGCGTTATGCTCTACCACGGGGTGACCCTTGGGGGAACAGGGAAGGATGTCGGTAAACGCCATCCGACGGTTCGTGAAGGAGCCTTGGTCTCCGCTCATGCTCAGGTCATCGGTCCGATTGAGATTGGGGCCAAAGCCAAAGTAGGAGCGGGAGCGGTCGTGGTCTCCGATGTACCGAGTGATGTGACCGTTGTCGGAGTCCCTGCTAAAATTGTTCGTGTTCACGGTAAGAAGGATGAGCCAATCATTCACCAAGAAGAAGAAAAACGCGAATACTATGTGAATAAGATGGAGCATGCTAAGGAAGCCAGTCATCGGTCTTCTAGCTTGTAAGGAGATCGCTACGTGATTCAAGCAACCAATACATTGACAGACCACCAACTACTGGAAGCAAAGGCCCTTATTGCCATCTGTCAGAAGTATGACGGAACATTTCGGGATCCTTATCTCTCCAATATGCTCAATTTTGATCCCGATATGCCGGCCTTTTTCCTTTATTATGAAAAAGGTGAACTTGTTGGCCTATTAACGGTTTATGCAGATGACCCAGATGTGGAAGTAGCGATCCTGGTCCACCCCAATCATCGTCGTCAAGGCATTGCGCGAGCTTTATATAGAAGTTTTGAGACAGAAACGGCCTCTTATCCCATTGAGTCTGTGACTTTTCAGACAGAACGTGTTTTTCTAGAGCGCCATCCTGAGTTTGCCAGCAATTGGGGACTGGTCGAGGATGAAGAGACAGAAACCTGGTTAGGTAAGGATAGAAGACCTTATCCGTTAGCAACTGTTTCCAATCTGGACGTTTTGTTAGCAGATCGTTCCTATCAGGATCAAATTAGTCAGTTAAAATTTCAGGCATTTTCAGAGGAACATGAATCTAAAGAAGTTGTGGATAGATATGTCGCTAAAGCTCTGAAGGATCCAGAAAGTCGCCTGTATATTTTATTAAAAAACGGTCAGGTTATTGGAACTTGTACAGTTGATTTATCGAGTAATACGAATTACCTCTATGGTTTAGCAATAGCCGAACTTGAACGTGGCAAAGGTTATGGGAGCTACCTGGCAAAATCTCTTGTCAACCAACTCATTGAGCAAAATGACAAGTCCTTTCAGATTGCCGTGGAAGACAGCAATGTAGGTGCCAAACGTTTGTATGAAAAGATTGGCTTTGTCACACAGACTCAGGTGGTTTATTTGAAACCAAAAGAGTAGAAACAGAAAGGAAATGAAGCGTGTTAAAAATTTATGATACCATGTCTCGTGATTTGCGAGAATTTGTCCCCATCGAGGAAGGAAAGGTCCGCATGTATGTTTGTGGGCCAACGGTTTACAACTATATCCACGTTGGGAATGCCCGCTCAACGGTAGCCTTTGACACGATTCGTCGCTACTTTGAGTATCGTGGCTACGAAGTTGCCTACATTTCCAACTTTACCGATGTGGATGATAAGATCATCAACCGTGCCAAGGAAGAAGGCATTACTCCTCAGGAAGTGGCGGATAAGTACATCGCGGCTTTTCGTGAGGATGTGACGGCTTTGGGGGTCAAGCCTGCAACCCGTCACCCTCGTGTGGTTGAGTTTATGGATGACATCATTCGTTTTGTCACCGACTTGATCGAAAAAGGCTATGCCTACGAGAGCCAAGGGGATGTTTATTTCCGTGTGGAAAAATCTCACAACTATGCCAAATTGGCTAATAAAACCCTAGAAGACTTAGAGTTAGGTGCTTCTGGTCGGACAGATGAAGAGACGGATCGTAAGGAAAATCCTGTCGACTTTGCTCTTTGGAAAGCTGCCAAGCCGGGTGAAGTTTCTTGGGAAAGCCCTTGGGGACCTGGTCGTCCGGGCTGGCACATCGAGTGTTCGGTCATGTCAACGGGGATTTTAGGGGATACCATTGATATCCACGGTGGTGGAGCCGATCTCGAGTTTCCGCACCATACCAATGAAATCGCCCAGTCAGAGGCTAAAACAGGCAAGACCTTTGCCAACTACTGGATGCACAATGGCTTTGTCAATATTGACAATGTCAAAATGTCCAAGTCCTTGGGCAACTTTATCACCGTGCATGATGCTCTCAAGACCATTGATGGCCAAGTGCTTCGCTTCTTCTTTGCGACCCAGCACTACCGCAAGCCCATCAACTTCACAGAAAAAGCGGTGCGCGATGCGGAGACCAACCTCAAGTACTTGAAAAATACCTACGAGCAACCCTTCACAGGAGAAGTGGATCCAGCAGACTTGCAAAGCTTTGTGGACAAGTTTGTAGCGGCTATGGATGAAGATATCAATGCGGCAAACGGGATCACCGTTGTCTTTGAATTGGCTAAATGGATCAATTCAGGTCACTACAATCAAGACGTCAAAGATGCCTTGACCAAGATGTTAGAAGTCTTTGGAGTGGTCTTTGTCGAGGAAGTCTTGGATGCAGATATTGAAGCCTTGATCGCGGAACGTCAAGAAGCGCGGGCTAATAAAGATTTTGCGCGAGCAGATGCGATTCGCGATGAATTGGCTGCGCAAGGAATCAAGCTCTTGGATACAAAAGAAGGTGTAAGGTGGACACGTGATTGATGTCAATCTAATCAATGGAATCGCCCTGGCCTTTGAGGGAGATGCGGTCTATTCCATGTATATTCGTAAGCACCTGATTTTTCAAGGGATGACCAAGCCCAATAAGCTTCACCAGGCTGCCACCCGCTATGTCTCTGCTAGAGCTCAGGCTAGCTTGATTGAAAGCATGTTGGAGCAAGAAATTCTGACGGAAAAAGAGTTGGAGATCTACAAGCGCGGTCGCAATACCAATAGCCATACCAAGGCCAAAAATGCGGATGTCGTGACCTATCGCATGTCGACGGGCTTTGAGGCTGTCATGGGCTATCTCCATATGACGGGGGAGCTCTCTCGTTTGGAAGAGCTGATTGACTGGTGTATCCAGCAAGTAGAAGAAGGAAGAAAGCAGTGAAAAATATCAGAGAGTGGTTTCCTCATGCAGAGGTGACGGATCAAGCCAATCCACCAGCTGGTTATGTAGCCATTCCCCTTCAGGCTCATCAATGGCTGCTGCTGAAGGAAGAAGAGCTAACCGAGCGAGAAAAACAATTGATTTCCTGGTTGGGCGGTGAAGAAGAGGTTGCCCCTAATCCTTGGTACCAGTACCTGATTGATGGAAAGGGAGAAGCCCCTCAAGTCATCAAAAAAATGCAGCTCGTCTATTGCCACATCTCGCATTCAACAGCGGAAGGGACGGTTTCTTGGCTAGAGATGATGCAGACACTCTTACCCAATTTCCGAGCAACCTTGCAACTGAGTGGGCAGGACTATGTGCTCATTCTGGACCAAGACCAGTCTTTACCTGTGGCCGATATCTTAAAAGATACTGTCTCTGCCATGGAGTATGACTTTACTATTCGCTTATCCATTATGGTCGGGCAGGTATGGACAGAGTCGAAAGATGGAAAATTGTCTCCTGTCATCCGAGCAGAATGGGCAGCCTTTAGAGCCTGGATCCGAGAAGGACACCAAGGCGTCTACCGCTTTTCTCAACTCTATCTCTGGGGAATCGAGCAGGCAGATTTAGATCTCCATCCTATCAAAGAAGCTTTGCATCAGTTGATCGGGAGTCAAGACCAGTTGCAGGATATCATTGTTGCACTTTGGGATAACGGAGCAGTTGTGACCAAGGCGGCTCAGCAACTTTATCTCCATCGGAATTCCCTTCAATACAAGATTGACAAATGGGAAGAGCTAACGGGTCTCCAACTGAAAAACCTGACAGATCTAGCTCTTTGTTACCATTTGGTTCTACAGGATGTGATGTAACGGAATAAATAGAGGGTTTTGTGCAACTTGCACAAAACTCTTTTTCTTTTTTGTAAGACTTGCCATAGCTTTGTAAAACGTTTTCATTTACAATAGAATTATAAAAATCAAAGGAGTACCATCATGGTAGAATTAAATCTTAAAAATATTTACAAAAAATATCCAAACAGCGAACACTATTCAGTTGAAGACTTCAACTTGGACATCAAAGACAAAGAGTTTATCGTTTTCGTAGGTCCTTCAGGATGTGGTAAATCAACAACTCTTCGTATGATCGCTGGTCTTGAAGACATCACAGAAGGTGAATGTTCGATCGATGGTGTCGTTGTAAACAACGTGGCACCTAAAGACCGTGATATCGCCATGGTATTCCAAAACTACGCTCTTTACCCACACATGACTGTGTACGATAACATGGCATTTGGTTTGAAATTGCGTAAATATAGCAAGGAAGATATCGACAAACGTGTACAAGAAGCAGCTGAAATCCTTGGCTTGAAAGAATTCTTGGATCGTAAACCAGCTGACCTTTCTGGTGGTCAACGTCAACGTGTGGCCATGGGTCGTGCCATTGTCCGTGATGCAAAAGTGTTCTTGATGGACGAACCTTTGTCAAACTTGGATGCTAAACTTCGTGTATCCATGCGTGCTGAAATTGCGAAAATCCACCGTCGTATCGGTGCTACAACCATCTACGTAACTCACGACCAAACAGAAGCGATGACATTGGCTGACCGTATCGTTATCATGTCTGCTACTAAAAACCCTGCAGGTACTGGTACAATTGGACGTGTAGAACAAATCGGAACTCCACAAGAAGTGTACAAAAACCCAGTCAACAAATTCGTAGCTGGATTCATCGGAAGCCCTGCAATGAACTTCATTAACGTGAAATTGGAAGGTGGATACATCGTTGCCAATGGCTTGAATTTGAAAGTTCCAGAAGGTGCTTTGAAAGTTCTTCGTGAAAAAGGCTATGATGGTAAAGAAATCATCTTTGGTATCCGTCCAGAAGACGTGAATACAGAAGCTGCTTTCCTTGAAACATTCCCAGAATCAGTAGTAAAAGCAACCATCTCTGTATCTGAATTGCTTGGTTCAGAATCTCACTTGTACTGCCAAGTTGGTGACAACGAATTCATCGCTAAAGTGGATGCGCGTGACTACCTTGGAACTGGTGCAACCATCGAACTTGGATTTGACTTGAACAAAGCTCACTTCTTCGACAAAGAAACTGAAAAAACAGTATACTAATACCTACTGACACTATAGAGACTGAGACAATTTGTCTCGGTCTCTTTCATTTTAAGGAGACAAAATATGGAAAAAGACTGGTGGAAGGGGAAGGTTGCTTACCAGATCTACCCAAAAAGCTTTAAGGATAGCAATGGCGATGGTGTTGGGGATTTAAACGGAATCACGGAGAAACTCGATTACCTTCAAGACTTAGGGATTGATATTCTCTGGCTTTCCCCTATTTACAAGAGTCCGTTTATTGACCAGGGCTATGATATTTCAGACTATTATGCCATTGATCCCCTCTTTGGGACTATGGAAGATATGGAAGAGTTGATTGCGGAAGGTAAGAAGCGGGGCATTTCCATCATTATGGACTTGGTGGTTAACCACTGTTCCAGTCATCACGAGTGGTTCCAAAAGGCTTTAGCAGATCCAGATGGTCCTTATGCGGATTACTTTTATTTTATCGAAAGTGACAAAGAACCCAACAACTGGGAAAGTTACTTTGGGGGCAGTGTTTGGGAGCCGGTTCCTGGCACCAATAAGTACTATCTCCATTCTTTCCACAAGGACCAGCCAGACCTCAATTGGCAAAATCCTGTCTTGCGCGAAGAAATTTACAAGATGATCAACTGGTGGTTGGACAAGGGAATTGCGGGCTTCCGGATTGATGCTATTATCAATATTAAAAAAGATTTAGAATGGCGTTCGCTTCCGTCTGATCGTGACAATGGCCTAGTCCCAGTGCCGGAATCGCTGGTCAATGCGCAACCGATTGAACCTTTCTTGCAAGAGTTAAAGGAGCGGACCTTCGCCAAGTACAATGCCTTCACAGTAGGGGAAGTTTTCAATGAAACTGACGAAGAATTGCATTTCTTCATTGGAAAAGATGGTGTCTTCTCTTCCATCTTTGACTTCAAACAAACCATGCTGGGTCAGGAAGGAAAAGGCTGGTTCGACCATGCTCTTCCAACTGCAGATGAACTCAAGGAAAGTATTTTCCAAGCCCATGAGCGCGCGGATAGCATTGGGGTTCTATCGACCATCATTGAAAACCACGACGAACCTCGTGGAGTGTCCCATTATATCGCAGAAGGTCAAGTCAACGACACCAGTAAAAAAGCCCTAGGAACTATTCAGGTTTTGCGCAAGGGAATTCCGTTTATCTATCAAGGCCAAGAAATTGGAATGGAAAACCAAGTCTTTGAATCAGTAGAGGACTTTGATGATATCGCGACCATCAATGGCTATCATGTGGCTAAAGAAGCTGGTTTGAGCGAGGAAGAAGCCTTAGCAGTGATTGCCAACTACAGCCGAGACAATGCGCGGACACCGATGCAGTGGACAAGAGAGCCAGGTCTGGGCTTTAGCGATGGACCAGCCTGGCTGATCAGTCCCAAACCAGATTATTCCATTAATGTGGAAGACCAGGAAAAGGATCCAGATTCTATTTTGAATTATTACCGCCAGCTGACGGCCTTGTATCGCCATCCCCTCTATGGAAATACCATCCGGTTTGGAGATATGATCCCAGCGTATCGGGACCGTGAGAATATCATTGCCTTTGAACGCCGTGGGGACAAGCTTCTCTTGGTTGTCAGCAATTTCCAAAATCGCCAGGCTAGCTTGGAGTTGCCAGCTCCGATTAAAACGGTCGTTTTAAATAATACAGCAGGATTATTCCAAGAAGGAGACCAAGTGCTCGAATTGACCCCTTACCAAACTGTTGTGCTAGAATTAGCAGAATAGAAAGAAACTTTGTATTATTGTTAGATTTAAGATGTAGAATAGTATTTTCATTAAAAAATCTGGAGAAATTTATAAAAGTTATCTATACTTTAGAATCAGTCAAGTATAAACTGAAACTTTCCGCCGTGAGAAAAGTGCCTGAAACAACTGTGTTTCAGGCACTCGGGAGTTTTGAGACCTTAGGCTCAAAACTAAGTCATGGAACTTCGAAGAAGTTCGCTGACGTCCGTACTCACCTAAGGAAAGTTTTGAAAGATATTTTATCTCCAAAAAGAACCTTCGCGTCTGCGAAGGTTCTTTTCGTGTCATCCAAGTCTAAACCTGGAACTTACTCAACTTCTTTCTTTTTCAAGAGGAGGAAGCCTCCGCTAACGGCTAACAAGAAGCCTGAAAGAATGAAGTGTGCGGTTGTGTCTTCTCCAGTTTGTGGCAATTGTGCCTTAGCTGGACTTTCTTGGAAGCTTTGTCCTACTTGGTAAGTCAAAGCTTGCACGCTTTCTCCATTTTCCACAGTTGTTTCTTTTTGTGGAAGGAGCACTTTAGGAGTGTCCTTCTTGGCCAAGATTGGCTGTGGATTGCTTGTTTGGTTATGAATTGGAACTACCACTTGATCTGGTTCTTTAGCTGGAACGTAATCCATCAAGCTTGCCAACTTGCTGCCAAAGATCGCATTGGTTACCCAGCGGAAGAAGTGGACAGGGTGTTGACGGTTGGTTGGATTTCCTGCATAGACAAAGAGTGGTTGTCCCATCAGTTCTCCAGAGATGGCCATGACTTTGTTAGCCAGAACATCGTTATGTGGCCACCAACCTGCAATATAATAATCGCTTGGAGCGATGCTCATCAAGGTCTTGAAATGCTCTGGAACCTTTTCAATCCAGTTTCCTGAGTTGGAGTAGAAGAGGGTATTCTTCTTGTATCCGCTGGTCAATGGATCCTGATCATCAATGATCGCTTTCATCAAGCCTTCGTAGTCACTACCGCCTTTTAGTTTTTCAGCGTCAAATCCTGTAAGAACTCCCAATTTTTCCAATTTTTGCATGGCTTCCCCGCCAATGACAAGGGTTGGTTTCTTGCCAAAAATGGAAGCGTCAAAGCGATTGCTTTCCAAAATAACAACATCCGCTTCTTCTGGCGTATTGACGATTTGGAAGCCTAATTTTTCAAGGACCAAACTAGTATGAGCAGGCGCATCTACTCCAGCCCAATTATAGTGGTAGTTTGGAGAGTAGACCTTCATCGGTTTCAAGGTTGGGCCACTAGGCACCTTGTAGAGGGCATCACCATAAATGGCATAGTTTGGTAGGAGCGAAGCAAAGGTATCGCGGTCAACGATGTAGCCATCATCTGTTAGGTAGACAGATTTTCCTTGTGCAATAGCCTGGTTGACAGCTTTAACGGCACTGGCTGAGGTATTTGCGATCACATAGTAAGGAGCTTTTGGATCGATCTCAGAGGTACGAGTGGCGCGGGTGGTGGTGACTTCTCCTAATTTTCCGTTGAAAAGACCATCCGCAAAGACAGGTTCGGACTTGAACCCTCTCATATCTGGGAAGTTTACCAGCAACTCTGCGTACATAGCAGCCCAGGCAGATTCGTTGGAACCCTTGTAGAGAATGTGGTTAGCATAGCCACGTTTGGCTTGGGCCATGTCAATGACTAAGTCCCCTTTTTTATAGTTGCCAATATCTTCTTTGAGTTCCTTGACGAGGACACCATTGCGTTTGAAGTAGTCGATCATATTGAAGGCTTCTTGGGCATCGTTGTCTTTGTCGAGGCTCATTGGGATGACGTAGTAGTCTGGGAAGAATTTCGGACGACCATTTTTCACACGTCCAACGATTTCTCCATTTGGGCCGACCAGTTCATTTTCGGCTTTTGGATCTTCGGTTTTATTGAGACCGCGCAGGTAGAAGTTGAGACGCATCTCAAGGAGACGGTCCGGATCTTGGTTGAGGAAGTCAATCCCTCCTAGGACAGCATTGCGACCTGCTTTGTAGGATTCTTCATTTCCTTCCGGAATTTCGATAGTATGGCCTAAGATACCATGGTAGACAGCATAAACTCCTGTATAGCCAGAGAAGGAGTCATCCCAGCCATCGCCCCAATCCAGTTTTGGAATGATGTAACTATCGTATTTAGAATTGGCAACTCCTGCCCGTCCCATATGATGGGCATTTTCTAGCATCAGATCTGACAGAAGATCGTATTCGAAGTTCGGATCATGTGGTGGAGTTGCAGGTTCGATCAAGAATTCTTTGACAAAACCGTGTAAGTCGTAGAGAGCGATTGGATTCCATTTGTTGATCATTTGGATAACCGTGCGAACTTCAGGGTTGGTTTGGTAGCTGGCATCCCGGTTTGGATCGAGCCCGTTTGCTAGGGCCCGCAGGTTGAGAGCATCCCCATCTGGGTTTTCCGTGAAGTCAAATAAGAAGATGAATTTATTGAGCAGGGTTGGAATATCTAGCGTGACTGTTTTAGCATTTCCAGCTTCATCGGTGGTGTTAAAGGTCACCTTTTCCTTGGTCGCAAAGGTATTGAAGAGGCCTGTGATAATGTCAATGCCTGGCTGCTCATCCGCGTGGGTGTTGTGGACTAAGACAGGTAATTTGTAATCCAAGGTCTTGTCTTTTAGTGCGGCCAGCATTTCGCTTGGCTTAGTCAAGGCTGTAGGGTTGGTACTAGACAGGTAGTGATCGATGCTGGCTTGGTCCTTGCTCACGATTCCCATCTTCATATCCCGGCCTTGGGCACTCTTTCCAAGAGTTTCCAGCTGTACTAAACGATCGGGTTTCGCTTCTTCCTTGGATTTTTCGATGGCAGCCAGCATCTCTTCATGTGTATGGTAGTCTTGGTAAGGTCGAAAAACAAGGGTTTTATTGATGGTCACACCCAAGTCTGCATTGGTCCCGACTAGTTCATGGTTGCCGATGTAGTTGCGGTAAGTCCGGCGAATATTATTTGGGCTACGAAGACTAAGATCTTCACCAAAGAGATCCTGCACGTCAATGTGGAGATCCAGATCATTGCCGTTTGCGGTCTCTGTGATCGTAAGGAATGGATCCTTGCTCAGTGTTCCTGTCTCCATATCCCAAGTTTTCCACTCAGAGAGAGGCTTATTGTCTAAGGTCCAGTTGATCTTGCCAGCAGCTTGAGCTTTTTCTTGGACTTTGTCATCAATCGTACTCTTTTCAGAGAGATAAATGGTGCTATCCGCCAATCGAGTCGCTTGGTCAGCGGTTGTTGTAGCACGGTTAGTGCTTGGACTAGCGGCTGGAGCAACTTCTGTAGTAGAAGTCGCATCAGAAGTCGCTGCTGGTTCCGCAGAAGTGGCAGTGACTGCGGTGTCTTCTTTTTCAGCTACAGAAGGACTGGTCGTCTCGGCTGTCACAGGTTGCTCAGTAGCAGGTGTCACTTCAAGGACCGTGCTTGGTTCCGCTTGAGGCGCTTCTAAGCTATCGGCTGAAGCTTGGCCATGACCGATAACGGAAAGCAAGACAGCCGCTGAGAGGCTGAGTGTTGTAGTGTACAAATGTTTCTTATACGAAGACTTCATATAGAAGACCCTCCTTAAAAAGTTATTTTCCATTTCTAGTATACCATTTTAGGAAAGCGTTTACAACAACTGCCTGAATAAAAAAGCCTTTGCATCTTGCAAGGGCTTCTTTGTCTATTCTGTCTCCTTATGAAATTGTTGGTAAAAATCAACCTTGATTTGGATAAAAGTTTCTAAGTCTCTTAAGAGTTGGAGCAAGGTGGCGCGTGTTTCGAATTCTTCACGGGTCTTGGGAAGAGGGCGTTCGCGGAAGATCGCCAAATAATGACTAATATCATCTAGAAGATCTTGGGCAGGATTTTCCTGGCTTAACTGTTGAGCCGTCTTCTTAAATAGTTGTGCCAGGATTATGCTTTCACTCGCCGCTAACTGACAGCGATTGACATTTTCTGCCATATCCCGCAGGATATCATTTTGGCGTTTGCGCATTTCGAAGTAGTGAATATGGTAGTTGGTTTGGTGAAAGAGGTGGTTGGAATGGTCCAGATAGACTAGATTCAAGGCATCCTGTAGGATGCTATCCAACTCCTTGATCAAGCGCGCATCATTGCGACCATCCCCTTTACCAAGTAATTCCGCAAAACGACCAAGGATCTTCTTTAGTTGGTCTTCGACAACATCATGGTAATGATCGATCGCATCCTGATTCGAAGGCATATAGAGATTGGCAAGCAAGGCAAAGCTGGTCCCGATTAAAAAGAGAGCAAGTTCATTGAGCAAGAGCCCCCAGGAGGTAGACTGCTCAATCAAGAGGTGGGTAACCAACACCGTACTAGGGGTGATACCGATCTGCCAGCCTAATAGGAAGGCGCAAGGAGCATAGAGAGCGATAAAGACTCCCAGTGCCCAGAGGTTGAATCCAAAAAAGGAAAAAGCGAGACTTCCGATAGCAAGGGCCAGCAAGGTTGACATAAAGCGCTGGTAGGCCTGCTTGATGGTACTGCGACGCGTATCAGAGATACTCAAGATGGCAATGACGCCAGCTGAGATGGCATAGGTCAAGCCCAGAGCATAAGCAAGGGCAGCTGCTAAACAGGTGGCCAAGGTGAGCTTGATGGTTCGTTGAAAAAGAGGCATGGCTTCCTTTCTAGTTCGGTTCGTTCATTGAGATAGATTTGATTTCATTATATCATGAATTGGCCTCTTCCTCCTTTCTTGTGGTATACTAGTTCTATGGAAAATAACGATATCGTATACGGTGTCCACGCAGTCACCGAGGCTTTACAAGCCAATACAGGCAATAAATTATATATTCAAGAAGACCGGAACGACAAAGAGCAATGCCACCGTTCCGACAGCCATACCGCCTACGCTCCGAGGAAAAAATGTCGACAAGATCAAGGCCTTAGCAGCTGAGAAAAAAGTGTCGATTTCTTGGACCCCAAAGAAAACCCTGCTGGAAATGACAGAAGGAGCTGTTCACCAAGGCTTCGTTCTTCGTGTGGCAGCCTTTGCTTACACAGACTTGGCAGCGATTCTGAAACAGACAGCCCAAGAAGAGAACCCGCTTTTGTTGATTCTCGATGGTTTAACAGATCCGCACAATCTTGGATCCATCTTACGTACAGCTGATGCGACCAATGTCTCAGGAGTCATCATTCCTAAGCACCGGGCAGTCGGGGTAACCCCAGTGGTTTCAAAAACTTCTACTGGAGCAGTGGAACACATTCCCATTGCGCGAGTGACCAATCTTAGCCAAACCATAGACAAGCTAAAGGAAGAGGGCTTCTGGATCTTTGGAACCGACATGAACGGCACGCCGTCTCACCAGTGGAATACGGCTGGCAAGTTAGCCTTGATTATTGGCAATGAAGGAAAAGGAATCTCAGCCAACATCAAAAAGCAAGTCGATGAGATGATTACCATTCCCATGAATGGTCATGTGCAAAGCCTCAATGCCAGTGTGGCAGCAGCCATCCTTATGTATGAGGTCTTTCGCAATCGACTATAATCCTAGAAAGGCAATGATATGAAACGAAAAATCTTATTGGTTGACGGCTATAATATGATTGCCTTTTGGCAGGAGACCCGCCAGCTCTTTCAAAAAAGTGAGCTCGATGCAGCCCGCAATATCCTCCTGCAAAAACTGAGCCACTATGCTAGCTTTGAAGGGATCGAAGTCATCTGTGTCTTTGATGCCCAGTATATGCCAGGAGTGCGGCAGACCTATGAGGAGTTCAATGTTCAGGTGGTCTTTACCGGTGAGGATGAGACGGCAGATGACTATATCGAGCGCTTGGCGGCAGAGCTTAACACGCCCCTCCACCAAGTATCGGTAGCAACCAGTGACTTAAATGAGCAATGGACCGTCTTTGCTCAAGGAGCCCTTCGGGTATCTGCCAGAGAGTTAGAAAAACGGGTCGCAGTCGTCAAAGGAAACCTTAATCAAGCGCAGCGAGTGGTGAACGATCAAAAACCACCCATGCGACCACTCGATCACGAAGTATTGCGACAATTACAAGAAATGATGGGAGACAAGTAATGACATTTGCTATTTTGACAGATTCGACCGCAGATTTAGACCAAAACTGGGCCAAGGAACATCAGGTGACCATTCTTGGCTTGACCATTGAGTTAGATGGGACGGTTTACCAGACAGTAGGCCAAGCTCAATTGACCAGCCCTGAGCTTTTAGAAGCCATGAAAAATGGGGCCAAACCGACAACCAGTCAGGTCAATGTGGGCCAATTTCAGGAGACCTTTAAGCACTTTGCAAAAGATGGAAAAGCTGTACTTTATGTAGCCTTTTCATCTGTCTTATCTGGGACCTATCAGAGTGCAGTCATGGCACGAGACCTGGTTTTAGAAGACTACCCGGAAGCCGTGATCGAGATTGTCGATCCGAAGGCTGCTGGGATTGGAGAGGGTTATCTGGTCATGCGAGCAGTAGCTGCGCGTGATGCGGGCCGTTCATTAGCAGAAGCCAAGGAAGAAATCATGGATCTAGCGCCAAAACTTCGGACCTATTTCCTGGTCGATGACCTCTACCACCTCATGCGTGGCGGTCGCCTTTCAAAGAGTGCCGCGATCATGGGAAGTCTAGCCAGCATCAAACCCATTCTCTGGATAGATGCGGAAGGAAAATTAGTTCCTATCAGCAAGGTTCGGGGGCGCAAAAAAGCTGTCCGAGAATTACTGGAGTTGATCAAAGCCGATATCGGTGGAAGCACAGCCTTGGTGTCTTATACCAACGATCTAGAAGGAGCAGAAGCACTGAAGCAAGAAATGCTTGCACTTGAAGGCATTGATGAAGTTCTTGTGATGCCCCTTGGGCCAGTCATTTCTGCCCATGTCGGCCCAAATTCCTTGATCGGATTTGTCATAGGAAAAGAAAATCGCAAATAATTTTCCAAATCGGTTGACTTTTATCTTAGAATTTTGATACAATAGTAGGCGGTATTGTTTACCCCATTTGTAAGGCCCCGGAACCTTTCAAATAACTCGCGGACCGGAACATCCGCCCTGTAAACAAAAACGACATTCATATAGGAGAAATCATGAACAAAACTACATTCATGGCTAAACCAGGCCAAGTAGAACGCAAATGGTACGTTGTTGACGCAACTGATGTACCTCTTGGACGCCTTTCAGCAGTTGTTGCTAGCGTGCTTCGCGGAAAAAACAAACCAACATTCACACCACACACTGATACAGGTGACTTCGTAATCGTTATCAATGCTGAAAAAGTTAAATTGACTGGTAAAAAAGCAACTGATAAGATCTACTACACTCACTCAAACCACCCAGGTGGATTGAAATCAATCTCTGCTGGTGAACTTCGTTCTAAAAATGCAGTACGTTTGATCGAGAAATCAGTTAAAGGTATGCTTCCACACAATACTCTTGGCCGCGCTCAAGGTATGAAATTGAAAGTATTCGTTGGAGCTGAACACACTCACGCTGCACAACAACCAGAAGTTCTTGATATTTCAGGACTTATCTAAGGAAAGGAACAATAAAGTATGTCACAAGCACAATATGCAGGTACTGGACGTCGTAAAAACGCTGTTGCACGCGTTCGCCTTGTTCCAGGAACTGGTAAAATCACTGTTAACAAAAAAGATGTTGAAGAGTACATCCCACACGCTGACCTTCGTCTTGTAATCAACCAACCATTCGCAGTTACTTCAACTGTAGGTTCATACGACGTTTTCGTTAACGTTGTAGGTGGTGGATACGCTGGTCAAGCAGGAGCTATCCGTCACGGTATCGCTCGTGCCCTTCTTCAAGTAGACCCAGACTTCCGCGATTCATTGAAACGCGCAGGACTTCTTACACGTGACTCACGTAAAGTTGAGCGTAAGAAACCAGGTCTTAAGAAAGCTCGTAAAGCTTCACAATTCTCAAAACGTTAATCAATACGATTATATCAACGTTTCGAAACACTTCATGGTTCACACCATGGAGTGTTTTTTTGATGATTTTTAGCAAAATTCACACCACTTTTCACACCAAATTCACACCATTACTTTTTAAGATTGCGAAAGGCAATTTCTCCAACAGCCATTGGGATTACGTTTGAAGTGTTCACATAAGTCTTAGTTGTAATCGTATCACTATGAGTGAGTGCTTCAGAAATAGCCTCCATAGAGGTTCCAGCCTGTTTAGCGAGTGTAGCTCCTGTATGTCGTAATTTATGAGGGGTTGCATGTGCGAGTTCTGGATGACGACGCTTAACAGATTTCATCTTGTTGTTAAGATAATCAGCATGGAGACAACTGTTTACATTTCCCTTTGTATCAATATACGTAAAAACATACTGTTCAGGAGTTTGCATGATGTTAAATGAAGCCAGTTCAGATTTTTGTTGCTTCTTCCAAGAATTTAACAAGTCGGTAAGTTCTTGTGGAATCGAAAAAATCGTCTTTTTATTCCCTTTAGTTGACTTTCGATTTTTATATCGATCTAAGGCTTGAAGCAATTGAATTTGTTGATTTTTGAAATCAATATGTTTCCATTGCAAAGCGTAGCTCTCTGACTTTCTATCTCCTAAAAAGAAGGTAGTATAGAACAAAACATAGTCTTTGAATAGAATTTTTTCAGTCTCCAAATCCTTTTCAAAAGCTGTAAACCATGCTTGAAGTTCTTCTTGAGATAGATATAAATCTTCATCTTTTTTAGATTCCTGTAGCTTTATTTTCTTAGTGGCTTTGATACGGCTTATAGTTTTTGATAGACGATTAGTTTCGATATACTCTAATTCTTCTGCCCAGTCAAAGATAGAGTTAACGTAGCTCCTGATAACTTTGAAATTTGCATATTCTTCAGCCTTTTGAGTCAATAAATTTAGTACAACTTGCTTATTTTGATTAAGAAAATCAATAGGATAATTTCCAAGCAAGGGGAGGATATGTTTTCTAAAGACAATTTCAGTACCGTCAATAGTAGCTTGTGAAGGTGGTTTTGTGGTAGATGTTGTTTGACCTGCTTTATAGGATTCCCACCAAATATTGTGATAAAAATCGGAAAAGAGGATTGAACCATTTGTTTCCAATGAGGTTGAATCTCCGCTTAAAATTTTATCAATCCTGTTTTGTAATTCAAGTTCGTATTTTTTAGCCTCACTCCTTAGTTTGAAACGTTTTTCAATCACTTTTTTATCAATTCCCAATGATGATTTGACTTCTTCTGGGATATAGATACGTAAGCGATAAGTTCCATTTTTAGTTTTTGTAATTGACATAGTATTCTCCTTTTTTTGAATTGAGCTAGAAAAATACCGTGGCTTAATTATATCAAACCACGGTTATAATGCTACTGATTTTGTAACCAGCGATTGATTTCTGTTTTATCAAATCGAACGGTTTTTCCAACTCGAATAACGGGTAATCCCTTTTTTATCCAAGAATCCAGTGTATTGTTTGAAATTCCTAGATAGTCACAGGTTTGTTTCTTATTTAAAAAAGGGCTGTCAAAATGACTATTGTGCAATTTGTTTTTAATTTCTTGTTCAATTAGATTGCCTATCAACCGTTTAATTTGATGAATTTGTTCATCGGGTAGGATAACTTGCATATTGCTCACCTTTCTTGAGTAATCTTTAATATTGTGAGATAATAGCAACAACAGAAATAGTTGTGCTATTTTTGTTGATTTTTGGGGTTATCAATGTTGGTTTGGACGCTAGAATTGATAACCTTTTTATTTTCCGCTGATTCATTTTTTTCCTCCTTATGTACACCACCTTTGTGTACATATTTTTAAATGCTTGCTGAAATGCAGGCGATTTTGGGATTATCTACTCTATTTTAATTATCTAAAATAGCGATAAATTTTTTCTTTGAAAATCTCTCTTTAAGTTTACAATCAACTTGATGTTCAATATTTCTTTTCATTTTTTTAATTGTTTTTTCAAAAGTTTTAAGTTTTTCTTTCTTAGAAAAGTTCTTAAATCTTATTTTATGGAAAATAACTGACGTAGAATTGGTATGAAAACCTAGACCAGTATTACGAGCGTCTTCTAAGCTTATAAACATTAAATTAATAATATCTAGAACTTGCCACGAAACCATTGGGGGTGATTGACAGTTTTCTTTTTGAAATGTTTCTAATAACGTTCTTTTTGTTCTAGCTTTATTTTTAATAAAAGTTGGATTCATGAAAGTTATAATTTCTTCATCGATCATCAGTGGTTTTAATTCCTCACTACTATAATTTTCTAACTCGAGAATAAATTGAGGAATATATTTTTGAGAACTATAGTTTGAAAAAGTGTCGTGCAGTTTTTTTTCACATTCTTTTATTGAACTTTTAATAGCTTTGATATATTGCAAAGAAGCCAACATTAAGTGATTCTCTAAATATTCTATTATTTTTTGATCTGTTAGATCATTGATTGTATTTAGACCTAATTCCTGTTTGATCTTTTGATTTTTTAGTGTTAATTCAAATCTTTGAACATCGAAGTTCTCTAAACTAGAATTTTTTCTTCTGATCTGACGATTAACCTTAGCTTTTTCAATTTTGTTGTAAAGTACATATGATGCGTCTTTTCTACTTTTGCAAGTGAGAATTGAGTACTCACTATTATTTTTTTTATTCTTATGCTGAATAAAATTCGGGCTCCTTCCTAAAGATAGACATTCTATTAAAAATCGTCTTACCTGTAAATGTGGCTTCTTCTCAAATGAAACAGTAAATGCTAGTTCGATTAATTTGAAGATAGCATCTTTGTACGTAATACTAATTCCATATTCATTTTTAATCAATAGGATTGCATTTGCTAACCTTTGCTTTATTCCGTGAATACCGACTGTTCCGAAATTTAATGTCGGATTAATTAATTCTATCCTAGCATATTCTTTCTTATATCCCGATTCATCAAAAGAAATAGTAAGTTTACCAAATTTTTCAGATTTAATTTCTATTTGAAGAAGTTTGTGGTTAGAGTTGTAGAATACTTTTGTATCTTTTTTACTATTAATAGTAGTAAAGTTGAGAATGTCAATGTTGAAATCAATGAGAGATAATTCACATTTGTCGATTCCCCAAAAGTTAGATTTTTTTGAAAAACACTTTTTAATTTCTTTCTCATTTTCCAACATTTTTGCTTCTTTTTCTAGTTTTTGTATGGATGAACTTTTATTGTGAATCATATTTTTAAATTTCCTTTCTTTTTTTCATAAAATATCACTAATAAATTTGGATAATAATAGTATGCCGCAAAAACGTTCCAAAACTGTTTTTTTCCGTTTTTTTTTCTTCATTTTTCATTTTTTAGTCGAAAATGAGATACTTTAAAGAATATAGTTAGTCACTGTGACGGATAGACGCCAGTGGGAAAGATGGAAGACCGAGACAGCCATCAAGGCTAAACGATTATATTTTGTAGGCAGTGCTGAATTTAAGGCTTTTTTATAGTTTGATCCACGAATTTTATAAGGTTCATCTCTTAGTTCATTAATGAAGTTTTTCTTTTGTTTCTCAAATTTCTTTAATGATTTATCCCTTAAATTTTGGTGGCCAACCTCCCAACGTTCTATTAAAAAAATTTTTAAATTCACCTTGAAATTAGGATTATCTTGGAGTTTCTTCAAGTAGAAGTAATAACACTCTCTTGCATGTTGGGCTCTCATACCATGTAGATTGATTAGATTATTCATTTCTACATCTGTAAAGATATAATCATCCTCTTGTTTATTTTTAAAGGTATCGAGGACGACTGGAACATCTTGAGGAAGAATAAGTTGAGGTTGAAATTTTCCTCCCTTTCCACGCTGAACTAAAACATAGTAATTTCCATTATTATCTTTTCGAATATCTTTTCCTTTTAATTTTTTTAATTCGGATCTACGAATCCCAACTGCCCTCTGAAAATTAACCAGCCGAGAGAAGCGAGAGTCTGTTTCTTGATGTTTACCTTGTGAATTTTTTGATTTTACACGACCTCGGATAATTTTGTCACTGGAACGCTTGTTTTTTCTAATTCTATTCATGTTGATATCAACTGCTTTGCAGATAGGTGCTAAATAAGTATGAATGGTAGCAACAGAGTATTGTTTTGGATCATCATTTAGATCTAGTTGGTATAGTTGAATCACTTCTTCAGTAATATCTGATTTTTTCTTAATATTGTTTTCTTTAGCCCACTTTGTAAAGCGAGTAATTGCTCTTTTATAGCTTGTCCTCGTTCGATTGTTTGTGATATTTTTTGAAGCTGCAATAAATAAATCGTGCTTGAGAGAATTTCTTTTTCTTGGCATTATACATTCCTTTCTAAATTAATTACATATTATTGTTAAACTGCCTCCCACCCTTTTTTAATAAGCTGGGTATGCTTTTGATACTTCCCATCGAGGCTAACTCTTGAAGTTTAATGTTTGCGATAGATTTTCAGTAATCACCGTGATCTACGTTTGGAAGGATCATAAAGATGTCATTGCTTGTTCGAGCTTATAAAACTTTTCTATTTTACTTTTTTATTACATTGTTTTTTTACTTTACTAAACTAGTTATTTTTTAAGTTTTTACTTTTATTTTTACCTTTTTTATTTTACCTTAAACACATTTTTCTTTACTTTTTTATCTACTAAATGGTTATTCTTTACTTCATGTTATTCAGTAGAGAATAACCATTTAGATTTTCTTTCTTTTTCTCTTAGTTTTTTCCTTTGCAATGACTAGCATATGAGAGATAAGTACGTTAACCGTGCCCAGTAACAAACTTTCTCACCATATGGTTAATGGTAATAGCTCTACTTACTCAATTTAATTTACAATAATAGTATGCCATTTTTTTATAAAAATAAAAAAAAGAAAAAAACACTCGTTTTGAACTGAACCCCAAAAACCTAGACAAAAAAATATCCCTTGGGGCCAAGAGGTTTCTATAGTACTTTTTTGAAAAATCATTTTTTTATTTTTATAGAAAAATGGCATAATAATAATGAAGATAAAAAAAGGCAGTGGTGAACTGTCTTTTTTTGTTTCTGGATAAAGGAGGTAGCAGATGCTCAAGAACAATCGTTTAATAATAATATTAAAGAGGGTAAGGCCACCGTAAATCTAAGGAAATAAATCTTAAAAAAATAATAATTAGAGGTGAAATTTATGAAGATTTACAAACAACATGTGATTAATTTAACTCAACAATATATTTCAGAGTTAATTAATCGCAATGAAGAAATTAATATTAGAATGTTTTATTCAACATTTGAAGAGGATCAGTATATTTCAATCTTGAATGATCAAGATCAAGAAGTATCATTCAATTTTGTAAATGATAGTATTGAAATTGAATTAATTGATCCGTTGTGTGAGAAAATTTTGATTACATTTGATACTGTAGAACAAACAGCCAAAACCCATCAAGTAATTAAATTTCTCTTAGATTTGTTTTTTAAATTCAATTGGCATGAATCAGTTGCAGAGTTATCGGTTGCAAATTTCTGGGAATTAATCAAGAATTATGAGGAAGATAACCTCGATATGACATTTGGTTACCCAAGAATCGCAGGCTCTAATAGCTAATAGCCATATTTTTATGCACAAAAAAAGTGGGAAAGGAATCGTTTTTATACTTATCCTTATCCACTCTTTTTATTTTGTCTCGTTAATAATTGTGTTAATAGCTGAAATGACTTTATTTTGTTTGTACTCTGGTAAAGATTTGATAGTGTCGATAAGCTGTGCTAAGTCAGTGCTTTCTTCTTTAAGTGTTAAATCAAAAAAAGTTTGTAGATCAACATTTAAGGCTTCTATAATTTTTTCAAGCGTACTAATTTTTATATTGGGCTCTAAATTTTCTAACTTATACGCGTAATTGGTGCCAAGATCTGCTTTTTCTTCTAATTGTTCCTGAGTCATCCCTGACTGAATCCGCAAAATCCGTATTCTTTTGCTTATATACTTTTGTAATTCTGACATTGCTCACCTCGTAAGACTATTCTACAGTCTTAGAAGGTTAGATTCTAGTTCTTAAAAGGTTGGATACAACTTTACAAAGTTTGTAAAATGTAGTATAATTCGGATGTTTATAATTATTTAGTGATAATTTGCTCAATGCTCTATCATAAAGGTGGGAATTATGAAAAAGAAAACGATCAAAGCAACTGTATCTGCTGTATCAATAGCCACGGCTTTTGCGGGAATTTCTGTTGTACAAGCGGATGAAGTAACTACAACTCAGACAAATGAGTCAACTTTAAGTGTTGAATCGAAGACTCCTTCGTCTACAAATATAAAACAAGTAGACGGAGTATTTGTCCATAATGGGGTTGCAACTGTAACGAAATCGCCAACTGCGGAAGTTGTAGAAGAAGCAAGAACGATCAAGGAAGCAACGGATCAATCGGTTTCAAATCAAGAAAGTGCTTTAGAAAACGCTAAGACTTCAGAAGCAGACGCTGCATCAAAAGTTTCCGATGCAAATGTTGACTTAAAGAATGCTGAGGCGAATAAAGAATTAGCTACGCCTGAAAAAATTGAAAAATCGAAGAATGAAATATCAGAAGTAAAAGCTGATATTGAGAAAAAGGAAACATCACTAAAAGATGCATCTGATAAAGTTCTAGAAGCTGAGAAAGAACGTAATCAGCAATCAGAGGTTATTAAAAAAGATCAAGAAAAAATTTCAGAGCAAGAAAAGAAAGTTTCGACAGCTGAGGAAGCAGTAGCAACTGCACAAAAAAATCTTGATGGTACTGGAGCATCGGAAATCATTGCTGAAAGAGACAAAGCTAAAAGTGATGTAGCTGAAAAAGAATCAGCAGAATCAACAGCGAAAAAGGCTTTGGAAAATGCCATTAACGAAGACAAAAATAAGGCTGAAGAACTCAGTAAAGCTTCTGCTGATGAAAAAACGCAACTTAGTGCAAGTCAAGTTTCTGCTAAACAATTAGCAGATGCTAAAAAGGTTGCAGATGAAGCAGCAAATGCATTAGTGAAGGCTCAAAAAGAGAAAGAAACTGCTCAGAAGGTTCTAGACGGTACTGGCGTTGAAGAAATTGTAGCAGAACGTGATGCTGCTAAGAAAAATTTAGATGCTAAAACAGCAACTGAAAATACAGCGAAACAAGAATTTGATCGTGCCAAAGAAGCGGATGATAAAAAAGCTACTGCACTAAAAAATGCATGGTCTGTAGAAGCGTATCAAATAAAGAAAAGTCAAGAAACTTCAGCAAACTTGTCATCTGCTGAAGAAAAACAAAAACAAGCACAAGAGAATCTAAAGAAAGCTCAAGAAAATAAGGTTTCAGCTCAAAGTAATCTTGATGCTTCTGAATCACAACTTGCCCAAACAATTGCAAATCGTGATAGTAAAGCAAATGATTTAGCAAATAAACAAAATAGTAAGATTCGTGCAGAAGAAGAGCTCAAAACAGCTAAAGAAAATGATGCTAAAAAAGCTTCAGAAATTTCAGTTTTAACTACTAAGAAAAACCAAGAAGAGGCTAAAGTAAATGAAACTTCAAATGAGCTAGCGAGTGCTACATCAGCAGCTCAGGAAGAAAAAGAGAATAAAGAGAAGGCTGATCAAGCGGTGGAAACGCTCAGTAAACAAATTGCAGCAATTAAAAATCTCACTATTCCTAAATTGCCTCAGGATGTCATTGATGCATACAAGACTTATCTAGCCGATGACACAGATGCAAATAAAAATGCATTAAACGACGTTATTCAAAAATGGTTCACTGGTAGTAAATATGATTTTGGAACTCCAGAAACAGAATATTCTCCTGAACACCAAAATATTGTTATCAAAGGTTGGCCAAATAAGGATATTGTTTTGCCTATCGATGACTCAGAAGTCGATTTGGATAATCTCACAGATAAACAGATTGAAGCTTTGAGTCAATATTATGCACTTCTTGCAAATAATCTTCAAGATCAAGTTTGGGGTAGTCACCATTATATTGTCACTGAAGAATCTGTTCAGGGTGTCAAAAACATTGCCAAAGCCTATGCTGGTGAAAATAAACCCTACAGTTCAAATCATAGTGATACAGCTTTAGCTAAAGATGGTCTTGATTCAATTGTATGGGCTGGAGAGAACATGAGCTTCAACAACACTCTGCTTGGATATGGAGCATATTATTCAGAGGCTAAAGAAACTCGTAAAGCTACAATGTCTCAATTGTATCGTGAAGTTTATGATGCGGTAATTAGTTTTATTACGAACGATGTTCGCGCCTACTTTGGTCACATGAAGCTAA
>CAUCUH010000008.1:0-25836 GCA_958445905.1 uncultured Streptococcus sp.
AACTGGAAGAGCTGTAAAGAAGTAAGCAACCCCTGTTTCAAGTGGCATATCTGGCTTAATGTGCAACCAGATCAAGATCCCGATAACGAAACCGTACAAACCTTGTGTACCTGGCAACAATTGCAAAATCAAGGCTTGGGCAAATTTTTCAGGTTGTTCTTTCAAGAGCGCTGCTGCTGCTTGACCCGTTTTACCAACCCCAAGGGCAGATCCCATTCCACTAAGTGCAACGGCGATCGCCACACCAAATGCTGCAAAGAAGGCGCCCCCATGGGCTGAAAAATATGATGCTAAAGATTCCATGAATATACTCCTATTTATTAAAGATAATACTTATTTTTTTGTTTTAATATAGCGTTCAGAAGGTTTGAGAGGACGAAATGGCTTGCCTCCTCCTTCGTAGAACTTACCGAAGAACTCCACAAAGATCAGACGGGCTCCATGCACATATCCTGACAAGAAGGACAGGAACATATTAATGGCATGTAGAACGATAAAGAGCACAAGCCCTACCGTAAACCGTCCAAGCGGTGGAAAGAGATTGACAATGAGGTTGAAGGCCGAACCGATACTCGCTCCAGACAAGCCCAAAGCCATCAAACGGGTGAAGCTGACTAAGTCTCCAACATAGCCACTAACATTGTAGAGGTTAAAGAGACCAGAGGCTAAGCCGGACAGCTTCTTGGCACTGACAATGGAAACAATCAAGATCCCAATGGCATTCAAAATAGCCAGCCACTTGCCAATCGGAACTAAAAGGCTCATCCCTGGCAAGATATTGCCTACTGCTAGAAGCATTAAACCAAGTAGGATCAAGACCCAAGCAAAGCCAGCATTATAGGCTTCCGTGTAGTCTTTGAGGCGAACATTTTTCATTCCCCCTAAGAAGAGGCCCACTAAGACGGTGATAAAACCAAAGACCACTGAGAGGATCAGGATGGTCATGGCGTTGCTGGTCGTACTGATCAGGGCAAAAGGCATCTCAAATCCAAAGAAAGAGCCATAGACCACACCCCAAAGGGCAACTGAAATTCCAAGGAGACTGAAGAAACGAAGGTTCTTCGCTGTACTAGGCTTGAGCTTAAAGGCTTTAAGGGCAAAGCCTGTCGCTACCGTTAGCAACAGTCCATAACCGATATCTGCGACCATCATGCCAAAGAAAACAAAGTAGAAGAGAGAAACGATCGGTGTCGGATCTTTCTCGTAATACTTAGGCAGGGCGTACATCTCTGTGACTAATTCAAAGGGCTCTACCAAGGCATTATTTCGCAACTGGATCGGAACGTCATCCCAATCTTTTTCCGTCACATCGCGCGTCTCTAGTAAGACCCGAGAACCAAAACCTTCTTGCAAGAAGTCTCGCAATGAGGCCACTTGGGAGGTTTCAATCCAACCCTCTAGGGCTACCAAGCTTTGCGTGCTGGCAAGAAGCGACTTGGCTTCCTCACGAGCTCCCGAACTCAGCAAGTAATCCATCTGGTACTTAAGCTGGTCCAACTCCTTCTGGGAGTTTTGTAACTCGGCTAGGGTTGCTGCAACTACAGCTTCTTGCTCCTTAATTTCTCCTTCTAGGCGATCCAAGTAGGCGGCCGGGACCTGCTCTTCTTCATAGTCCAATTCTTTGAACCCATGGTCTTCCAGAAGCTCCTGAACAGCTACACGATCTCCCGAACGATACAAGATGACATAGCCGTGTTCAGTTTCAGACGTAAAGACTTCTTCTAACTTCAGCTCAGGATGAGCTTTTAAGGAAGAACGAACGGCGTCTGTATCGCTATTGGGAATGGTCCCGATCAAGCCATGCACATAGTGAAAAGTAGCGAGAGCAGCTGGCGTCACCTCTAACGGTCGCCATTTTTCTAAGCGCTCTATCTCTCCCTTTGCATCCGCAATCTTCTGACGAGCCTTATCTAACACGTGCAATTGGCGTTTCAACTTGGTCAATAGGAGATCCTCGTCTCGAATCATCCCATGGGCCTGCAAGTCATCAAAAGACAAGCTTAAGGGTTCTTCCTTTAGAGCTTGCAGAGCCTTCTTCTCAGGCATGTAAGGCTCTAGAGTCTGAATCATTTTTTCAACTTGTTCTTGACGTTTTTGCAGCTCTACCAAGGCTTGACGATTGTCCTCTGTCAAGGGTTGAGACAAGGTATTTGCCTCAAAGGCAGCCTGCCATTCTTCATGCTCACTGAGGTCATAAATCTGGATTTTTGCCTCAGACTGTAGCGCTAGTAGGAGACTGTCCAAGTCATCTTTGGGTAAGATGAGGGACAGTTTTTGCATCTGACTAACGGCCATAGCTTGCTACCACCTTTTCTACAATGGCTTCAACTAACCCAGCTCGCTTATCGGTCATCGCCTGTTGTACCTTGGCATCATTGCGCGCAACCGTTTCTTCCAGATCTTTCGTTAAACGGACGAGTCTTTCCTGGGCGTTTTTTTCTGCCTCTGTGACCAATTGCTTGGTTTCCTCATCGTAATGCTGTGCCACTGTTGCAAGGCGATCGCGCGAATCCGTTCGGATTTGTTCAACTTGAGCTTCATAGCCTACGATCACGCCCTGAGCAGCTTGCTCGATCTCTTGCATCATCTCGAGTGTTGCATTCGACATCGTCACACCTCCTTATTCAACCATTGTTCTTCCAACAACAGTACAATTATCTTAAATTATACCACAATTCATATCGTTTGTTCAGGCCCAACCGGAAATTTTCAGAAAATTGTGGATAACCAACAAGCCACTACTGCCAGGATTGGTAGCGTTCTCTTCTTTTCGCATATCCTGTTCCTAGTTTCAGTATTTCTTGATTTCTTTTACTTGAATAAAGCGGTTACCCATGTTATAATGTGTAATATATTATAGGAGCATCCTGTTATTTCATCTCGTGAGAAAGGAGGATTGCTGTGAAACAAGATCAAGATTTACGCGCCATTATCGCCAGCCATGAAGCTGAGTTAACAGATATGGAACGCGACATTGCCCAATATTTTTTATCATCCGAAGCACGACAGCACTCCCTGTCCTCTTCTCGTGTAACGGAGTTACTCCATGTCTCAAAGGCAGCTTTGACGCGTTTCTCTCAAAAATGTGGTTTTTCCGGCTATCGGGAATTTGTCTATCACTTTAACGAAGAAACCAAAAATCAAAAACAGGTGCAAGTGCATGACGAACTGACGCTGAGCGTCTTGCAACGCTACCACCATATCAGTAACGTCACTGAAAGTCTGGTAAAAGATTCTCAATTAGATCGGGTAGCTGAACTAATCGATCAAGTAGACCGAGTCTATTTCTTCGGGATCGGTAGTTCCGGTTTAGTCGCTCGAGAAATGAAATTGCGCTTTATGCGACTAGGTGTCGTTTGTGAAGCCCTGACTGATCAAGACGGCTTTGCCTGGACAACCAGTATTCTCGATTCCTCTTGTTTAGTCATCGGTTTCTCATTGTCAGGAGGCACCAACTCCATTACAGATAATCTCCTGGACGCCAAAGAAAAAGGGGCTAAAACGGTTCTTGTGACCGCTAACCCGGCTGCCATCCACCAAGGATTCACAGAAGTGTTACCGGCCGCACCTCTTCCTAGTAGTACCTATATCGATCGAATCTCTGCTATTTTACCACTCCTCATTGTGGTCGATTTGATCTATGCTCATTTCCTTAATAAAAGCCGAGAACAAAAGGAAATTGTCTTTAATAGCTACTGGGAAAACAAAAAACTTTCTAATCAACGTTCTCGAAAATCTTAATATGGTCTCCCTATTTAAAAAGCATGAAAGATCAGGTTTTCTTCATCTTTCATGCTTTTTTTGATGAATCAAAAACAAGTCGCCAGCGCGACTTGTTTTATGTTTCATGTTTTTGTCTAAAGTGGTAGTAAGCCCCCAACATACCTGCGGCGTTTTGATGGTGGGCAAATTCCAAACGGATCTTATCTGCTAGGCTAGGAACCAGTTCGGCACACAGGGCTTGATAGATTTTTGGCTTGAGGATGGCTTCCTGAGCCATAATCCCCCCTCCAAGAACGATGACCTCTGGATTGACCACATAAACGATATTGGCCAGTCCTTTGCCAAGGTAGGTCACCATTCGATCAATTCCAGCCATACAGATCTTATCTCCTTCTGTTGCCTGCTTAAAGATCCGGCGGCCATTCCACTGTTCCACAGGATCACCGTGATGTTCTGCCACATACTCGACCAAAGCCGTCGTTGAAGCTAGATCCTGAAAGGCACCATCTGGCAAATGAAGATAGCCAACCTCACAGGCTGAATTGCTAAAGCCATGAAAGACCTGACCATCGAGCAAGAGGCAACCGCCGATCCCTGTCCCAATCGTCAGGCAAACAGCATTGTTCGATCCTTTTGCATGGCCTGTGGTGACCTCTGCGAGACCGGCACAGTTGACATCATTTTCAATCTCGCAAGGGATCTGAAAGGTCTCTTCGATTTCCTTTTTGAATTGGGTGCCTGCATAGTTGGGAATTTGTGGGCCGGCATAAAAGATTTCTCCCTTATCAGGATCTACCATTCCGGCCGAAGAAATCGCCACCCCTGCCAAGGGATGCTTCTTCAAATAACGGGCTACGATTTCCTTTGTTGTGTTAAGAATGTGAGGTCCTCCTTTTTGAGCCTCCGTTGGCATTTCATGGGTCTCTAGGAGTTGCCCTTTTGCATCGGCTAAACCATACTTGATACTGGTCCCTCCGATATCAATTACAACATATGGATTCATCTAGACCTCCTTTGATCAAAGGAATCTGGCTTTTGTGTCCTGAATGAGTTGAGCAGCACGTTGGATCACTTCTTGATCCGCTTCTACTACTGGCGTCAAAGGGGAGCGAACAGATCCCAAGTCCAAACCTTCATTGATGCGCAAAACCGCTTTGATGACCGCATACATATTGCCATGAGCAGACGTCAAGACTCCGATAATGTCATTGATAGCAAACTGCAAGGCACGCGCAGTCTCTAAGTCTTTCTCAGCAATCAGCTGATTGAGCTTCAAGAAGAGTTCTGGCATCGCACCATAGGTACCACCGATCCCAGCATGTGCTCCCATGAGACGGCCACCTAAGAATTGTTCATCTGGGCCGTTAAAGACAATGTGGTCGTCGCCTCCTAAAGAAGCAAAGGTTTGAATGTCCTGAACAGGCATCGAAGAATTTTTCACCCCAATCACCCGTGGATTTTTCAACATTTCCTTGTAAAGGCTCGGTGTCAAAGCGACCCCTGCCAATTGCGGGATATTGTAGATGACAAAGTCCGTGTTAGGTGCAGCTGCACTGATTGTATTCCAGTAGTGAGCCACACTGTATTCTGGTAAGCGGAAATAAATTGGCGGAATGGCCGCAATGGCATCCACTCCCAGCTCTTCTGCATGTCGTGCCAATTCCACGCTATCCTTGGTGTTGTTGCAGGCTACGTGAGCAATAATGGTCAATTTCCCTTTAGCTACTGCCATCACTTCTTCTAGAATCAGCTTGCGATCGGCCACGCTCTGGTAGATACATTCGCCAGAGGATCCGTTGACATACAAGCCCTGCACACCTTTCGCGATAAAATATTCTACCAGCGCACGTACCCGCTCCGGGCTAATTTCTCCTTGGTCATCATAGCAGGCGTAAAAAGCGGGGATGACTCCTTCATATTTTTTTAAATCTGACATTTTTTCTCCTTTAGTCACTAATAAATTCATTTTATTCTTGATACTGGGCGAAAATCTTTTCCATTAATCCAACTTGTGCAAAAGCTAAGCTTGAAAAGCCGAACAAGAAAAAGATCATAAGTCCCAATAGGAAAGCTAAAACCGAGCTTGCAAGAGCCATACATAGAAGTAAGAGAGCACTTCCCATGACGAAGAACCAAGGAAAATGTAAGCCTGTCACAATCATGGCTTTTTGCAAACACTCTTTCCAATCCAATTGGTAGCGGGCTGCAATCGGATAAGCAGCCAATAAGATCAACACAAGAAAGAGAAAGAGGCCTAAACAAATGGTTTTCAAAGCTTGGAAAGCTAGGGAAGTTTGCCCCCAAAATAAGAATAAATCAAAGAGACAAATACCTGCAACAATCAGTTCTAAACTTCCTAGTTGCAAGCCTATTTTCCAATTGTCCCGAAAAGCCTTCGCATAACTACGAATCACCGGAACACGACGCTGGTGCTTAATGGCAAATAAGGTCTGATACAAACTAATTTTCGCAATTCCTATCGTGAGAACTGGTAAACAACTTAGCACAAATAAAAGATTAACGGTTACCAAGTCGAGGACCTTCTCACTGATACGCATCACTACATTGTCCGTGTTAAAAACGGTTTTGATCAATCCTGCTCCCTTAGATGACATAGGCACTCCTTTCTAACGTGATCAATCGATCGCAATTTTAAATAGATATTTTTTCACGATATCTTCTTGCCCTGCATAGCCATTGGGTTGGTGAGGCTCCCCTGGAAAGAAAATCGCAAAATTATGATAGCCTAGATGAAGCGGATAAGACTACTGGCAATGGACAAAACCGATGTCCGATGCTTCATCAAATGCGATAGCCTCACCTGTCACACGGGATCCATAACTCGAAAACTCATGCCCTTCTACTAATAGATGCAAATCGGCATATTTTTTGTGGTGTTCAAAGCGATCATTTTCTTCTTTATTGAGGGTATTTTCTTGAACGACGAGAAAGACCTTATCCCCATCAATATCATATTTCCCCAATTCAAAAGAATCCTTCCGATGCTCATAGAGAAAATCAATGGTCTGATCCAGATTGGGGTGGATTCCTTTGTAAAAGGTGATGTTTTTTAAATCATCAAATATCATATTCTCATCCTTTCGATACTTTTCAGCCTAGAAAACCGATCTGCACACAACTATCGTTTGTCCAAGCAGACGACTTATCCTTTGACCGCTCCCATGGTAATCCCTTGTGTAAAGGATTTTTGGAACACGAGGAAGACCGTAACGATTGGCACTGCAGCTAGGGCTGCCCCAGCCATGATCAAGCCATAGTTGGTGGCCATTTCAGCCTGCATGGTTGCTACCCCTAAGGAAATGGTCAAGTTTTGCCGAGAGGTCAGCATTACCAATTGCATAAAGTAGTCGTTCCAGGTGTTGATAAAGGTAAAGATGGCAAGGGCTGCAAATCCCGGCTTGACAATTGGGAAGGCAACGCTCCAGAAAGTCCGCAACTCTCCACAACCATCGATCTTAGCAGATTCTAAGAGTTCTGTTGGGATGTTTTCACTAAATTGCTTCATCAAGAAGACCCCGAATGGCCATCCAACCAATGGTAGAATAACCGCTGCAAGGGTATCATGGATCCCCATAAAGTTAATAATCCGTACCAATGGAACCAAGACAACTTGTTTTGGAAGGGCCATAGCTGCGATAAAGATAGCAAAGAGAATTCGTTGCCCATAGAAGCGTTTCTTAGCCAAGACATATCCTGCCAAGGAAGAGGTCATACACACCAAAAGCATGGTTGCAAGGGAGATGAAGACACTATTCCATAACCATTGTAGGGCTGGGTTTTGTACCATCAACTGTTGGAAGTTTTCCATGGTTGGTGTCTTTGGCCACCATTGAGGTGGGATCATAATGGTATCTGGTTGAGACTTAAAGGCCCCTGTCAAAATCCAATAAAATGGGAAAATGAACAAGACTGTCAAAAGGAGCAAAATGATCGTTGAAATTACTGTAAAGGCAGTGATGGGTTTCTTTTGTGTTGGTTTCATCTGAGGCTCCTTTCTTTAGTATTCTACGTCGTTTCCGAGGATCTTGAATTGCGCAAAACTGATAATGGCAATCATCACCGCAAGGAAGACACCCATGGTGTTGGCATAACCGTATTCAGAGAGTTTAAAGGCTTTTTCATAGAGGTAGTACATAAGGGTACTCGTTGAGTAGTTAGGTCCACCGGATGTCAACAATTGGATCAAGGCGAAACATTGGAAAGAGTTAATGGTCGTAATGATCGCAATGTACAAGGTTGTTGGCAACAAGCTTGGCCATTTGATTTTCCAGAAAACTTGAAATTCTGTCGCACCATCCACACGCGCGGCTTCTACAAGTGAATTATCAATATTTCCCATAGCTGCGATGTAGAGGATGATCGGTTGACCAACTGAAGTGGTCAACAAAATAATGATGATAGCCATTAAAGCCCAGTGTTTGTCCCCCAACCAAGAAATGTTTTGGTTGATGACATGTCCAGATTTCAATACAAAGTTCAAAATCCCTGATAGTGGATCATAGATCCATTTCCATACAACCGTTACCGCTACACTCCCTGTAACAACTGGAAGGAAGAAGACGAAACGATAGAAGGAACGCGCAATCGCATTTTGATGGTAGGTCTGAGAAGCCACAAACAAGGAGAACAATACGACGATCGGAACGGATCCGATAACGATGATGACGGTATTGATCAAGGACTTGACAAAGACCTTATCCGCAAACATGCGGGAATAATTTTCTAAACCGACAAACTTAAAGGATGTCATAGAATAGTTGAAGAAACTTGTCACAAAGCCCATAATCATGGGGGCTAAGACAAAGACCGTAAAGAAGATTAAAATGGGTGCTAGGAATGCGTAGGAAACGAGCGTCTCCCTCATTCGGATTTTGTTTACCTTCACAGTAAGGCACCTCCTAGTGTTCTTTTTCTATTTTTTCCTTGATTCCTATGTGGAATGGATGGCACTGCGCCTTTCTACATATGATAATTAGGAGAGTGAAAATATGAAGGCCCCCTCTTTCAATCTACGTATGGAGATAAGAAATCGAGGGGGCCTATGCTTTCTTATTTCTATGAAAGGATCATTTGAGTTTCATAGATGATCTATTTTTTCTTGATCGTTTCGTTTGCTTTTTCAGTAAATGTCTTCAAAGCTGGTTCTGCTTTTTCATCCCCGTTTGAAACAGATTGCAACATTGGGAACCAAAGTGTACGCATTTCTGCAAAACCGTCGATTGTGTTGTAGTATGGTGAGTAGTATTTTGTCCAAGTGCTGATGGTTTCCATCCGTTTGTCATCGTACAACTTACCAAATGAACTACGAACTGGGAAAGCTCCTGTACGCACAACATCTTTTGGACCCCATTCTTTGTCGTCTGCGATGAACTGTACAAATTTCTTAGCAGCAGCAATTTTCTTTTCATCTTTATTATTGAAGACTGCAAATCCATTGACAAGGTATTCCAATTTTGGCTTGCCTGAGTCAGATGGGAATGGCACTTCTACTACTTCGACCTTACTTGCATCCAACAATTTAGCTTGGATACCGTTTTGTGAAGGCGCCCACAAGATAGTGTAAGAAGTTTGACCATTCGCAAAGTTTTGGATGTCTGCTCCACCATCGAATTGAGAACCATTCATCATCAAGCCGTCATCGATCCATTTAGAAGCTTTTTCCAAACCTTTGACAAATTTTGGATCATCTGTTGTATACTTGGTTACTTTTTCATCAGTAACAGAACCGCCATAAAGGTTAGCAATGAAGGCACGAGTTCCTTGGTCTCCACCTTGACCATTACTGAAGAGTGATCCTGGTGTATAACCTTTGTCTTTCAAAGCTTTCAATACTTTTTCAAAGTCGTCTGTTGTCCAGCCTTCTTTGACAAGATCCAACACGCCTGCATCTTTGAGCATCTTCTTATTCATCGCCATGTAGAATGGTGCTGAACTAATTGGATACATGTAAGCTGTGTCGCCTGCCTTGCTGGCTTGAATGATATTTTCATTATTGACATCTTTGACAAAATCTTCGGTAAAGAGATCGTTCAAATCAGCCAATTTTCCATTTTTACCATACTGAATGATCCGTCCAGGTGCATCAAAGAGTACATCCGGAGCAGTTCCTGCTTCAATAGCCGTTGTGATCTTTTCAGGACCTGACTTGAAGTCAATCGTTTCCAAATTCACGTGGATATCTGGATTCGCTTTTTCAAAAGCTGCAATAATTGATTTTTCGTAGGTTCCGACACCATCATCTGCTTTTTCTTGAGTAAAGACTGGGAATGCCCACCAGGTAATTTCTGTTTTACCAGAATTTCCTCCAGAAGATTCTGATTTTGATCCTCCGCCAGAGCCACAAGCTGCGAGTGCTAGAAGAGCTGCACCAGCTACCAACGAGCACAATACTTTTTTCATTTTCATGTGATTTCTCCTCACGATTTGCGGTAAGATTACTCTTACAAGGGGTTATCCTCAATGAGGACGCCTATTCTTGTTCATGTTTCAGATTCGACTACTCTCTATTCGGTCTCCTCCTCCTTCAATCTACTGTTTTGTTTTCTCATTTTAAGGCTGCGACGAAGCGCTCTGTAATCTCTTTTGGTCGGGTAATGGCACCACCTACGACGATACCACGAACACCGAGATCATGGATTTTCTTGGCCTGATCAGGGTAGTGGATCTTGCCTTCTGCGATGACATCTACTCCTGCTTGGCAGAGACTATGGATCAGTTCAAAATCTGGGCCATCAACCTTTGGGCTGTAGTCCGTATAGCCCGAAAGGGTCGTTCCGACAAAGTCCACTCCCGCTTCGACAGCTGTCAATCCTTCTTCCAGAGTAGAGGTATCAGCCATCAAGAGTTGGTCTGGATATTTCTCTTTGACTTGATGGATAAAGTCACTAATCGAAAGGCCATCATGACGTGGACGTTTGGTACAATCAAGAGCAATGACCGCGATATCCAAAGCTGCCAACTCATCGACTTCTTTCATAGTAGCCGTGATAAAGGGTTCTTCCGGTGGATAGTCACGCTTGATAATCCCAATGATCGGTAACTTGGTCACTTCCTTTATTTCCTTGATATCCCGGACACTATTGGCTCGGATCCCGACAGCTCCACCCTGCTCAGCCGCTTTGACCAAGAGAGGAATGACTCCTCCTGCTTCTGTATAGAGCGGTTCATGAGGGAGGGCTTGACAAGAAACAATGATGCCGTCTTTGATTTGTTCAATCAGTTCATCTTTTGTAATCTTTGACATAACTCCTTCTCCTTTGACAATAAGGCAACTCGAGTACTTGTAAATTGATTATAATCTATTTTTAAAGCGCTTACAATATTAATCGTGCAATTGGATTATAGTTTCACATTTTAGGGGAAAATAAAAAGATCTCTGAAACTAGTTTCAGAGATCTAGGACATGGTGATTCCTTAGGCCATCTTTTGAGTCGCTTTTTCCTTTACGACAAATACAAATCCGATAGAGCCGACAACGGCTCCAAGCAAGATCCAATAGACCATATCCGATGAAGCCATTGGGCCTGCCAAGAGACCTGCTAATAAAAAGAGATCGATATACAGTCGGGTATCCCGATAAAAGGTCCAATTGAAATGGTAGCTACCTTCTGGATACTGACGCGTCGATACAGGCGGTTGAAAGACCTGCAGCAAGATCAAAATCCCAACAAAAGCAAGATAAGCTAGGCTAACTACCGAAAGCGGAGCCCGCATCGTCAACGCCACAGCCGCTAAAAGCAAGACCAAGATCCAGAAATGGAAGTCCATCCAGAATTCACGATGATAACAAAACCGTTTCATAAGATCACACCTTTCTCTTTATGTAATCGTTTTCTGTACTTCTATTATAAGACAACAAATTTATTTTGCAAGGAATCATTGGCTTTTGGGGGTTGAAAATAGGACCAGAATATCTCTGGTCCGTCTAAAAAAACTATGAACAAATATTAGTTGCCACTTCATTCACTGATATCATTTTCGATAATCACCTTGAGAGCATGGTTTTCACCCGCATGTTTAAAGACATCATAGGCTTTTTCAACTTCTGAGAGTTTGAAGTGGTGGGTGATGAGCTTAGTCGCATCGATCTTGCCTGATTTCAAGACATTGAGTAACATTTCAGTAGTATTGGCATTGACAAGACCGGTGTTGAGGGTAATGTTCTTGATCCACAAATCATCCAAATTGAAGCTAACCGGTTTTCCGTGGACACCGACATTAGCGATGTGTCCACCGACAGAGATGACGTTTTGGCAGACATCAAAGGTAGCAGGATAGCCCACACATTCCATGGAGATATCGACACCACGACCTTCGGTCACTTCATTGATAAAGGCCTTGATTTCAGCGATATCGCTGGAGCAGATGGTGTGAGTTGCTCCAAATTTCTTAGCCGCTTCAAGACGAGATTCAGACAAGTCCACCATGATAATCGTAGCTGGTGAGAAGAACTGCACAGTCAAGAGAGCTGCAAGACCGATCGGACCAGCTCCAACGATACAGACATTGTCCCCAGGTTTTACATGAGATGGGAGGACCCCGATTTCATAAGAGGTTGGGAGAATATCTGAGAGCATGACCAAGGCTTCGTCATCCACAGTTTCAGGCGCATGATAAAGACTACCATCCGCATGTGGAATGTGGACATACTCTGCTTGGGTTCCGTTGATCAAGTGACCCAAAATCCAACCACCATCTTCACAGTGAGAAGGCAAATTACGTTTACAGTAGTAGCAGGTATTACAAGCTGTGACACAAGAGATGATGACCTTGTCGCCTACCTTGAAGTTATTCACTGCATCGCCGACTTCTTCGACGATCCCGATTCCTTCGTGGCCTAAAATCGTGCCTTCTTTACAAGCTGGCACATCTCCTCCTAGGATGTGAAGGTCTGTCCCACAGATGGTTGTCTTCAAGACACGCACAATGGCATCCGTTGGATTTTTGATCACTGGTTTTGGTTGATCCAGCAGTTGCAGATTGCCTGCAGATACATAAGTTGCAGCTTTCATAAGCGACTCCTTTTTTGTTGGTTTGATAAAACCATTTTGTTTTCGTTTATTTGTGAATATTATAACATACTAAGTAAGCGCTTGCAAGAATTTATGAGCACATTTTTAAAAGTTTTTTGAGCAAACAAAAACATTCCTCTTATCTCTACCAGAGGAATGTTTCAATCACCTTGTTCTAATTGTTGACGCTGCTTATAGTACTCTTGCTGCTCGCGCTCACGCTCTTCTTCTAAACGCTCTTCATAGCGCTTGAGCTCTGCCTCAAACTCTTCTTGCAAGGCAAATAAACGCTCTAAGCCACTTTGAGCCTCCGCACTTGGGGCTTGAAAATGCAGGGCACTTAGCCAGTCCACTAAATTTTCTGTATGTTGGCGGACATCCATACGCATATCCGCATAATCCCACTCCAACTCGCTCAGTTTTTGATTGAAGCGGTAATGTCGATCTTCTAGTTGTTCTAATTCACTATTTCCTGAATGGTACATCACATACCTCCTTTAATCGGACTCAATAAAATCGGCTTCTTCACTGATTTCAGTGCTGTTTCTACCGCGTCCGCTGCTCCTCCTGTAAATCCATCTTTCAAATCACTAACTAGGGTCGTTGTAGCAAAAGAGCGCATCTTTTCGGATTGACCGCCCAAGGTTACCTGCAAACTCATCCCTTCCAACATCATCAAGGCTTTTTGCGTTGCAATCAAACTTCTGATCGCAATCCGCTCTTGCTCCTTTTTAATCTCTCGATGGAGCTCCTCAATTCGTTCTCTGTCCTCTCCCAGGATCTCTAACATCTTTTTCTCCTACTTATGAAAAATCAAAGGCCGTCGCTTGTCCCTTGTCCAAGTCCACCAATTGAGCTGATGCAGCCTCCAGCTGACCTGCCAAATCTGACAAGCGAGTGGAATAGGCCTTTGCTTGGGCGAGGTTCTCCGCCTCTACTGCTTGGTCCCAACAAGTATCCATGGAGAACTCTCCTAATAGTTGCTCCACTTCTGCGTCTGTTAAAAATTGGGCCATGCTGTGGGCCATTTGTGACACCTCAGCGACCTTATGAGAAACCGTCTCCTTGGCCTCTTCCAGCTTATCCTTGACCTCTGCCTCAAAGGCAGTTGCTTGCGCTGAAGCATTCTGCGCTACCGCCAGCACCAATTCCTCCCGCAATTGAATGGTCTGGGTTCCAGACGCGCTCGCTAGTTGCTGATGGAGGCTAGAAATGCTTGGCTTTTCCTGCCCATACATGGAGACCACTGAAGCAGATGATGGCTGATTTTCTGAAGTGGAAGTTTCCCGATCTCGTTGGGGCATTTCAATAATTTTCTGTGCCTGATCTTGTCTTCCTTGCACGTCACCTTCTAACTCCATTTGA
The DNA here is from genome assembly GCA_958445905.1 of uncultured Streptococcus sp. GTDB lineage: Bacteria > Bacillota > Bacilli > Lactobacillales > Streptococcaceae > Streptococcus. The sequence goes on from CAUCUH010000008.1 coordinate 14,121, forward strand.
GATGGCCTCCTTTCTTGGATTTATTTTTTCGTTTCCTATAACTGAAAAAGGATCATAACCCTTCAGCTACAGGCAGATTCACACACTATAGGGTAACATAAAATAGCTCGGAATGCTATAAAAATAACACAATTTCTGAAAAAAAGTCTAATTTTTTATGAAAAAACGAGTTTTGGACCCAAATAGCAAAAATCCCCCGCTCTTTCGAGTGGGGGTAGCTGATAAACATCAGTTGTTCCTTGGCGTCTTATTTACGACGTCCTGGACGTTCCTTGTAACCATAGTAAGCATCTTCGATGATTTCTTGCATATGGTCTACCATTGGAAGACGTGGGTTAGCTGGTGAACATTGATCTTCATAAGCAAGGAAGGCCAATTCACGAGAATGTTTCTTCCATTCTTTTTCATCGATTCCTTGTGCTTTGAAATTCATTTCGATACCACAGCATTCACCGAGTTCGTATACAGCTTTTGCGTAAGCTTCAACGGCTTCTTCTGGAGTAGAGCATGGAAGTCCTAGCATACGAGCGATATCTTGGTATTTTTCATCTGCACGGTAGTAGTTGTACTTAGGCCATGTAGCTGTCTTAGCTGGGCGTGTACCGTTGTAGCGGATAACGTATGGAAGCAAGATGGCATTGGTCCGTCCGTGGATGGTGTGGAATTGCGCACCGATCTTGTGGGCCATTGAGTGAGAAATACCGAGGAAGGCATTGGCGAAGGCCATACCTGCGATGGTTGACGCATTGTGCATCTTTTCGCGTGAATGGAAGTCCGCATTCTTGACTGAGCTTTCCAAGTTTTCAAAGACAAGTTTAATAGCTTGAAGAGCAAGACCATCTGTGAAGTCGCTAGCCATTTGTGATACGTAAGCTTCTGTCGCGTGCGTCAAGACGTCCATACCAGTGTCTGCTGCAACAGATCCTGGAACTGTCAATACCAAGGCAGGGTCTACGATGGCAACTGTTGGAGTCAATGAGTAGTCTGCGATTGGGTATTTACGGTTGTTTGCTTTATCAGAGATAACGGCAAATGGAGTTACTTCAGATCCTGTACCAGATGTTGTTGGGATCGCAATAAATTTAGTCTTCTTACCAAGCAATGGGAACTTGAAGGCACGTTTACGGATATCCATGAATTTTTGTACCAAGTCACGGAAGTCCACTTCTGGTTGTTCGTAGAAGAGCCACATAACTTTGGCCGCATCCATTGGTGATCCACCACCGAGAGCAATGATCGTATCTGGTTTGAAGGCACGCATGATCTCTGTACCACGTTCAACAGTTGTGATATCTGGATCTGGTTCTACGTCTGCAAAGATTTGGTAAACCACCTTGTTGCGACGAAGGTCAAGCTGTTCGATGATACGATCAAGGAAACCAAGCTCTACCATAGCGTGGTCTGTAACGATCATGACACGTTCAACGTCACGACATTTTTGTAGGTATTCAATTGAATCACGTTCAAAGTATGTTTTTGAAGGAAGTTTCATCCATTGCATGTTATTTCTCCGGCGTCCGACTTTTTTGATATTCAAGAGGTTGATGGCACTAACGTTGTCCCCAACAGAGTTGCGTCCGTAAGAACCACATCCAAGTGTCAATGATGGCAAGAAGGCATTGTAAACATCCCCGATACCACCGAAAGTCGAAGGAGAGTTGCAGATCACACGAATGGCTTTAACTGCTTTACCAAATTCTTTGGTCAATTCTTCATCAGCTGTATGGATGGCTGCTGAGTGACCAAGACCGTTGAATTCAACCATTTGGCGAGCTTTGTTAATTCCGTCTTCACGGCTTTCAGATTTCAAGACAGCGATGACTGGTGACAATTTTTCACGAGTCAACGGTTCTTTTTCGCCAACTTCTTTACATTCTGCCGCAAGGATATTGGTTCCTTCTGGTACAGAGAAGCCAGCTTGTTCAGCGATCCATGCTGCTGGTTTCCCAACGATGTCCGCATTCAATTTCGCACCCGCACAGTTTTTGCTGTTCGCTTTCACACCGAAGCAGAACTCTTCAAGAAGGGCTTTTTCTTTTTTGTTGACAAAGTAAGTGTGGTAAGATTTGAATTCTTCAACAAACTCATCGTAGATTTCTTTATCGATGATGACCGCTTGTTCAGACGCACAAACCATTCCGTTGTCAAATGATTTAGACATGACGATATCGTGTGCTGCTTGGCGGATATTAGCTGATTTTTCAACATAAGCAGGTACGTTTCCGGCACCTACCCCAAGAGCTGGTTTTCCACAAGAATAAGCCGCTTTCACCATGGCGTTACCACCGGTCGCAAGGATCGTAGCAACTCCTTCATGGTTCATCAGGGCACTAGTTGCTTCCATAGAAGGTTGGGTAATCCATTGCACACAGTTCTCAGGTGCTCCAGCTGCAATTGCCGCATCGCGTACGATTTGTGCCGCATGAGCTGATGATTCTTGAGCAGATGGGTGGAAGGCAAAGACGATAGGGTTCCGTGTCTTCAAGGAAATCAATGCTTTAAAGATTGCTGTTGAAGTAGGGTTGGTTGTAGGTGTGATCCCGCAGACAACACCGACTGGCTCAGCAATAAGGGTCAAACCAGTGACGTCATCTTCTGAAATGACCCCAACTGTCTTGGTGTGACGCATGTTATTTACTACGTGTTCACAAGCGAACAAGTTCTTCGTCGCCTTGTCTTCAAAGACTCCACGACCAGTTTCTTCATAAGCATGAAGAGCGAGCTCACCGTGAGCGTCAAGAGCCGCTACAGATGCTTTCGCCACAATGTAGTCCACTTGCTCCTGATTCAATTTGCGCATCTCTTCAAGCGCCACCAGCGCTTTTTGCACCAACTCGTCTACGTGTTTTTCAGCAGCGAGTTTCTTTTCTTCAGGTGAGAGAGTTTTTTTATCAGCCATTTGATGCTTTCCTCCAATGTTTGAAACCCTTATCCTTTTCTAGAACTTTTTCATGTTTTCGGAAATTTTCAAGAATAGTGTAAGAAATTTCGGTTTGTTAATTATTTCACAATATAATTGTACTCTATTTTGAGATTTTTGTAAACACTTCCAAGCAACTTTCACAAAGAATTTTTTGAAGTTTGTGAAAACTTTATCAATCCTATTGCTGTGAAAGCAATTATTTAACAAAATTGTGAAAAAATAATTAAAAAAATTTTTTCTTCACAAAGTGATATTTTCAATTGATTTTTGTAAGCGCTTTCTCAATCTTACTAAAAAAAGCAGCTTTTTACAAGTAAAAAGTTGCTTTTTGTTTTATTTTGTTAGGATTTGTTTTGTTTCAGTTTCAGAGAAGCATTGTTACTTCTTGACCGGACCCTTTTCGGCCTTATCAAGGGCTTCTTTGACTGTTTGAGCATAGAGTTCCCCACCATTGGTTTCCATATTGAAGTGAACAGAGTCTGTTCCCACCCAAATGTTTGGATTTTCAATTGCTACTTGGTACCAGTCCGCAATGGTGATAAAGTCGTATTTCTTAGCCAGTTCCAACTCATAAAGACGGGTTTGAACCGATTCACTGGACTGATCGTTGGCATAGCGACCATCATATGGTGTCACAAGGATCAAGCGACGGCCTTTTGGAAGTTTCTCAACATACTGATCCAGCAATTCTTTGTAGTTGCTTACAGTATTGGTTCCTAGGGCAATGACCACATTTTTTAGGAGAACTTTATTGGAGATGTCAGTCTCAAAGACCTTCATTCCATTTTCCAACTGACGGCTCACCACTGCATCAATCTGGATGCCAGGGATGGCTTTAGTCAGGTAGTCCTGCGCTCGCAAGTTAACCGAATCACCGATCATGGTCACACCATTTGAGACGTTATAGTCTGTTGCAGTCGCATTATCCACCTGCGTCCGTGTGACCTGCATTTTGCTGTCTGCTTGATTGAGCCCACTCACTACCAAACTCTCATCAAAAGCTCCAACGGTTGGTGCAAAGGCGGAGATTCCAACCATCAAGAGAGCCAGTGGAATCATGAGGTAAAAGATCGGTTTGGTCAAAAAGCTGAGATCCATCTTCATGCCAAAGACACGAGGCTCCTTGCCTGCAATGGTTGGCTCCAAAATATAGAAGGACAGAGCCGTTAGAATCAAGGAAACGATCGTCGTCACAAGGGCTGCCATCATATTTCCCAAATGTTGAGAGAAGATGATAAAGAAAGGCCAGTGGAAAAGATAGACACCATAACTGGTATCTGCCAAGAAATTGAGGATAGCTGGTTCTTTTTTATCTGGAGTCTTTTCATGGAGAATGCGGGCCGACAGAATCATGGCACAAGCTGCGATTGTCGCTGCTAAAAAGCCAAACAGATAGGTCCACAAGCTATCAAATGGCAAGAAAAGACTGAGCACAAACAAGAAGGCAAAGCTTCCACCCAAGACTGACAAGGTCTTTTTCATACTCCAAGACTGCACCAATTTTGTAAAGTTCGGGCTGACATTGGCAATCCCTGTCACCGTTGCTAGACATGATCCCGCAAAGAAGGGGAAGATGTGAGTGAAGCTAGAAAAATAGATAGTAGAGAAATTAGCTGTCAGAAAGGCGCGGATGAACATGGACAAGAAGGTGAAGAGAAAGAGCCCGCTGGATGCTAAGAAGAGCATACCTCGGTATTTTCCAACCGTCTTAGCTCGCTTAGCCAAGAACCATGCCAAAAGTGCCCAGAGCACATAGTAATGCACTTCTAGGGCCAAACTCCAGGTATGAAGGAAGAGGTGCGGAATGAAGTTGCTTTCGTAACTACCACCCGTTGCCATCTCAAAGAAATTGGTCACAAAACCGAAGACCGCCGCAATCTGAGTCCCAATACCAGCCACGTAGTCCCGTTGGACCATAAAGGTAAAGGGCATCACGACCAAGACCATAAAGACAAGGGGTGGTACGATCCGGTAAAAGCGCCGTTTCAAGAATGCCAGGTAGTCGATTCCTTGCTTGCGCGCAAATTCATCGATCAAGAGCGCTGTAATCAAAAATCCTGAGAAGGTGAAGAAAATATCTACCCCAATAAAGCCTCCAGGAAAGGCTTTTTGGAAGAAATGGTAAAGCAATACCAATAAGAGTCCTGTAACACGGACTAGTGAAAACCATTTAATGCGCATTTTGATAAATCCCCTGCTTGAATGTTCCTTTGTATACGACGTTGGCTTCTGTGGTTAAGGTGCCTTTGCCCTCCGGCTGGCCGTTAACAAACTGCCCTTCATAGGTCCAACCATCCTTGGACTTAAACTTACCATAGCCGCTAAAAGAGCCGTTGACGAGGTTACCTGTATAGGTATCCCCATTTTTAAAGGTGACGGTTCCCTTGCCATTCATCTTGCCACGGACCAAACTTCCGTCGTAACGGATCGCACCCTTATCCAAGGTCAAGACGCCCTGACCTGGAATGGCTGAAAGGAAAACCATCAAAGCAGATAGAATAATCACGACTACTGCTGCTATTTCTAAATTTTTTCGCGTCAGATAGACCTTATAGGTCTCATAAAATTCTTTCATATTCTGTATTCTCTCACATATCAAACTCTTAAGAAGTTGCTAACTGATCTAACCAAGCCTTACAGCCACTCAGGACTCTGGAATAGGTCTCCTCAAAATCACCGGTATACCACGGATCTGGCACACTTTCAGCAGCAAAAAGATGAATCTTGTGCTCTGTACCCGCAGGAGCCATTTGCTTCAGATCTGCTACATTGTTTTCGTCCATCCCTAGGATCAAATCAAAGTTGTAAAAATCCTCTTCCTTGATCTGTAAGGACGTCTTGGCTGGATCATAAGGGACTTGGTGTTGTTGAAAGATTTTCTGGGTTCCCCGATGGATGGGATTGCCATGTTCCCAGCTCGAGGTGGCCCGACTTTCAATCTCATACTGATCCGTCAAATCCTTCATGACAAACTCCGCCATGGGGCTCCGACAAATATTTCCTAAGCAGACAAAGACGATTTTTTTCATGATTCCACCTAACTCCTTGTTCGGACTGCCCAACCTAGCTGAGCTCTTGGCTTTCCACTATGGAAAACCAGCATACTATTACTATTATAACAAAAATGTGACAGAAAGATGACAAAGTGGCTCCATCATTTTAAAGAAAAATCAGATTCCTTTTTCAAATCTGATCTGTTTCTCTATTTTGGAAAACGAACCTCTAATGGAGGCCATTTACTCTGCCAATTTTTCTTTTTCATCCGCTCTGTATAAACCGTTAAACGCTCTGGACTGGCTAAAAAATGCGGAGTTGGCTGAACGATGAAGTCTTCGATATCCTTTGTCCCATAAGGGAGAAAGAGCTCTAGCTGACCATCTTTTCTTAAGCGAACTGCAAGTGCCGTACACTGCTCGGGGTATTTGGAAACTGCGTCACAAGCACTGCGATAAGGAGCCGTCCCCGGACTATGCTGGTGCATGTAGACTTGATTTTTCACTTCCCAAGCGTACTGGGGATAGGTCTTCTTTAATTCCTGCTCGATCTGGAGAGTCTCCTCATAACTGATCGCAGGGTCATAAAAGACCAGATCCAGATCCGTCGTCGCATCAAACCCTGGTCTTCCAGAGAGCTGGTTCCAGATGAAATTTCGCACCGCACCCGCTGCTAACCAGGCATCTGCCAAGTTGAGATCCCGAATAATGGCCAAGACTTTCATCATCTCCGGATCCGCTTGAATCTGTTCTACTATCGCTTTTTCCGTCAGCATCTTCTTCTAGTCTCCATTGTAGGGATATCCCAGGTGTTCATAAGCTTTGCGGGTCGCCACGCGCCCTGTCCGGGTCCGCATGATAAAGCCTTTTTGAATCAAGTAAGGCTCATACATATCTTCTACGGTCTCGCGCTCTTCGGCAATATTGACCGATAGAGTCCCAAGCCCGACCGGGCCACCGCCGTACATTTCAATCATGGTGCGCAGGATCTTTTGATCGACATAGTCCAGCCCTTCATGGTCCACATCTAGCATAGAGAGGGCCTTGTCTGTAATGGTATCGTCAATCAAGCCATCGCCCATGATCTGAGCAAAATCACGCACCCGTTTAAGCAAGCGGTTGGCAATCCGAGGAGTCCCCCGACTACGAAGAGAAAGCTCTTCGGCAGCTTCGTGGGTAATCTCCATCTCAAAGATTTCGGCGGTCCGCTCGACAATCTCTGTCAGATCATCCTGCTCATAGTATTCCATGTGCCCCGTAATTCCAAAGCGAGCACGCAAGGGATTGGACAGCATACCAGCTCGCGTTGTCGCCCCAATCAAAGTGAAAGGAGGAAGGTCCAGATGGACACTCCGGCTGCTCTCACCAGCTCCAATCATAATGTCGATGTAAAAATCTTCCATGGCGCTGTAAAGCACTTCTTCGACTGACATAGGCAGACGGTGGATCTCATCGATAAAGAGGACATCGCCCGGCTCTAGATCATTGAGGATAGCTACCAAGTCACCTGCCTTTTCAATGACAGGACCAGAAGTCTGCTTGAGATTGACGCCCAGTTCATTGGCAATGACAAAGGCCATGGTGGTTTTCCCAAGCCCCGGAGGGCCAAAAAGAAGGACATGATCCAGCGCTTCATCCCGAAGCTTGGCTGCCTCGATAAAGATTTTTAGCTGGTCTTTAACCTTATCTTGACCGATATATTCATGTAAATATTGCGGGCGCAACGTCCGTTCAACGGCCTCTTCATCGCCCATGATTTCATTGTCTAAAATTCTACTCATACAGTCTATTATAGCAAAAAATGATACCTTCGGTACCATAAATAGAATGTGTTTTTTAAAGATCCTGGTTCTCACCGTCGTTCGTTAGAAAAAGTTGAACAGTTGCCCTCATCGTCAACCTTTCTTTTTATTATACGGTCCCTTCTTCTTCATATCTCGCTCACCATTTCACTTTATAATTATTTCCTTTAATGATAAAATTAAAGCAACAACGTTTAGGAGGTAAATTTATGTTTACTAAAACAAAGAAGATCCTTTTCGGTTTCTTGGCATTCTTTGCAGTGCTCCTTATTGCGGGATGTCAGTCTTCTCCATCGCAGTCTTCTAAAACAAATAAGTCTTCTCAAACAGATAAATCTCCTCAAACAATAAAAGCACCACAAGATCTTACAAAGGATCAACAAGGAACTTGGGAATGGACTGACCAACAAATGACCATTCAGAAAGTATTCCTAGCTTCTAATATCAAAAAACTTGCCGCTGTACTAATGCTTGATGACTTCGATAAGGTTAAAATGACGATGACCATTAAAGATAAAACCGTTGAATTGAAGTACCATTTTGATTACAGAGAATTGTATGAGGATCAAGCATTTGCAACAGGAGAGAACAAAGCGAATTATGAATCGTATTTAAAAAATAAAACTGCTGAATTTAAGAATTATATTCCAAATTTGAAACATACAAAGATTACTCTTGACGAACCTAATGATGCCTATGATTACTCTCTAACTGGCGAAATCGATACGCAGAAACATACTATTACGTTCCCTGAAACACCTACATTTTTAAGTAGAATTGTTATGGGAACCACGTATAACTCGCTTGTACCAATTACTTATACTTACACTGTTGAAGGTAACCAACTAACACTTTATGCTGAAGGTAAAGATGAACAAAGTCATTTTAGAGTAATACGTCTTCGTTTCAATTACGTAGGAGACAATCATTAGAAGGAGTGATCAATCATGAACAATATGAAAAAAAGTTCCCTATGGATGTTTTCCCTTCTTGCTCTTCTATTTGTATCAGGATGTGGGCAACAACAACAGAAACAACAACAGCAGCAACAAACAACCGCTGAGACTACAACAGTTGCAGAAACTACCACAGTAGCACCGACCCCAGTCTCACTCGAAGGAGACTGGAAAGCTGTAGATTTTAGAGATACAGTGGAACGTACTTTCTTAATTTATTATGGTGATGCTAATAGTCGATTAAAGGTTACTGAAGCCTTCCAAGATATCGTTCCGACTCTAAAAATCACAGGAACAGATGTAACTTATTCTTATAGTGCTGATATGAATAAGTATATTGATTTTTATGCTGAACAGAATAAAGATGAATATCCTACAAAAGAAGAAGCTACTGCCATCCTTCTAGGCGTAAGAGAAAAGAAATTTGGAAGTTTTAAACATCAAACTGGAACGTTTGATAACAATACAAAAGTGTTAACTGCAACGTTAAATGATGGGGTTTTAAACGAGAATGCAAAAACGATCGTATTCCCTGAAGTTCCAAACATCTTTGGAGTTCTACCTCTTTATATTAATTCTACAGACGTACCAATTACTTATCACTACGAATTGAATGGTGACATCCTTACAATTTACGCTGAAAAAACATTCGAAGAAACAGGAGCACATCTCGTTTATCCAATGAAATTCAAGAAAGTTTCAGATCCTAAAACTAATTAAATAACTCACTGAGAGTGGGACAGAAATCGGTAATTCGTTAGAATTCGATTTCGTCGTCCCACCTCCGCACAGTTGAGTAGGGCTGTAAAAGCTGATGAAATCAGCGTAGTAGAGCCCACTCAACCACTGCGTCTTGCTCGACAATCCAAAAATAATTGAGAGGCTAGGACTTTTGTCCCAGCCTCTTTTGTGTGCAAAAAAATAATTTAGGAAACCTTGAGAATCTCATCTATTGGGTACTCTGCTACATACAATTTTTCCGTTTCTTATGTTGAATAATCGGTCAAGTTACAAAACAAAATTGCGATTCGTTTGAAAGCCCTTGCAAAACATTTATGTTGCACGTATAATATAAGCGTAATACAATCATCTATTTTAAGGAGGTCTAGCGATGATTAGACGTTATAAAAAATTATTTTTAGCATTCGTTGCTCTGCTCTCAGTCTTCCTACTAGCTTCTTGTTCTCAAAAACAAAGTGGCTCTAAAAATGCTGCTAAAACAGAAACAGCAAAAGTCGAAACGATTGATGGCGAATGGGAATTAGTCGATACTCTCGATGCTTTAACGGAATCCATCGGTGCCTATACCCTCCATGGAATCCACTTTGCACACTTGCTTGAATCTGTTAAAGACTTCAAAATGGACATGAAGATTGAAAACAATACGGCAACGATTAAATACGACTATAACATTGATAACTTTATTAAAGCTTTCTACACTGTCACAACAGAAGCTAGAGGCAAGACTGAAGAAGAATTCAAAAAAATCATGTATGACTCTCATGAAGGATTTGCAGGCGACTTTAAGAAATACAAAGTCAGCATGAATAAAGATACTGGCGTGTTTAGCTACGAAGCAACGGGTTCTATTGATCAAGGTGCCAAAACAATGACCTTTGATGAAGGACTTTCCGTAGCAAACTCATTCTTCTTCTCATTCGGTGAAAATCGCGTTTCGCCAAACACATATCACTACAAATTAAAAGACGACATGCTTTATGTCACGATTGACGGAAAAGCGAAGAAAAATAATCTTCCAGTTCACTATGAACTACACTTCAAACGTAAAGGCAGCACTACTCAAAAAGACCCTGTTCCAATTGAAGGAAAATGGCAAGCCATCGACTTCCGACCAGCTCTTGAACGTAGCTTAGCCTTTAAAGATTTTGACAATGATGATTCGGCTATCAAGCTGATCTATCCTGAGGCATGGAAAGATTTAAAACCAACGTTGAACATTACAGGTACATCTGTTGAATTCGACTATACTGTATCTCTAGCAGATGGTTTTGGAAGGTTCTACGATTACTTAAAACAAAAAGATGCATCTAAAGTGACTCAAACGAAAGAAGAATATATTAAAAATCAATTTATTAAATTATCAGTCAATCTACAGGATGGCGCTAAGGACTTGCCCAATACAACTTATGAATTTGATAGAGGTAATGCTAAAATTCATTCTGTTTTGAAGAACGGTAAATTAGATACAGCAAACCAAACGATTATCTTCCCAGAAGCTATCAATATTGTGCAACTTGCAACCATGTCCATTGGACCTGTCGCTAAAGAAACTACGTATAAATACTCTATTGATGGAGATATTTTAACGTTGACGATTGAGCAACGCGATGGACGGAATAATCTAAATACGATTATTTCAGCAAAATTCAAAAAAGTGTCTGATGCAACGGGCAAGTAGTCATTCCACTGCTCCTTGAGATTTTCTCAAGGAGCTTTTTTCTGTGCAAAAAAATAAAGAGCTTACGCTCTATTAAAATACTTCGGTACCTTTGGTTCGGTTGAACTCTCTGAGTTCACCTCATTAAACTTCCTAAAGATCGTAGTTCTCACTAGCGTTCGAACTGCGTCAATGTACCTAAGCTCGTCTACGTCCCTATCAGGCTTGGTTAGATGAAATAGGTTTAGTAATAATTACATAACGCAGTGGTTGATTGGTATCTTTGTTCGCTCTTATAGCTCCAAAGATTACCTAATCAACTGTGCGGGGGTGAGACAACGAACAATTTTAAAAAATTGTTCTGTCTCACTCCCAGAAAAAAGCCACCGGTTTTGGTGGCTCTTATAGGGAGATTATTATGAAAAAGTTTTAGGAGTTTTATCATTCAAAGTTAGGAGGTCTTTGATGATGGTATTAGTATACGATAGGAAGCTTAAACTTTCCTTATAGTTTTTCTAAAAAATTTTTTTCGAGAAAAAGAGGAGGTCCCAAGCAAGAATTTCACATCCTTGTTTGGGTCACCCCTTTCCTCCTTATTTCTTAGCGATGGCATGGTAGCTAGTCTTGCTGGTGAAGACTTGACC
>CAUCUH010000009.1:0-25760 GCA_958445905.1 uncultured Streptococcus sp.
CTAAGGTCTCCAAAACCTTCAGTGTGGGTTCAATTCCTACTGCCCGTGTTAATAATTATGGCGGGTGTGGTGAAGTGGTTAACACACCAGATTGTGGCTCTGGCATGCGTGGGTTCGATCCCCATCACTCGCCTATTTATTATTTACATTATTGGGGTATAGCCAAGCGGTAAGGCAAGGGACTTTGACTCCCTCATGCGTTGGTTCGAATCCAGCTACCCCAGTTAAATTTATGCCGGCGTGGCGGAATTGGCAGACGCGCTGGACTCAAAATCCAGTGTCCGCAAGGACGTGCCGGTTCGACCCCGGCCGCCGGTATAGATTATAAAAGGAGTTTTTACTCCTTTTTTTGTTTATTTTTTTTCTTTTTTGTGATATAATTAACCGGTAAAGTTTCTGCTAGTGAATTAGAAGGAGTTTATTTTGTCTGAAGTTGCAAATAAAATCGATCGATTTTTAAATTCTATTTTATTATTATCTGAGAATCAACATGAAATTTTAGTTGGTTCTTGTACAAGTGGTGTTTCATTAACCAACACTCAGGAACATATTTTGATGCTGGTTGCTGATGAAGCTCTAACCAATTCTGTCTTAGCAAAGAAATTGAATGTTAGTCAGGCAGCGATCACGAAGGCTGTGAAGCCCTTATTAAGTCAGAGGATGCTGGAGACTTATCGCGATGAAAATGATGCACGGGTTCTCTATTACCGCTTAACTGAGATTGGTAAGCCGATTGCTTTAGAGCATCAGCACCACCATCAGCATACCCTTCACACTTATGAGGATGTCTTGTCGAAGTTTACTAAGAATGAGCAAGGGGTCATTTCGCGGTTTTTAGATTTATTGGAAGAGGAGTTATAGTTTGAGGTATATTACGGTTTCAAATTTATCGTTCTATTATGATCGAGAACCGGTTCTGGAAGGGATCAATTACTACTTAGATAGTGGAGAGTTTGTTACGCTGACTGGTGAGAATGGGGCTGCTAAGTCAACCTTGATTAAGGCTAGCCTTGGCATCTTACAGCCCAAGGTTGGGACTGTTGAGATTTCAAAGACGAATGTTAAGGGAAAGAAGTTAAGGATTGCTTATTTGCCGCAACAAATTGCTAGTTTTAATGCAGGGTTTCCAAGTACGGTCTATGAATTTGTGAAATCAGGTCGGTATCCTCGTAAAGGATGGTTTCGAAAGTTGAATGAGCACGATGAAAAACATATTCTGAAGAGTTTGGAATCTGTTGGGATGCTGGAGTTCAAGGATCGGGCGATTGGTTCTTTGTCTGGTGGTCAGAAACAGCGTGCTGTCATTGCTCGGATGTTTGCTTCAGATCCGGATATCTTTGTTTTAGATGAACCTACGACAGGGATGGATGCGACGACAAAGAGTGATTTTTATGAGTTGATGCATCACAGTGCGCATCACCATCAAAAATCTGTTTTGATGATTACGCATGATCCTGAAGAGGTTAGCCAATTTGCGGATCGGAATATTCATTTGGTTCGTGACCAAAGCTCTCCTTGGAGATGTTTTAATGTCCATGATACTGAAGGGGAGGGTGACCATGCTTGATTTATTCCAGTATGATTTTATGCAACGGGCCTTGTTGGCTATGGTTGCCATGAGTCTTTTTTCTCCTGTATTAGGGATTTTCTTGATTTTAAGACGGCAGAGTCTTATGAGTGATACGCTAAGTCACGTCTCTCTTGCGGGTGTCGCTTTTGGGCTTTTCCTTGGGATCTCTCCAACGCTCTCGACTATGATCATTGTCATTATTGCTGCGGTTTTTCTTGAGTATTTGCGGACCTTATTTAAGGACTTTATGGAGATCGGGACGGCAATTTTAATGTCCACAGGTCTTGCCCTAGCTTTGGTACTGATGCGTGGTGGTGGGAAGAGCTCGATGAGTTTGGATCAATACTTGTTCGGTTCTACCCTAACCATTACGGATGAACAGGTGATTGCCTTGTTTGTGATTGCTTTCGTTGTATTAGTGCTGACGGCCTTATTCTTGCGGCCTATGTATATTTTGACCTTTGATGAAGATACGGCCTTTGTGGATGGGCTTCCGGTCCGGACCATGTCCATCTTATTTAATGTGGTAACGGGGGTTGCTATCGCCTTAATGATTCCTGCAGCAGGATCGTTATTAGTTTCAACCATCATGGTCTTACCGGCTAGTATTGCGCTGAAATTAGGGAAGAACTTCCGTGGGGTCATGTTGCTTGCGGTCATTATTGGCTTTATCGGGATGTTTAGTGGGTTGATTTTGTCTTATATTGCAGATACACCAGCAAGTGCCAGCATCACGCTTTTATTTGTGGCCTTGTTCTTGCTTGTGAATCTTGGATCACGTTTGAGGAAGTAAATATGAAATTTAAAAAAATAGGTTTAATGTTGTTGGTGGCTTTTGCCCTTATCTTGACTGCTTGTGGTAAAAGTCAGAGTCAAAATGGAAAATTAAAAGTGATGACCACTTTTTATCCTGTTTATGATTTTACAAAAAATATTGTCGGAGATGAAGGAACGGTAGACCTGCTCATTGGAGCGGGATCAGAGCCTCATGAATATGAATTGTCTGCTAAGGGGCGGGCTATGATTCAAGATTCGGATGTTTTCGTCTATGAGAATGAAAACATGGAAACGTGGGTTCCAAATCTTTTGAAATCAATGAAGGATAAGAAAACCAAAGTGATCGATGCTACCAAGGGTATGGTCTTGCTTCCTGGATTGGAAGAGGAACATGAACACGAAGGGGGCGAAGAACACCATCATGAATATGATCCTCACCTTTGGCTCTCTCCACATCGTGCCATGAAGATGGTAGAGTCGATTCGCGATCAGTTGGTCGCAGCTTATCCAGATAAGAAAAAGACGTTTGAGAAAAATGCGCAAGCTTATTTGAAGAAGTTACAGGCTTTGGATCAAGCTTATCAGGATGGCTTGAAAGATGCGAAACAAAAGAATTTCGTGACCCAACACGCGGCTTTCCGTTACTTGGCCTTGGATTATGGCTTAAACCAGGTGGCTATTTCAGGGATTTCACCTGATAGTGAGCCTTCTGCTGCACGATTGCGTGAATTGACAGAGTATATCAAGAAAAATGAGATCAAGGTCATTTACTTTGAGGAAAATGCTTCTAAGTCCTTGGCGAAAACCTTGTCTTCTGAAGCTGGTGTTGAGTTGGCTGTCTTAAATCCTTTGGAAAGCCTGACGGATCAAGAAATGAAAGATGGCGAAGACTACGTGTCTGTTATGAAGGAAAATCTGAAGGCGCTCGAGAAAACAACGTCACAAGCTGGTAAGGATATTCAACCGGAACATGAGGAAGATGCTAAGACAGTTCAAAAGGGATATTTCGAGGATAGTCAAGTGAAGGATCGTAGCTTAGCAAATTATGCAGGTGATTGGAAATCGGTTTATCCATACTTGCAAGATGGAACTTTGGATCAGGTCTTTGATTATAAGGCAAAATTAAATCCAACTATGACGGCTGCTGAGTATAAGGAATATTATACAAAGGGTTACCAAACAGATATTGATCGGATTAAGATTGATAAGGATTCAATGGAGTTTTATCAAAAAGGATCTTCTAAGAAATATACCTATAAATACGTAGGTAAGCACATTTTGACTTATAAGAAGGGAAATCGTGGTGTTCGTTATCTTTTTGAAGCGAAGGAGAGCGATGCGGGAGACTTCAAATATGTTCAATTTAGTGACCATGAAATTACTCCGGTAAAGGCAGCTCACTTCCACATTTTCCATGGAGGAAAGAGTCAAGAGGCGCTTTATGATGAGTTGGAAAATTGGCCAACGTATTATCCTTCGAACTTATCTGGTTTAGAAGTGGCACAGGAAATGCTGGCTCATTAAGAGCAGTATCTAAAGAGAGACTAGGGCTGATAGCCTAGTCTTTTTTTGATTAAAAATGGGGAGTGAAGCTTGTCAAATACTTGAAAATACGTTACAATGAAAGGGCTTTAAACTAAAAAAATGTATGGGGAATTTTAAATGAAAAAAGTTGGTGCAATTCTTGTGAGTCTTCTCAGTGTGGTCCTGTTGGTAGCTTGTTCGCAACAGGGAGCGAGTAAAAAATCAACCGCTTCCTCTAGTCAAACGACGACCTCTTCTGAAGTCAAAACGACGGCTGCTTCTAGTTCGGAAGTGAAGGAGAAAGAAAAAAAAGAAGAGAAAAAAGAAGTGAAGAAAATGGATCTTGAGGCTATTGCCAATGGAGACTACAGCAGTATTGCTGGTGTCTGGCAAGATGATAAGGGAAACAAGCTGGTCTTTAACGACAAAGGGTTGGTCTCACAAGAGTTAGAGGGCTATGGAGCTTCTTTGACGGATTATGGAACAGCATCAGAAGGCGTTTATGGTGGTCGTGATGGAGGCTTCTTGTTGGAGTATATTCCTGCAGGAGTGACCATTGGTGATCAGGTCGATGATCAAGGACAAGTCGTCTTTAAAGATACATCAGATGCCTCTAAAAACCGCTTATGGTCTGGTGTTGGTATCGCTAGTTTTGGGGAACAAGGCTCGATCTACTATCATGTAGGAGATGAATAATGGAAAAAGAGAGTGGGACAGAAATCGGTAATTCGTTAGAATTCGATTTCGTCGTCCCACCTCCGCACAGTTGAGTAGGGCTGTAAAAGCTGATGAAATCAGCGTAGTAGAGCCCACTCAACCACTGCGTCTTGCTCAACAATCCAAAAATAATTGAGAGGCTAGGACTTTTGTCCCAGCCTCTTTTTCTTATGCATGTGGGGGAAGCCAAGAAAGCTCAAACTGGAGCAATTGGGCTTCAAGGAAATCTGGATGGGAAACCTCTTGTTTCTCTTTGCCATCTAATAGGGCTTTTTGGATGAAATAGGCGCCTGCAGTGTGTGAGTTGGCGCAAATCTTGAGCTCTTGCTTGGGAAGATGGAGAAGGACTTCTTTAAAGAGAGGAAGGCCCAGATCATAGATTGGTTTTCCTGGGCAGGTTGGATAGAGTCCAAGGGCCGACCAAATGTACCAAGCCGATAGGCTACCGTTGTCCTCATCACCTGGATAAGCTTGGAAATCTTGATGGAAAGCTTGGGAACGGATCTGGTGGATCAGGAGATTGGTGTATTCGGGATGAAGGCTGTGACGGAAGAGGTAGGGAATGTGAAAGCTGGGTTGATTGGAGATGGCAATCTGCCCAAATGGGGCTTGGGCCATTTCACTCATTTCGTGGATTTCATAGCCATATCCTCTTACGTCAAATTGAGGTCTTTGATTGGCCAGATCCAGCAGTCGTTGGGTGAAGGCTTTTTTACCGCCCATTAGCTCTATCAGGCCGGAGAGGTCGTGTAAGGCTCCAAAAGTAGCCTGCGTTGCAGAGCATTCTGCATAATCTCCTCCCCAGCTGGTAGGAGAGAAGGGTTCTTTAAAGTTTCCATTGGTGGATCGTGCTCTCATGAAGCCTGTTTGGGCATCGTACAATGTTCGGTAGGAGAGGCTGGAAGCAGCATACCGAGTGGCTGTTTCTGTATGCCCCAATTGCTTGGCAACGCTAGCAATGCAAAAATCACTATAGGCATAATCTAGGCTGTGGCTCACACTTTCGTGAAAATCATCGGGTAGGTAGCCAAGGGCCTTGTAGCTTTCATTGCCATGGCGACCAAAATGTTGATGAGGATCAGTTTTTTGAGCCGTCTGGAGCATAGCTGTCAGCATATTTTCATGCAGGTCTGGTGCGATCCCTTTTGTGACAGCATCCGCAAAGACGCCATCGATGAGAGTACCTGGCATCATCCCTCGTTCATCTGGGGCCAACCATTTTGGTAGAAAACCAGTATCCTTGTATGTATTTAAAAATCCTTCGAGAAAGTGACGGTAGTAATCGGGGTAGACAAGGCTAAAGAGCGGAAAAGAGGTCCGAAAGAGGTCCCAAAATCCGACATTCGTATAAGCTTTTCCTGGTTTGATTTCCTGATGGGCAACATCCAGGTGCCAGTCATTTCCCTTGCTATCTGTTTCATAAAAGGTTTGAGGGAAAAGGAGGAGTCGGTAAAGGCAATGATCGAAAAAGGCTTGGTCACGCCCTCCGGTATCTTTTACTTCAATTCGTTTTAGCAGTTGATTCCATTGATCGGCTGCTTCTTTTTTAGCTTCCTCTAGGGAAGGGTTGGGAAGATGGCTGTGAGCCATGTCTTGGGACAGATAAGAAGTTCCTAATTGGACGGTCACTTCATTGCTAGAAAAGGTGAGAAAAAGATCTTGATCGATATGAGTGACGTTCTCGATCGGCTGGCTAAATTGCCACTGGAGAAAGAAAGAGTAGAAAGTATCTGCGGTATGGGCCTGATCCAGAATGTGGAAGTGGCAGGTTTGGTCTGTCAGAGTCAAGTCCTCTAGTTCCTTTGCTGCATGAAAGCAGAGTGTTAGCTTTTCTGGTGCTCGAAAGCGCATGACAGCCCCGTAGCGACTTGGAACCAGCTCGCTTTGAATCTGATAACGTTCCGAAAAAATACGGAGGTAGTGGGGCTGGAAAATAGCTTCTTTCATCGAATAACTGCTTTGGCGACGGAAGAGGTCGGAACTTGCAATTTCCCCCGTGATGGGCGTGATGAGGCACCAAGTGTAGTCTCCTATCCAAGGACTAGGCTGGTGGGTGAGGCGAAATCCCTGAAAAATAGGGAGATTGGGGTTGAAAAACCAAGCCCCTTGTTCGTGTGTCGTCTGAGGAAGGAAGTAGTTCATCCCAAAAGGGACTCCTGTATAAGGGAGGGTGTTTCCGTGGGAATAGTAGGGATGATTATCGCTTCCCCAACGGGTATCGATGGTCTGGCAATGTGTGCGCATCTTGTCTCCTTTTTCTTCATCAACCTTAAATGATCTGTATTTTTCTTGGAACACGCGGTGGTATTTCCTTCATTGTATCAAAGTGTTGTCAAATATGATAGCGTTTTTATCAAATGGAAAATTTTGTAGAAAAAGGGCTATAGTTTGCGTATGTATTTCCCATTTGAAATCTTTTATACTGAATAGGAAAGAATCGATACGTGTGAGGAAAATAAATGACCTATTCAAAAGAAATTGTGCGAGAATGGTTGAATCAAGTGGCTGAGCGAGCTAAGGAGTACCCGGAGTGGGTGGATGTCTTTGAACGTTGTTATACAGACACTTTGGACAACACAGTTGAAATTTTAGAAGATGGTTCAACCTTTGTGTTAACAGGGGACATCCCAGCTATGTGGCTGCGTGACTCAACGGCTCAATTGAGACCTTATCTTCATGTGGCTAAAAGAGATCCCCAATTGCGCCAGACCATTGCTGGTTTGGTCAAACGCCAGATGACCTTGATCCTCAAGGATCCCTATGCTAACTCTTTTAATATTGAGGAGAACTGGAAAGGCCACCACAAGACCGACCACACCGATTTGAATGGCTGGATTTGGGAGCGCAAGTATGAAGTGGATTCGCTTTGCTATCCCTTGCAATTGGCTTACCTCCTGTGGAAGGAAACTGGTGAGACTAGCCAATTTGATGAAACCTTTGTCACAGCGACCAAGGAAATCCTTCATCTCTGGACAGTGGAGCAAGACCACAAAAACTCACCATACCGTTTCGTCCGTGATACCGATCGTAAGGAAGATACCTTGGTAAATGACGGCTTTGGGCCAGATTTCTCCGTGACAGGGATGACCTGGTCAGCCTTTCGTCCAAGTGATGACTGCTGTCAGTATAGCTACTTGATTCCGTCCAATATGTTCGCAGTGGTTGTCTTGGGTTATGTGCAAGAAATCTTTGCAGACTTGAATCTAGCCGATAGTGAAAGGATCATTGCAGATGCCAAACGCCTGCAAGCGGAGATTCAAGAAGGGATCGAAAACTACGCCTACACGACTAACAGCAAGGGCGAGAAGATCTATGCTTTTGAAGTAGACGGTTTGGGAAATGCTAGTATCATGGATGATCCAAACGTGCCAAGCTTGTTGGCAGCTCCTTATCTGGGATATTGCGCCATTGACGATGAGGTCTACCAAGCTACTCGTCGGACGATTTTGAGCCCTGAAAATCCCTACTTCTATGAAGGGAAGTACGCAAGTGGACTAGGAAGTTCTCATACGTTTTATCGCTATATCTGGCCGATTGCTTTATCCATTCAAGGATTGACAACGACAGATAAAGCTGAGAAAAAACATTTGCTGGACCAGTTGGTTGCCTGCGATGGAGGCACGGGCGTCATGCACGAAAGTTTCCATGTAGATGATCCAACTAAATACTCGCGTGAATGGTTCTCTTGGGCCAACATGATGTTCTGTGAATTAGTCTTGGATTACTTGGATATTCGCTAATGAGCTGTCGCTTAACAGATTCTGGGAAAGAATCAAAAATATATTTTTAAATTTAAGTTAGAATGAGGTTTTACTCATGGAAAATGTTGTTGTACATATCATCTCTCATAGCCACTGGGATCGTGAGTGGTATCTACCGTTTGAAAGCCACCGGATGCAGTTGGTGGAACTATTTGATAATCTGTTTGATCTCTTTGAAAATGACCCTGAATTCAAGAGCTTCCACTTGGATGGCCAAACCATCGTCCTTGATGACTATTTAGAAATTCGCCCTGAAAACCGTGACAAGGTGCAACGTTATATCGACGAGGGCAAGCTTAAGATTGGTCCTTTCTATATCTTGCAGGATGATTATTTGATCTCCAGTGAAGCCAACGTCCGCAATACTTTGATTGGACAAGCTGAATGTGCCAAATGGGGCAAATCAACTCAAATTGGCTACTTCCCAGATACCTTTGGAAATATGGGGCAAGCACCTCAAATCCTTCAAAAATCAGGCATTCACGTAGCAGCCTTTGGGCGCGGGGTGAAGCCAATCGGATTTGACAACCAAGTCCTCGAAGATGAGCAATTCACCTCTCAATTTTCTGAAATGTACTGGCAAGGGGCAGATGGTAGTCGCGTACTTGGTATTCTCTTTGCCAACTGGTACAGTAACGGGAACGAAATTCCAGTGGATAAAGACGAAGCTTTGGCTTTCTGGAAACAAAAATTGGCAGACGTTCGTGACTATGCCTCCACCAACCAATGGTTGATGATGAACGGTTGCGACCACCAACCGGTTCAACGAAACTTGAGTGAAGCTATTCGCGTGGCCAACGAACTGTTCCCTGACGTGACCTTTATTCATAGCTCTTTTGATGAATATGTGCAAGCAGTGGAAAGTGCGCTTCCTGAACAATTATCTACGGTTACGGGAGAATTGACCAGTCAGGAAACGGATGGTTGGTACACACTGGCAAATACATCTTCCTCTCGGATTTATCTCAAGCAAGCCTTCCAAGAAAACAGCAACTTGCTCGAGCAAGTGGTGGAACCTTTGACCATCATTACTGGTGGGCACAATCACAAGGATCAATTGACCTATGCCTGGAAGACACTCTTACAAAATGCGCCACACGATAGTATTTGTGGATGTAGCGTAGATGATGTTCACCGTGAAATGGAAGTCCGTTTTGCCAAGGTCAACCAAGTTGGAAACTTTGTCAAGACCAACCTTCTGAACGAATGGAAGGGTAAACTAGCGACTCAAAAATCACAGAGTGAGCACCTCTTTACGGTCGTCAATACTGGCTTGCATAATA
Source organism: uncultured Streptococcus sp. (assembly GCA_958445905.1). Taxonomy (GTDB): domain Bacteria; phylum Bacillota; class Bacilli; order Lactobacillales; family Streptococcaceae; genus Streptococcus. The sequence continues at coordinate 9,633 of CAUCUH010000009.1, forward strand.
AGGTGGACACCGTCAGCACGATTGTCGATGTAGCAGTTTGTCCATTTAAGGAATTGCATCCGACAGAAGGCTTCAAGAAAATGGCCGCTTTGAGCTTGCCAGACTACCACGTAGAAGATTTAGAGGGGCATCTTGTAGAAGCAGAGATTGAGGACTTGGGAGCAAGCTTTGGCTATACCCTGCCTAAGGATAAATTCCGTCAACCCTATATTGCACGTCAAGTGCGCGTGACGGTTCCAGTTCACCTAGCGCCTCTTTCTTGGACCACCTTCCAGCTCTTGGAAGGCAAAGCACCTCATCATGATGGTCTGTTCCAAAATGGGGTGATCGATACGCCATTTGTAACCCTTAGTATCGATGATGGCTTGACCCTTTACGATAAGACGACTAACGAAGCTTACGAAGACTTCATCCAATTCGAGGATCGTGGTGATATCGGAAATGAATATATCTACTTCCAACCAAAAGGAACCGAGCCGATCTATGCGAAGTTAACAGCTTATGAGGTTTTGGAAAACAATGCTCGCTATGCCAAAATCTTACTCAAGCATGACTTGACGATCCCGGTCAGCGCGGATGAACAATTGGATGCGGAACAAAGAGGCATTATCGAGTTTATGAACCGCAAGGCAAGTCGCTCAGAAGAGCTGACAACTATCCCTCTTGAAACGGAGATGACCATCTTTGTAGATGATCCGCAAATTCGCTTCAAGACGCGCTTTATCAATACAGCCAAGGATCACCGCATCCGTCTCCTGGTCAAGACTCACAATACGCGTCCAAGCAACGATTCTGAAAGTATCTATGAAGTTGTGACACGGCCAAATAAACCGGCTGCTTCTTGGGAAAATCCTGAAAATCCCCAACACCAGCAAGCCTTCGTCAGCTTGTATGATGACGTCAAAGGGGTAACAGTGGCCAATAAAGGACTGCATGAATACGAAATCCTAGGAGACGATACGATAGCTGTAACACTTCTCCGTGCTTCCGGTGAACTTGGTGACTGGGGCTATTTCCCAACACCAGAAGCACAATGCTTACGGGACTTTGAGGTTGAATATGCAGTAGAATGCCATCAAGCTCAGGGGCGCTTCTCTGCTTATCGTCGAGCGAAAGCTTTGCAGACACCGATGACCAGCCTTCAAGTTGAAAAACAAGAAGGAAGTGTAGCAGCGTCTGGTAGCTTACTCAAGCATACCGCCTTGACGCATCCTCAGGTTTGTCCAACAGCCTTTAAGGTAGCAGAAAATGAAGAAGGTTACATCCTTCGCTATTACAACATGAGCCAAGAAAATGTGCGCGTGTCAGAAGGACAACAAACGGTTGTCGATCTTCTGGAACAACCGTATCCGGTTCATACAGGTTTATTGGCACCGCAAGAAATCCGGACAGAATGGATTAAAAAAGAAGAAGTATAGCTGGTTGCAGCTGAAGAAACAATAAAAGGAAAGGAGGAGCGAAAAAGTAAGAACCGACTGCTGACTCGCTCCTTTTTACAGGTAAAAGCAATGACCATTGCAACGATTGATATCGGAGGGACTGGCATTAAGTTTGCTAGTCTAACTCCTGATGGAAAAATTTTAGATAAGGCCAGCACCGCAACGCCAGAGACTCTGGAAGAGTTGCTAGCTTGGTTGGATCAGCGATTGTCAGAACGTGACTACCGTGGGATTGCCATGAGTGTGCCAGGAGCCGTTCATCAAGAAACAGGGGTAATTGAAGGGATCAGTGCCATTCCTTACATCCATGGTTTTTCATGGTATGAGGCGCTTGCTCATCATAAGCTTCCTATCCACCTAGAAAATGATGCCAACTGTGTTGGACTCAGTGAACTGCTAGCTCATCCTGAGATTGAAAATGCAGCCTGTGTCGTGATTGGTACAGGAATCGGTGGAGCCATGATTATCAATGGGAAGCTACACCGTGGTCGTCATGGTTTGGGCGGTGAGTTTGGCTACATGACCACAATCGAGCCCGCAGAAAGACTCAATAACTGGTCACAACTCGCTTCTACAGGAAACATGGTTCGCTATGTGATTGAAAAATCTGGTCAAACCGATTGGGATGGCCGCAAGGTGTACCAAGAGGCGGCAGCAGGTAATGCCCTTTGCCAAGAAGCTATTGAGCGCATGAATCGTAATCTTGCTCAAGGACTGCTCAATATCCAGTACCTGATTGATCCAGATGTGATTAGTCTAGGCGGCTCTATCAGTCAGAACCCTGATTTTATCAAAGGCGTGCAAAAAGCCGTAGATGCCTTTGTGGAAAGATATGAAGAATATACCATCGCTCCAGTCATTCAAGCTTGCACCTATCAGGCAGATGCCAATCTCTACGGTGCCCTTGTCAACTGGTTACAGGAGGAAAACCAATGGTAAGTTTTACCGGAATCAACAGTAAACAAGCGCAAGCTTTAGAGTTGCTCCAAAATCACATTTCTCTACCAGATGTAGAAGTGGCAGTCGCTCAGTCTGACCATGCTTCCATCTCTATCAAGGGGGAGAATGGGCAGTATCAATTGACCTACCGTAAACCTCATCAACTCTACCGTGCCTTATCTGTGCTCGCAACAGCTTTAGCAGAAGGGGACAAGGTAGAGATTGAAGAGCAGGCGGCCTATGAAGATTTAGCCTATATGGCGGACTGTTCGCGCAATGCCGTGCTCAATGTCGCATCTGCCAAGCAGATGATTGAAGTCTTGGCTCTGATGGGTTATTCAACCTTTGAGCTCTACATGGAAGACACTTATCAAATTGAAGGACAACCTTACTTTGGTTATTTCCGTGGAGCATACTCAGCTGAAGAGTTACAGGAAATCGAAAGCTACGCCCAGCAGTTTGACATGACCTTTGTGCCATGTATCCAAACTTTGGCTCACTTATCAGCCTTTGTCAAATGGGGCGTCAAAGAAGTGCAAGAGCTCCGCGATGTAGAAGATATCCTCCTCATCGGTGAAGAAAAAGTCTACGACCTGATTGACGGTATGTTTGCGACGTTATCTAAACTACAAACTCGCAAGGTCAATATCGGAATGGATGAAGCTCACCTGGTTGGTTTGGGTCGTTATCTTATCTTGAACGGTGTGGTGGATCGGAGTCTTCTCATGTGCCAACACTTGGAGCGCGTGCTGGATATCGCAGACAAGTATGGTTTCCACTGCCAGATGTGGAGCGATATGTTCTTCAAACTCATGTCAGCAGATGGCCAGTACGACCGTGATGTCGAAATTCCAGAAGAAACTCGTGTTTATCTTGACCGTCTCAAAGACCGTGTGACCTTGGTTTACTGGGATTATTATCAGGATAGCGAAGAAAAATACAATCGTAACTTCAGTAACCACCACAAGATTAGCCAGGATATTGCCTTTGCAGGTGGGGCTTGGAAGTGGATTGGTTTCACACCACACAACCATTTCAGTCGTCTCATCGCTGTCGAAGCTAACAAAGCCTGCCGTGCCAATCAGATCAAAGAAGTCATTGTGACTGGTTGGGGAGATAATGGTGGTGAAACAGCTCAGTTCTCTATTCTGCCAAGCTTGCAAATCTGGGCAGAACTCAGCTACCGCAATGATTTAGACCGTTTGTCAGCTCATTTCAAGACCAATACAGGCTTATCGGTTGAGGACTTTATGCAACTTGATCTTGCCAACCTCTTGCCAGACCTACCAGATAATCTCAGTGGTATCAACCCTAATCGCTATGTCTTTTATCAGGATGTTCTCTGCCCAATCCTTGACAAGCACATGACTCCTGAGCAGGACAAACCACACTTTACCCAAGCAGCTGAGACTCTTGCTACTATCAAAGAAAAAGCAGGCATCTACGCTTATCTCTTTGAAACTCAGGCACAGTTGAATGCTATTTTAAGTAGTAAAGTGGATGTAGGCCGACGCATTCGTCAAGCCTATCAAAAAGGTGATAAAGAGAGCTTGCAACAAATTGCTAGGGAAGAATTACCAAAATTAAGAAGCCAGATTGAAACCTTCCACAAGCTCTTTAGCCACCAATGGTTGAAAGAAAACAAGGTCTTTGGCTTGGATACAGTAGACATTCGTATGGGTGGGCTCTTGCAACGGATCAAGCGCGCAGAAAGCCGCATTGAGGCTTATCTGTCTGATCAGATTGACCGCATCGACGAACTAGAAGTCGAAATCTTGCCATTTAATGATTTCTACGGAGATCAGGACTTCGCAGCCACAACGGCTAATCAGTGGCATACTATTGCGACTGCCTCAACCATTTATACAACGTAAAAAATGCCAAGTTGGATGACAGATGTCTTATCTACGGTGGATAGGAGTAGAAGAGGAGCTGTGTTTACCATCGCCCTTTTCTACTCCTTTTTTAAAGCTATGTCATAAATTTGTAGAATTTTTTCTATAATTAGGAGTTTGAAAAGAGAAAATGGCTATCTTATAATAAGTATTGTAAACGCTACCAAAGCAAAAACACGCTCAAGGCTCAAAGGGGGGAGTTAAATGAAAAAGTTTGTAAGGACTCTGAGAGAAAATTTCATTTTTCTTTTAATGGTCTTACCTGGTGCAGCGTGGTTAATCTTATTCTTCTATATTCCGGTTTTTGGGAATATCGTAGCATTTAAGGACTATCATATTACAGGAGAAGGCTTCATCGACAGTGTCATGAAGAGTAAATGGGTTGGTTTTGACAACTTCAAGTTCCTCTTTAGTTCCAAAGATGCCTACATTATTACAAGAAATACGGTCTTGTACAACTTAGGATTTATCTTCTTAGGATTGATTGTTTCCGTTGGGATCGCCATCATCTTTAGTGAGTTGAGATCAAAAAGAGTGGTCAAGGTGCTTCAAACCTCCATGCTCTTTCCATACTTCCTATCATGGGTTATCATCAGCTTCTTCACCGATGCCTTCCTTAACGTGGACAAAGGATTGGTCAACCACATCTTAACTTCACTTGGCATGAAGGCCATCAATTTCTATTCAGAATTGTGGATCTGGCCAGCGCTTCTCCTCTTTTTAGGAATTTGGAAAGGCTTTGGTTATAGTAGTGTCATGTACTATGCAACCATCATGGGAATTGACCCAACTTACTATGAAGCAGCGACTGTGGATGGTGCGTCTAAGTGGCAACGCATTCGCAACATCACCATTCCTCAGTTGTCTTCCTTGATTACGGTTTTGACTATTCTTGCAGTCGGAAATATCTTCCGCGCAGATTTCGGTCTTTTCTACCAAATCCCGCATAATGCTGGAGCGCTCTATAGTGTGACCAACGTTATTGATGTTTATGTCTACAACGGTTTGACCAAGTCAGGGGATATCGGGATGACAGCAGCAGCCGGTCTTTACCAATCGGTAGTCGGTTTGGTTCTTGTTTTAATCTCAAATATCATTGCCCGTCGCATTGATAAGAATGCCGCTCTCTTCTAGAAAGGAGGATCGTATGAAAAAATCAACCATTCAAAAAGAAAAAATTGATAATGTCGGGATCCATTCTTTCAGTAAGAAGAGCAACTTCTTCTTTACCTTGTTGTTGACCTTAGTCGGATTGACCTGTGTGCTTCCCTTCATCTTCGTTGTCATGATCTCTTTGACAGACGAACAGAGTTTGGCAGTGCATGGTTTCCAATTCTGGCCAGCAAAATTTGGATTTGATGGCTACCTCTTCTTGGTGCAGTTCAAAGACAAAATCTTGCAAGCCCTCTTCATTACCTTGTTTGTAACCATTGTGGGAACAGCATGTAATGTCTTTATCACCACAACCTATGCTTACGCTATCTCACGGAGTACCTTTAAATACCGCAAGTTCTTTACCGTATTTTCACTCCTTAGTATGCTCTTTAGTGCAGGGTTGGTACCAAGCTACATTGTCACCACTCAACTCTTGCAATTGGGTGATACCATCGGGGCTTTAATTATTCCAATGTTGCTTAGCCCATTTAACATCATCTTGATGCGGACCTTCTTTAAACGAACCATTCCGGAAGCTATTCTTGAATCCGCTCGGATCGATGGGGCAAGTGAAACACGGATCTTCTTCCAAATCTGCTTGCCATTGTCTCTCCCAGGGATTGCAACCATCAGTCTCTTCACCGCTTTGGGATTTTGGAACGACTGGTTCAACGCCCTCCTCTATATCAAGAGCGACAACCTTTACCCATTGCAATACCTCTTGATGCAAATCCAAAACAATATGGATTACATAGCTAAAAACGTCGGGGTATCCGGCCAATTGGCAGGAGCTGTACAATCCATCCCACGGGAAACAGGACGTATGGCCATGGTGGTTGTGGCAACAGTGCCAATCGCCATTCTCTATCCATTCTTCCAACGCTACTTTGTAAAAGGCTTGACCATCGGTGGTGTGAAAGAATAACATCGTTCATTGAAAATCAGCAGGATTTTCAACTCATAACTTAGTCTAAAAAGAAAATAACATAAAGGAGATTTTTCTTATGAAAAATTGGAAAAAATACGCGTTAGCATCTGCTAGTGTCATCGCTCTTGGAGCTACTCTTGCTGCTTGTGGAAACCTTACAGGGAACAACAAGAAGTCAGCAACAACTGAAGACGGTAAACCAATCATCAAGATGTACCAAATCGGTGACAAACCAGATAACTTGGATGTTCTTCTTAAAAATGCCAACAAGATCATTGAAAAGAAAGTTGGCGCAAAATTGGATATCCAATATCTTGGTTGGGGTGACTACGCACAAAAAATGAACGTTATCATCTCATCTGGTGAAAACTATGATATTGCCTTTGCTAATAACTACGTTATCAACGCTCAAAAAGGTGCTTATGCTGACTTGACAGAATTGTACAAGAAAGAAGGAAAAGACCTTTACAAAGCACTTGACCCAGCTTACATCAAAGGGAACACTGTAAATGGCAAGATCTATGCTGTTCCAGTAGCAGCTAACGTTGCATCTTCTCAAAACTTTGCATTTAACGGACCACTTCTTGAAAAATATGGTATCGACGTTTCAAACGTGAAAGACTATGCTTCTCTTGAACCAGTCTTGAAAGCCATCAAAGAAAAAGATCCAAACGTTGTTCCATTTGCAATGAACAAGAGCTACGGTGGACCTTCAGATGACTTTGACTATGTGGCTGTTGATGGACTTCCATTCGTTGTTGACTTGAAAGGTGACACTACTAAGATCGTTGACCGTTACACAATTCCTCGTTATGTAGAAAACTTGAAGACTCTTCACAAATACTACGAAGCAGGATACATTCCAAAAGACGTAGCAACGAGCGACACTGGTTATGATCTTTCTCAAGATACATGGTTGGTTCGTGAAGAAACAGTAGGGCCAGCTGACTACGGTAACAGCTTGCTTTCTCGTGTAGCAAACCGTAAGATCGAAATCAAACCATTTACTGAACTGTACAAGAAGAACAATACTACTCAAGTAGCTAACTTTGTTATCTCAAACAACTCTAAGAACAAAGAAAAAGCTATGGAAGTGTTGAATCTCTTGAATACTAACCCAGAACTCTTAAACGGTCTTGTTTATGGACCAGAAGGCAAGAACTGGGAAAAAGTTGCCGGCAAAGAAAACCGTGTCAAAGTCTTGGATGGCTACAACGGAAACACTCACATGTCTGGATGGAACACTGGTAACAACTGGATTCTTTACATCAACGAAAACGTAACTGATGAACAAATTGCACAATCTAAGAAAGATTTGGAAACTGCAAAAGAATCTCCAGCACTTGGCTTCATCTTTAACACAGATAAAGTGAAATCAGAAATCACTGCTCTTACAAATACTTTGAACCAATTTGCAGGTGCTATCAATACTGGTACTGTGGATCCTGAAGTAGAAGTTCCTAAGATGCTTGAAAAATTGAAATCAGAAGGTGCTTACCAAAAAGTGCTTGACGAAATGCAAAAACAATACGACGAATTCCTTGCTTCTAAAAAATAAGAACAGGTAGTTCGAAAAAGGCTTTGGAGGAATCTCCAGAGCCTTTTCATGTCTTTATGAAAATAGAACTGTAAATGAAAATCAATATTTCAATTTACCAATGCAAATAAGGGAAAGCGTTTTATTTTTATGGTATAATAGAATCACTAATTGGAAAAGAGGCTGAATGATGGGAAAAATCATCGAGTTCATTTTTACGAGAGTCTATGTTGCCATGCTGGTAACAGGGATTTTTTGGGTCTTGACGATCTGTGGGGGTGTTCTACTAGGAGTAGGACCGGCTAGTGCCACTATCATGAGCCTCTATGCGGAAAATGGCATGACCTACAAGGACTATCATTGGTCACGCGCTTGGGAACTCTTCAAAGAAAATCTACGCCCGGCTAATCAAGTCTTTTATACCTTCTTTGCCATTGAAGGGGTTCTCCTCTATGGCATGTACCTCATGATCCAGATCCCTCACTTGAATTTCTTCCAAATTTTGGTTCTCTTGTTTAATCTGGTTTTCCTCTTGGTTGCGCCTCTAGCTTACGCCGTTTATTTGAAATTGCAAGTTCATTTTGATCTCTCTTATGCCAACAGTATCAAGCTCAGTTTGATCGGAATGTTGCTGGACATTCGTCCGGTTCTCAAGCTCATCCTTGGAACCGCGCTACTTGGTGTCATTAGCTACTATATGCCAGCCCTTCTCTTTTTCGTCTTGATCGGTGTATGGCATTTCTTTGTCAATGATATCTTTGACCCTGTTTATCAAAACATCCACGAAAAATTGGTATCCTAACGATGAAAAAAATCTGGTTAAGTACGCTTTTAAAATTCTACGCCTATGTCATGGTGGTCATTTTGACCATTATGGGCCTGGTTGTTGCGGGGATCTCTTGGAAAAACCAGCAAGCTGAAGCCGACCGGATCGCCCAACGGGTCTTGACCGAAGTGGTGACGGATCTTGAGACCTCTTATCAACGGGTCACACAAGAAGGTCGTAGCCTCGTTGAAAACCCTGCAAAATTAGAAGGAGTTTATCGCTATTTTACCTTGTCACCATCGGAGTATGAGACTTGGCGATTGAATGCCCAATTCCCTTCCTATATCCAATTGTCCCTACATAAGAATATTGACAGCCTCTATTTGAGCAATAAAAACATCGAGGGTATCGATGTCACCTTGTCTGATTACAAGACGGTATTTATCTCTACCCGGCAATCACAGGGAGGCAAGCAAGTCTCAGCGGACCATTACAAGGCTCCTGCGACAGCCATTCCGGTTCCTTTGACAGATCCGACTACGGGTGCTGGAGTTGGGATTGCTTATATGACGCTGGACCAAGAAATTTTGACGGCAGCGATTGATAATGCCAGAGGCGATCTTCCAATCGCCGTGCGAATCTTCACTCCCTTTGGGAAAGAGATGTACCATGAAGGGGATAAGGGGCAATCAAAGGATGTTAAATGGCAAACCCGTAGCACGATCTATGGCTACAAGGTGGATGTAGCTGTTTCTGAAAGTTATCTGGTCAAAAAGGGTCTAGCTAACCTGACCACTTTCCTCTCCATTGCTTTCCTAATTTTCTTGATCCTTTACTTGTTATTACGGCAGATTTTCAAAAATTACCGGCGTCAAGTCCTCGATTTGGTCGATACCATGAATCAGATCAGTCAAGGCGATAGTGAACGACGGATTGATACCTCGACCAAGGACCAAGAACTGCTGGTTATTGGTAATATGATCAATACCATGTTAGACAATATGGATAAGAATATTCGGGATATCTACCAGCTGCAGCTCAGCCAAAAAGACGCCAATATGCGGGCGTTACAAGCCCAGATCAATCCCCACTTCATGTACAATACACTGGAATTTATCCGGATGTATGCTGTCATGCAAGAGCAAGAAGAGTTGGGTGATATTATTTATGAGTTTAGTAGTCTCTTACGCAATAATATCTCAGATGAGAGAGTGACGACAGTTGAAAATGAGCTCGAATTTTGTCGCAAATACAGCTACCTCTGCATGGTGCGTTATCCAAAATCGATTGCCTATGGCTTTAAGATCGATCCAGGTTTGGAAAAGATGAAGATTCCCAAATTCACCATCCAGCCTTTGGTCGAGAACTATTTTGCGCATGGAGTGGATCACAAACGCAAGGACAATGTGATTAGTGTCAAAGTCTTGCAAGGAGAAGGGCAAGTCATGATCCTAGTTACTGATAATGGGCGCGGGATGGAAGAAGAACAGCTAGAAAAAATTCAAGAGATACTAGCCAATCGCAATCCACGCTCAGAAATCGAAGAAAAGAATGGTCGGCAGTCTATCGGCATTGTCAATGTCCATGAACGCATGCTACTCTATTTTGGAGATCGCTACCATATCCAAGTCTTCTCCCAACCTCACCATGGAGTGACCTATACTATTACTATTCAAGATGAATAAAGGAGACAGAATGTACAAAGTCTTATTAGTAGACGATGAGTATATGATTACAGAAGGGTTAAAAAAATTAATCCCCTTTGACCACTGGAATATGGAAGTGGTCGCAACTGCAGAAGATGCAGACCAGGCCCTTGATTATGTGCGAGAGCATCCGGTGGATGTGGTGATCACGGATGTCAATATGCCTGGAAAAACCGGGCTTCAGATGATTGCAGAGATGAAGGATTTGATCCCAGATGCTGCTTTTATCATTATGTCAGGCTATCAGGATTTTGAATATGTCAAGACAGCCCTCAATTTGCGCGTGGCAGACTACCTGCTCAAACCTGTCAATAAGGTGGAGATGGGCAATATCCTAGAAAAAATCCAGCACAAAATCCAGCAACCAAGCCAAGAGTTGGCCAATCGCTTGATTCACGATGACATCTCTGAGGAAGAGTTTTGTCGGTATATCGCAGGCCGGAATTCACTGTGGATTGGGATTGCTAAGGAGAAAAAAGGCTTTATCAGCTCGTCTTACCAAGTTCTCGGGCAAAATCTTCAACTCTTTATCTCAGATCAAGAAGAAGAAGCTATGATTGAGAAGGCCTTTGAGCCCCCTTATAAGGAGCACTTTCATCAATTTAAGGACCTAGTGGAGCGGAGCCTCTTTTATGGAGCGACCCCTCTCAATCAAGATGAAGAGGTCTTTCATTACTACGAGCCGGCCTACCGGGTGATCATGCAAGGAAATATCCAACAGATCTTAGAAGAACTGGATTGGTTGGAAAAAATGATCCTTGAGAAGACACCTAAGGTTTCGCTGACCAAGCAACTCTTTATCCAATTTTTGATGGATGTCTTTCATTTATTTGAATACCTGCAAGGAGATGATTTGGCCGATGTGGTCAAGAAAGTCCAAGAAGCTGCTACCTTTAGCGAGATGATTAGCTTTATACAGGAAGAGTTGTCTCGTTTCTTATCCCACTATCGGATGAATGAAAATGTAGCGAGTGTCCTCCAAGTGATTAGTCGCGATTACCAAAAAGAGCTGTCACTCAAGGACATCAGTCAGGGTCTCTTTATTAATCCAGTCTATTTGGGCCAATTGATTAAACGAGAAACCAATGCAACTTTCGCAGAACTCCTCAACAAACAGCGGATCAAGGCTGCCCAGCAGCTCCTCTTATCGAGCAATGACAGTATTGAAGATATCTGCTACAAGGTCGGTTACAGTAATGTTGGCTATTTCTACAAGGTTTTCCGCAAACTCTGTGGCAAATCGCCTAAAACCTATCGCTTGCAAGTCATGACAGAGCATACAGAAGATGAGTAAAAGGCTGAGACGATTTGTCTCAGCTTTTTAATTGAAGATAAAGTCTTCTTAGAAACTTTCCTTAGGTGAGTAGATAACAGAAGGTCAGAGACTCTGAAGCTAAGTTTTGAGTATTTTTTAATTTGACAAATATAAGTAGACAGTGTATACTTTATAAAAAGTAGACGGCGTATACTTTGATAGGGAAAGGTGGTCAAATGAAACGGAATACGGAAGAACTGAAAGAAAAGTTAATTTCGGTCGGCATTGAAGAAATTAGAACTAACGGGATTGACCGGATGTCTATGCGTACAATAGCTCAAAAATGTGGGGTGACTCATGGAGCTCCCTATAAGCATTTTGGAAGTAAAGATAGATATATTCAAGTGGTTATGGAACACTTATCAATGTTCTTTTTGACAAATATGATACAAGGGATTGATACTTCCATAGATGCAAGAACTCAACTAATTCTGATGGGCTGTAACTTTGTAAGGTTTGCCCAAGAGGAAACCTATCTATTTGAAGCATTATTTATCAAATTTCCATATAACTATTTGGAGCTATCCCAGGAAACTATTTCAGTCAACTCCTCTTTACCAGGATTTGAACATTTTAAGTCGGTAGCGTTAAGACTTAAAGATGAGGAAAATCTTTCTAGTAGTGACGCAGAAATTTTGATCCATTTTTGGAGTTTTATTGCTGGTTTGGCTCTATTGGTAAGGAGTCCCGTTGGAGAAAGCTTTAAAGAAAATGATGTTCAAAAGACCGTCAGAACGATGCTTGATATTTATATAAAAGGAGATAGCTGATGAATGTTTTAATAATTTATTCACATCCGAATGAAACAAGTTATAATGCATCAATCCTTCAAACTGTGCAAAAGCATTTAGCACCAGAGCATAGGGTTAAAATAGTAGACTTATATAAAGAAAACTTTGATCCGGTTTTACGTTTTGATGAAAGGCATAAAAGGAGAGATTTACAGCATAATGAAGACATGAAACCGTATAGAGATTTATTGAGTTGGGCGGATCAGTTGATTTTTATTTTCCCTACTTGGTGGAGTGGAATGCCAGCTATTTTAAAAGGTTTTATTGATCGTGTTTTTGTTGCAGGTTTTGCTTATCAGAATGGACCTCGAGGTCCGGTGGGGCAACTAGATGGAAAAGCATGGATCATTACGACGCATAATACGCCAAAAATTTTTCTTCCTTTTTCTCAAGACTACGCAAAGGTTCTAAAATCCCAAATCTTGAAACCCTGTGGTATTAAACCGGTTAAAGTGACACAAGTTACACGAGTGGAATATATGAGTGATCGTCAACGGAAAGAAGAACTCGAAAAAATCGCACAAATAGCAAAAAGGATTTAAAAAGTGCTTTACAAGTCATGACAGAGCATGCAGAAGATGAGTAAAAAGGCTGAGACAAATCGTCTCAGCCTTTTTACTTTAAGTCCTTTGTATCTTGATTTTCCCAACTAGAAGCTCAGCTTCAATGGTGATTTCTGTGAGTTGGGTCCAGTCGATTTTTTCTTGGTCAACGTGAAATAGAAGAGGGGTCATAGCGAGGAGCGCTTGGCGTTCTTCAGGAGTTAAACTCTTGGTGAGGCTGACTGTTTCGGATGAGAGAATTTGGCAGTGGTCTTCAAAGTGCTCCAAAATTTCCTGGTTGGAGTAGGATTGCTTGGTCAATTGATCTTGGGCCAACTGACGAATTTCTTTCAGATGAGAAGAGGTTGGGACGACTTTAATGATCACCCCTTCAGCCTTTAAGACACGCTCAAATTCAGCGTAATTAGCCGGGGAGAAGATGTCCAAAATGACCTCTATACTCTTGGATTGAATGGGTAAATGAGCCAAGTCTCCTACAAACCAATTGACCTTCCAGCTAGTGTCACTCTTGGCAGCTAGTTGCACAGATTCCTTTGAAAGATCAAAGGCATAGAAAGTAGCTTCGGGATAAGCTTCTTGTAGCTTTCGGGAGTAATAGCCTTCTCCACAACCGATATCTAGAATCTTGGCATCACTGGTCGGAATTTTTTGTCCGATCGCTGTTAGAATCGGCTCATAAAAACCTGCTTCTAGGATTAGCTGGCGATTCTGGAAATTTTCTTTGTCATAGTCCTTTGATTGTTTGATCTGGGGAGCCAGGTTGACATAGCCAAATTTAGCCAAATCAAAAGAATGGCCCTTGGGACATTTAAAACTGGTCTCCACAAGTTCTAGGTCCAGTTGACAGATGGGACAGGCAAAAGCAGTGGCTGTTTGAAATCGTTGTAATTTTGGTTTAATCGGTGTATTCATATTAGTAGTGTAACAAAAGAGCCTCTAGATAGCAACCGATGCTCTAATAGAGTACCAAACAGAATATGAGCTGATAGAAAAAGGAAATTCACTGATGCCAATTTTAAAGGACTTGAATCAATGGGGAAAAGAATGGCTGCAATAAATTTTTTCCTCATTTTAATCTCTTCTATCTCGCCACTCATCTCTTCATTTTGACCACTTATCCCCAAAAGCCATTTTTTAAGCGGCTTTTTTGTTAGACTGGTTTTATCAAAAGGAGAGAGAACATGATATTACAAGCTAAAAACATCAGTAAACGATATGGAAATCATTTAGCCGTAAACAATATTCATTTACAGTTTGAAAAGGGAACCTTTAATGCGATTCTAGGACCAAATGGGGCGGGGAAATCAACGACGATTTCCATGTTGATTGGTTTGAAACAACCAACGCAAGGTGAAATCATCTATGAACCAGGTACTAAAATTGGTGTGGTCTTCCAAACCAGTGTTTTAGATGAGATGCTAACGGTTAGAGAAAATTTGACCATTCGTGCGAGACAGTACAAAGACCTAAAACCAAATCGTGTGTCTGATCTTATTGATCGGCTAGGTCTATCAGCTTTCCAAAAGCAGAAATACGGGACGCTTTCAGGTGGCCAAAAGCGTCGGGTTGACATTGCGCGTGCCCTGCTCTCACAACCAGATATTCTGTTCTTAGACGAACCAACGACAGGTTTGGATATCCAAACCCGAAAGTCTATTTGGGATTTGCTCTATCAATTGCAGAAAGAAGAGGGGATGACTGTTGTTTTGACCACGCATTATCTTGACGAAGCAGATGAAGCTGATCAGATTTATATTGTAGACCATGGGGAAGTGATTGCTCAAGGATCGGCACTAGATATTAAGAGTCAGTATGCTACTAATATCTTGAAGATTCGTTTCAAGGAGATGCAGCAGATAGAAAGTCTCAAATCTTCGGGAATGTCAGTAGAGCAACAAAGTCAATTGGAGTATATTTTTCAACCCAAGAGTGAAAGGGAAGCCATTGATTACCTGGCGCAAGTTAGAGATAATCTAGCCCATTTTGAGTTTCGTCCAGGGACCATGGATGATGCCTTTATTGCACTTACAGGAAGGGAGGTTCGCTAATGCTAGCCTTACTAAAGCGAAATTTTTTATTGTACTTCAGAAATCGTTCAGGAGTTTTCTTCTCTCTGTTGGGAGCCTTGATTTCCTTTATTCTTTATATTATTTTTCTTCAAAAAAATCTAACAGATGCTTGGGCTCAGCTCCCCAATAGTGGTCCTGTGTTAAATAATTGGTTAATGAGTGGGACGCTAGCTGTGACAGGGATTACGACAAGTCTGGCTGCCCTGACTCAGTTAGTAAAGGACCGTGAACATCAAGTAGATCAGGATCTTTATTTATCGGATCAAGGAAAGTGGCGGTTAGCATTTTCGTATCTAACGAGTGCGATCATCATTTCTTTTTCCATGCAGATCCTTATGTATGTGCTGATGTGTGGCTATTTTAGAGAAGTTCCAACCTTATCTCTATTACCTGAAGTGCTCCTCATTATGCTCCTTAGTAGCCTACTTTCTAGCTTAGTGAATGCCATTTTTGTTTATTTTTTCCAATCAGTAGACAGTCTTGGGAAGTTTTCGACCATAGTGGGTACAGCTTCTGGTTTTTTGGTAGGGACTTATGTACCTTTGGGCGTTCTACCTAATTTTGCTCAACTACTAATGAAATGTACCCCAGCAACTTATATTGCTGCACTTTATCGACAAGTCCTCATGAAAGAAGCATTAAGTGAGACCTTTAAAGGTCAAGATAATCTTCTTCAAGAGTTTCAAGAAAAAATGGGTGTTCAGCTCAAATGGCAAGCCTTATTGACAAAGGAACAAACATACCTTATAGTGTTAGGAGGTATTCTTCTAGCTTTGGGGATTTGGATTTCCTTGGCAAAAAGATCGAGTAAAAGAATGTAAGTGAGAATTGGAGTAGGAATGAAGATTCGTTTTGAGGAAAAACAAGATATCCCAGAAAACGACCCCTGTGTGGTCATTCAAGCCAAGCAATTATCTGATCAAGCACGAGAGGTGATGGAGTATCTCGAACAACTGTCGACAGTGAATCATGGATATAGCGGAGGACACGCAGGTCGTCGGTACGGGCCAACGCCCGGTTGCAGA
>CAUCUH010000010.1:0-24535 GCA_958445905.1 uncultured Streptococcus sp.
CTTCACGCACGAATCGACGAACGTAAATGCACGTATGGTTTACTTAGGTGGTTGGAGACACCGCGAAGGAACTGATATTGAAGCCTTTGCCCAAGGAATGTTGCAAACACCATCCGTATCCAATCCAAATGGGGAATACAAGGCCTTAGGTATCAACATGGCCTATGAGCGTCCTAACGATGGAAACCAATGGTACAATACCAATCCAAATGATTTGAAGTCACGTGACGAAATTGATCGGTATATGAAAGGCTATAATGACACTCTCATGCTTCTGGATTACCTAGAAGGAGAAGCCGTCCTCAATAAAGGCAGTCAAGACTTGAACAATGCATGGTTCAAGAAGGTTGATAAACAATACCGAGGGGCTAATACCAAGAATCAATTTGATAAGGTGCGTCCTTTGAGTGATGAGGAAAAAGCCATCACCTTACATTCAGTAGATGATCTCATCACCAACAACTTCATGACCAATCGTGGTCCTGGAAATGGTGTCTATAATCCATCAGACTTTGGCTCAGCCTATGTGACGGTGCCGATGATGACAGGGATCTATGGTGGAAACACCAGTGAAGGGGCTCCTGGAGCCATGTCCTTCAAACACAATACCTTTAGACTCTGGGGCTACTATGGTTATGAAAAAGGCTTCTTAGGCTATGCTTCAAACAAGTATAAACAAGAATCCAAACAAGCAGGTCATGCGACTTTAGGGGATGATTACATCATTCAAAAGATTTCTGATGGAACATTCAGTACCCTTGAAGACTGGAAGAAAGCATACTTCAACGAAGTGGTGACCAGTGCTAAAAATGGACTTCAGGCTATTGAAGTTGATGGGACTACTTATAGCACTTATGATGACTTAAAACAAGCCTTTGCAACTGCGGTTGAAAAAGATCAGGCCAGCTTGAAGAATGGTTCTGTCAAATTTGACAATACCCTTGCCTTGAAAGAAAAAATCTTTAAGAAATTACTGCAACAAACAGACAGTTTCAAAACGTCTATCTTTAAATAATCGAATTCTCTCATCTGCTGAGCAGGTGAGAGTTTTTTAGAAGAAAAAATGAATAGAGGTGGACAAAGCGTCTAAAAATTAAAAGAAATCAATCGTAGATAGGAAAAATTATCATATTAAAAAAATAACGTAATTTCACTAAAACGCTTACTTTTATAGGAAATATTTGACTATTATATCTTTTAGGAGTAAACTAAGGAGGTAAAATTTATAAAAGGAGAATTCATCATGAATTTAACATTTTTAGGTCTTTGTTTAGCCTGTTTTGGTGTATCACTGGCAGAAGGTTTGATGATGAGTAGCTTATTGAAATCTGCGTCTCGTCAACCAGAAATTATCGGTCAATTGCGTAGCCTCTTGATTCTTGGTGTTGCCTTTGTCGAAGGTACTTTCTTCGTAACCTTGGTTATGGCCTTTATTATCAAATAGACGCTTCTATTTTAGAAAAGGAGGTGTCAAACCTTGGAAGAAAGTATCAATCCAACGATTACTCTTGGACCTGTATCTTTTAATTTGACCCTACTTGCTATGACCCTGATTTCTGTTTTCGCCGTTTTTGGCTTCATTTATTGGGCCAGTCGAAAAATGTCGATCCGACCAAAAGGCAAACAAAATGTGCTGGAATACGCATATGACTTTGTCGTAGGCTTTACAAAAGGAAATATTGGGGAACATTACATAAAGGACTATTCCTTGTTCTTGTTTGTTCTTTTCCTCTTTCTTTTAGTAGCCAATAACATTGGATTGATGGCTAAAATCGAAACGACCAATGGTTACAATTTGTGGACATCACCAACCGCTAACCTGGGTTATGACTTTGCCTTTTCATTTTTGATCACCTTAATCGCCCATGTAGAAGGAATTCGCAGACGTGGTGTGAAGGAATATTTAAAGGCTTTTGTGACACCCGGATTTATGACCCCCATGAATATTTTGGAAGAATTAACGAACTTTGCCTCCTTGGCCCTTCGGATCTTCGGAAATATCTTTGCGGGTGAGGTACTAGCAAGCTTGCTTGTGACTTTGTCGCATCAAGCTGTTTATTGGTATCCATTTGCCTTTATTGGAAGCATGGCGTGGACAGCGTTTTCGATTTTCATTTCATGTATCCAAGCCTATGTGTTTACCATGTTGTCATCAATTTATATTGGTAAGAAAATTAATGGTGAAGAGTAAGTAGAGGAGGAGTAGAAGAATGCATGTATCAATGAGTGAAATTATTGGTAACTTTATTCTCATTGCTGGTTCCTTCCTATTATTAATCTTTTTAATAAAGAAATTTGCATGGAACAATATCAATGGAATTTTAGAAGCGCGTGCCAAAAAGATTACAGATGATATTGATGGAGCAGAATCAGCTCGTCAAAAAGCTGAGGAACTAGCAAGTAAACGTGAAGAAGAGTTGGCAGGTAGCCGCAAAGAAGCTGCGTCTATTGTCGAAAATGCAAAGGAAACTGCAGAAAAGAACAAATCTCAGATCCTTTCAGAAGCCACTCAAGAAGCAGTACGTTTGAAAGAAAAAGCGCAACAAGAAATTGCGCATAACAAAGAAGAAGCATTGAACAGTATCAAAGGCGATGTGGCAGATCTCACTGTCAATCTTGCCAGCAAATTGTTGAGTCAACAGCTGGATGCTGAAGGTCAACGCCAACTGATCGATCGCTATCTTGATGAATTAGGAGAAGCCTAATGGACAAAAAGCAACTGATGGTGATTGAGAAATATACCCAGCCTTTTGTTCAATTGGTCTTTGAAAAAGGAGAACAAGATCTTGTCTTTGAAAAATTGACCCAAATCAAGGGCATTTTTGAGGAGACTGGACTTGCTAACTTCTTAGCTCATATCGGTGTAGAGGATGAAGAGAAAGCAAAAAGTCTAAGACTTTTTCAACCCTCTGATTCACAATTACTCGACCATTTGATTGAAGTGGTTATTCTCAATCATCGTGAAGCCTTATTTTATGACATTGTAACGATTTGTTTGGATCAGATTCAACTGTTGAGCAACGCATTTGTCGTCACTGTTACGACAGTTGCTGGTTTGGATCCTGTTCAAGAGCAAAAGCTAATCCCCATTATCGAAAGAAAATTTGGGATTCAAGTTCGCTCGATCCAACAAAAGATCGATCCAGATTTAATTGGTGGCTTTGTCGTGACAGCCAATCATAAAACGTTGGATACCAGTCTCAAACACCAATTGCAAGTTATAAAATCTAAATTGAAATAGAAAGTGGTGTGAATTTTGGCGATTAACGCACAAGAAATCAGCGCTTTAATTAAGCAACAAATTGAAAATTTCAAGCCAAACTTTGACGTCACTGAGACAGGTGTTGTAACCTACATTGGTGACGGGATTGCCCGTGCTCATGGTCTTGAAAATGCCATGAGTGGTGAGTTGTTGATCTTTGAAAATGGCTCATACGGGATGGCCCAAAACTTAGAGACAACGGATGTCGGGATCATCATCTTGGGTGATTTCACGGATATTCGTGAAGGAGACTCTGTCCGTCGTACAGGTAAAATCATGGAAGTCCCTGCAGGGGATGCCTTGATTGGTCGGGTTGTCAACCCACTTGGCCAACCAGTAGATGGTTTGGGTGAGATTGTGACAGATAAATTCCGTCCAGTTGAAACACCAGCTCCTGGTGTTATGCAACGGAAATCTGTCTCAGAACCCCTACAAACTGGTTTGAAAGCCATTGATGCCCTCGTTCCAATCGGACGTGGCCAACGGGAATTGATTATCGGGGACCGTCAAACAGGGAAAACTTCGATTGCCATCGATACCATCTTGAACCAAAAGGGTCAAGACATGATCTGTATCTATGTGGCGATTGGTCAAAAAGAATCAACAGTTCGTACGCAAGTAGAAACTCTTCGTAAATACGGAGCCATGGATTATACGATTGTGGTAACCGCTTCGGCTTCCCAACCGTCTCCATTGCTCTACTTGGCACCTTATGCCGGGGTTGCCATGGCAGAAGAGTTCATGTATAACGGTAAACACGTTTTGATCGTCTATGATGATTTGTCAAAACAAGCCGTAGCCTACCGTGAATTGTCCCTTCTTCTTCGTCGTCCACCAGGACGTGAAGCCTTCCCAGGGGATGTCTTCTATCTCCACAGCCGTTTGTTGGAACGTTCAGCTAAAGTTTCAGATGAATTGGGTGGTGGCTCTATTACAGCTCTTCCAATCATTGAAACCCAAGCAGGAGATATTTCTGCTTATATCGCAACCAACGTGATTTCGATCACAGATGGACAAATCTTCTTGCAAGATAGTTTGTTCAATGCTGGTATTCGTCCGGCCATTGATGCAGGTTCTTCTGTATCCCGTGTAGGGGGAGCTGCCCAAATCAAGGCTATGAAGAAAGTTGCGGGTACTCTTCGTATCGACCTCGCTTCATACCGTGAATTGGAAGCCTTCACGAAATTTGGTAGTGACTTGGATGCTGCGACTCAAGCGAAATTGAACCGTGGTCGCCGAACAGTTGAAGTCTTGAAACAACCCGTTCATGAACCATTGACAGTTGAAAAACAAGTCGTGATCTTGTATGCCTTGACTCATGGTTTCTTAGATAGTGTTCCAGTAGACGATATTCTTCGTTTCCAAGAAGAGTTGTTTGATTACTTTGAAGCACATTTTAATCAAATCTTTGAGACGATTCGTTCGACACATGATCTTCCAGCAGAAGAAGAACTGGATGCAGCCCTTACAGAATTTGTCAACCAGTCAAATTTCAAATAGAAATAGGAGTGGAAGATGGCAGTTTCATTAAATGATATAAAAAATAAAATTGCATCCACTAAAAATACTAGTCAAATTACCAATGCCATGCAGATGGTGTCTGCTGCTAAACTCGGAAAATCGGAGCAAGCAGCCAAGGATTTTCAGGTTTATGCTGCTAAGGTACGTAAGTTACTAACAGACTTGCTCCATGGACATGAAACAGAAAATGCTAAGTCCCATCCCATGTTGGTGAGTCGGCCGGTAAAAAAGACAGCTTATATCGTGATTACATCCGATCGTGGTTTGGTCGGAGGCTACAATGCCTCCATCCTTAAAACCATGATGGAAATGAAGGCAGAATACCATCCAATTGGAGATGACTTTGAAGTGATCTGTATTGGAAGTGTCGGGGCGGATTTCTTCCGTGCCCGTGGGATTCAGCCGGTTTATGAATTGCGTGGTTTGCCTGATCAACCTAGCTTTAAGGAAGTTCGTACGATCATTTCGAAAACAGTCCAAATGTATCAGGAAGGCTTGTTTGATGAGTTGTACGTCTGTTACAACCATCACGTCAACAGTTTGACTAGTCAAATGCGGGTAGAACAGATGCTTCCGATTATTGATTTGGACCCCAATGAAGCAGATGAGGATTATGTATTGAATCTAGAATTGGAATCTAGTCGAGATGCCATTTTGGATCAATTGCTCCCTCAATTTGCTGAAAGCATGATCTATGGTGCCATTATTGATGCTAAAACAGCTGAAAATGCTGCTGGGATGATGGCCATGCAAACTGCAACAGACAATGCCAAGAAAGTCATTGATGAATTAACGATTCAATACAACCGTGCTCGTCAAGCAGCGATTACACAAGAAATTACCGAAATCGTTGCAGGTGCTAGCGCCCTTGAATAGTTGTCGGATACAATTTTATATACAAAAACAGATGCTCGAAAGAGAACTTTTGAGCAGTAGAAATTACTTAGAATAGGAGAATGACATGAGTTTAGGCAAAATTTCTCAGGTCGTAGGTCCCGTCGTAGACGTTGCCTTTTCCGTTGGAGATAAACTTCCTGAGATCAATAATGCGCTTGTAGTCTATAAAAATGACCAACAAAAATCAAAAGTCGTTCTTGAAGTAGCTTTGGAACTTGGTGATGGGGTCGTACGGACCATCGCCATGGAATCAACTGATGGTTTAACACGTGGAATGGAAGTCTTGGACACAGGTCGTCCAATCTCTGTTCCAGTCGGAAAAGAAACCTTGGGACGTGTCTTCAATGTTCTTGGAGATACCATTGACTTGGATCAACCTTTTCCTCAGGATGCTCCTCGTGACTCCATCCACAAAAAAGCTCCATCCTTTGACGAGCTCTCTACTTCAGAAGAAATTCTTGAAACAGGGATCAAGGTTATTGACCGCTTAGCCCCTTATTTGAAAGGTGGGAAGGTCGGACTCTTCGGTGGTGCCGGAGTTGGGAAGACCGTCTTGATTCAAGAATTAATCCATAATATTGCCCAAGAACACGGTGGGATTTCTGTATTTACCGGTGTTGGGGAACGTACTCGTGAAGGGAATGACCTTTACTGGGAAATGAAAGAATCTGGCGTTATTGAAAAAACAGCCATGGTCTTTGGACAAATGAATGAGCCACCTGGAGCACGGATGCGTGTTGCTTTGACTGGTTTGACCATTGCGGAATATTTCCGTGATGTTGAAGGTCAGGACGTTCTCTTGTTTATCGACAATATCTTCCGTTTCACCCAAGCTGGATCTGAAGTATCAGCCCTTTTGGGACGGATGCCATCAGCCGTTGGTTACCAACCTACTTTGGCAACTGAAATGGGGCAATTGCAAGAACGGATTACGTCAACGAAGAAAGGTTCTGTTACATCGATCCAAGCCATCTATGTGCCAGCCGATGACTATACAGACCCAGCGCCAGCAACCGCTTTTGCCCACTTGGATTCAACCACCAACTTGGAACGTAAATTGGTACAATTGGGGATCTACCCAGCGGTGGATCCATTGGCATCAAGCTCACGTGCCCTTTCTCCAGAAATCGTAGGAGAAGAACACTATGCAGTCGCTTCTGAGGTCAAACGCGTCCTTCAACGTTACCATGAATTGCAAGATATCATTGCTATCTTGGGGATGGATGAATTGTCTGACGAAGAAAAGACCTTGGTTGCTCGTGCTCGCCGGATCCAATTCTTCTTGTCACAAAACTTCAACGTTGCAGAACAATTTACAGGTCAACCTGGTTCTTATGTACCAGTTGGAGAAACTGTTCGTGGCTTTAAAGAAATTTTGGATGGGAAATATGACCATCTTCCTGAAGATGCCTTCCGTGGTGTTGGATCGATCGAAGATGTGATCGCCAAAGCTGAAAAAATGGGATTCTAAGAAGAGGTGAAAGATGAGTCAAATGAACGTCCAAATCGTTACACCGGATGGACTGGTTTATGATCATCATGCCGCATTTGTATCTGTCAAGACAATTGATGGTGAATTAGGGATTTTACCTCATCATATCAATACCATTTCGGTTTTGGCTGTAGACCAAGTAAAGGTTCGTCGTGTCGACGATGACAAACATATTGATTGGATTGCAGTCAATGGGGGGATTATCGAAGTAGCTGATAATGTCATTACCATTGTTGCCGATTCTGCCGAACGTGCTCGAGATATCGACATTAGTCGTGCAGAACGTGCCAAACTGCGAGCTGAAAAAGCGATTGAAGAAGCCAAAGATCAGCATTCGGTTGATATGGAACGTCGTGCTAAAATTGCTCTTCAACGCGCCATTAACCGGATTAATGTCGGAAATCGTTTATAAGATATTCAAATAAGGTGGAGGTTTTGTCCTCACCTTATTTTTGTTGGGAGAGAATCAAAAGAAGAAAGTACGGACCAAATATGGTATAATAGCTGTATGATTCAAATGATTTTTAATCTTTCAAGCCATCTATTGTTTATCTTTTTTGCCTATTACCTATTGATAAACCTGGTTCAATGGGAAAAGTTTTTAAAAGTAAGTGCTGAAAATGCGGTTAAAATCCGTTTTTTGATCTTGATGATCAGCGTTGGAATCGGCTATCTAGCCAGCTCATTTTTTATTAGTGTCTATGAGATGAGTCGGCAGATTTTTATTGGCCAATTCTAGCCACATTTTATAAAAAATATGGTATGATAGAAAGCGTGACTTTAAGAAATTGGAGAACAATCCCGTATGGAAAAAATAATTGTTAATGGTGGTCATAATCGACTGGTTGGAACCGTCAAAATCGAAGGAGCAAAAAATGCTGTCCTTCCTCTTCTTGCTGCAACAGTTCTAGCAAGTGAGGGCGTGACAACCTTGAAAAATGTACCTGTTTTATCAGATGTCTTTACAATGAACAATGTTGTTCGTGGGTTGAATGCACAAGTGACCTTCAATGAAGAAGAAAATACAGTTGTCGTAGATGCACGAGAGAAATTGTCTGAGGAAGCACCTTATAAATATGTGAGTAAGATGCGGGCTTCTATCGTTGTCTTGGGTCCTGTCTTGGCACGCAATGGCCATGCTAAAGTTTCCATGCCTGGAGGCTGTACGATCGGTAGTCGTCCGATTGACCTCCATCTGAAAGGTCTGGAAGCTATGGGAGCTGAAATTACCCAAACAGCTGGCTATATTGAAGCAAAAGCAGATCGTCTAAAGGGTGCACACATCTATATGGACTTCCCATCAGTTGGGGCGACACAAAATATTATGATGGCCGCAACCTTGGCTGATGGAGTCACTGTAATTGAAAATGCAGCTCGGGAACCTGAAATTGTTGACCTAGCACTCTTGCTAAATAAAATGGGGGCTAATGTTAAGGGAGCAGGAACTGAGACCTTGACCATCGTTGGTGTGGAGAGCTTGCACGGTGCAGACCACAATGTTGTGCAAGACCGCATCGAGGCTGGAACCTTTATGATTGGGGCAGCCATGACTGGTGGAGACGTATTAATCGAAGATGCCATTTGGGAACACAACCGTCCGCTTCTATCTAAGATGCAGGAGATGGGTGTAACGGTAACCGAAGAAGAAAATGGCATTCGGATTCAGTCGGATATCAGTAAGCTCCGTCCAGTAACCGTTAAAACCCTTCCCTACCCAGGATTCCCAACCGATATGCAGGCTCAATTCACAGCCTTGATGGCCATGGCTAAAGGTGAGTCAACCATGATTGAAACGGTCTTTGAGAATCGCTTCCAGCATTTGGAAGAAATGCGTCGAATGGGCGTTCACTCGGATATTATGCGGGATACAGCTCGTATCGTTGGAGGGGAAAGCTTCCAAGGTGCAGAGGTCATGTCGACCGATTTACGAGCAAGTGCAACCTTGGTCTTGATGGGCTTGGTAGCAGAAGGAGAAACAAAGGTCAGCAAATTAAGTCACTTAGATCGTGGTTATTATCAATTCCATGAGAAATTGGTGGCGCTAGGTGCAGACGTGAAACGTGTAGAGGAAGAAGACGATGAAAACTAATCTTCGCTATGTTGGAAAACAGCTAGGAATTGTCCTCCTGTTGGCTGTGATTGGAATCATCATTTTTGCAGTTGGTTTGGTCATTGGCTATGGAGTGATTGGCGATGGAAAAAATCCATGGTCCATTCTCTCTCCGGATACCTGGTCAGAAATTATTGGAAAACTAACAGGCAAATAAGCTTTTAACTAAAATTGAGTAAAAAGGAGAGCAGCGAATCGAGTCAATGACCCATCTAGCGCTGCTCTTTTTTGGAGAGAGGTATGGCAAAA
The DNA here is from genome assembly GCA_958445905.1 of uncultured Streptococcus sp. Lineage (GTDB taxonomy): Bacteria > Bacillota > Bacilli > Lactobacillales > Streptococcaceae > Streptococcus. The sequence goes on from CAUCUH010000010.1 coordinate 9,532, forward strand.
CAAACAGTAAGCAAACGAACCAAACAAACACTAGCAGGTTTTGTGGTGGCAACGGCCCTAGCTATTGGTGGCTATTATTTTAATCAACCGACGGTAAAAGAAGCGACAGATCAGGTTGTTTCGGTGGTGACTAGTAGCCAACAAGAAACACCTAGTAAAGAGTTAGCTAGCTCTGTATTAACGAAATCTGCCCGTTCACAATTAGGGAATGACTTGGAATGGAACGGCGCAGGAGCCTTTGTAGTTAAGGGGAATCGGACAGATCTGGATGCCAGTGTGGCTAGTCAACCCTATGCGGATAACAAGACAAAAGAAGTGAATGGAAAGACCGTGCCGACGGTTGCGAACGCTATTATGACCAAGGCGACTCGCCAGTATAGAGATCGGGAGGCAACAGGAAGTGGCCTAACCGATTGGAAACCAGCAGGTTGGAATCAGGTCCACAATCTATCCGGTGAGTATGACCATGCTGTGGATCGGGGCCACCTATTGGGCTACGCCTTGATCGGTAATCTCAAAGGTTTTGATGCTTCGACTAGCAATCCCAAAAATATCGCTGTGCAAACGGCTTGGTCCAATCAAGCCAATGACCCTCATTCCACCGGTCAAAACTACTACGAGACCCTGGTTCGAAAAGCACTGGATAAGAACAAGCGGATCCGCTATCGGGTGACCTTGATCTACAACCAGCCGAAAGATTTGATTCCATTAGGTTCTCAGATCGAAGCCAAATCAAGTGATGGGACCCTTGAGTTCAATGTTTTTGTTCCTAATGTTCAAAGTGGGATTAGCCTGGATTATCGGACAGGCAAAGTAACCGTTCATCAATAAGTTGGAAAGCATGGCTATTTAAGTTATTTTTAAGAATGGGGTGTTACAATGGCATACCTTCTTTAAGAGAAAGGAGAATGTATGAGAACCATCTTTCGATTTTTCAGAGGAATCCTTCGCATGGCTTGGAGTCTTTTTTGGGGATTTTTCTGGACCATTGCCATCAGTTTTCTCGTCCTAGTGGGGATCATCTATTTCACAGATTCTCCTAGTTCTGGTATGGATGGGTTTGGACGAGCTGCCCAAAAGGTTGTTTATCAAGTCGGCAATTTATTTGGAGATCAGGGGTTTGCATCGCGCTTTGGGATGGCACCTAGCTCACAGACTACGCAGACAGACAATCATGAGCATAGTGGCGCTCGCTGGGAAAAAGCGGAAGCTACGGTCTATTTGGATCCCAATATCAGTCAAACTTTTGTAAAAGCTTATCGGGATGCTATTGAGGCTTGGAACCAAACAGGCGCCTTTACCTTCAAGTTGGTTACAAATGAAAAAGAGGCTAATGTGGTCTTGACGGAAATGGATAACGCATCAGTTTCTGCTGCAGGAGAGACTGCTTCTCAGACCAACCTATTAACCAACCGCTTCACCCACATCACAGTGCGTCTCAATCGCCATTATCTTTTAAATTATGTCTATAACTATAGTTATGATCGGATTGTCAATACAGCTGAGCATGAGCTAGGCCATGCGATTGGGCTGGACCACACGGATGGAGAATCGGTCATGCAACCGGCCGGCTCTTTCTACAGTATTCAGGATACAGATGTGGAAGCAGTCCGACAATTATACAAGGAAGAATAAGTTTTAAAATACTTTCTAAAAGTTCTGAGCCTCAAGGGGCTCAGGATTTTTTTGATGGCTCGTCTTTCCTTGTTTAATCTGAAAAAAGATAGTAAAATAGGGACATGATTATTTTACAAGCCAACAAAATTGAACGCTCTTTTGCAGGGGAGGTTCTTTTTGATAATATCAGCCTGCAGGTGGATGAACGGGACCGGATTGCCTTGGTTGGAAAGAACGGAGCCGGTAAGTCTACCCTCTTAAAAATCTTGGTGGGAGAAGAAGAGCCGACTTCTGGGGAAATCAATAAAAAGCGGGATCTTTCTCTCTCCTATCTGGCCCAGGATAGCCGCTTTGAGTCGTCCAATACCATCTACGATGAGATGCTTCATGTCTTTGACGACCTCCGTAAAACGGAGAAAACTTTGCGGCAGATGGAGCTTGAGATGGGGGAAAAAACTGGGGCTGACTTAGAAAAGCTCATGCAGGATTATGACCGTTTATCGGAAGAATTCCGTCAAGCTGGTGGCTTTACCTATGAGGCAGATATCCGCGCGATTCTTAACGGCTTCAAGTTCGATGAGTCCATGTGGCAGATGAAGATTGAAGAGCTGTCTGGTGGGCAAAATACCCGTCTCGCTCTGGCCAAGATGCTCTTGGAAAAGCCAAATCTCTTGGTGTTGGATGAGCCAACCAACCACTTGGATATTGAGACCATCGCCTGGTTGGAAAATTACTTGGTTAATTATAGCGGAGCTCTTCTCATTGTCAGCCACGACCGGTATTTCCTAGACAAGGTCGCCACCATTACACTGGACTTGACCAAGCATTCCTTGGACCGCTATGTCGGCAATTACTCCAGCTTTGTCGAGCAAAAAGAACAAAAATTGCTGACTGAAGCCAAGAACTACGAGAAGCAACAAAAAGAAATAGCTGCTCTCGAAGACTTTGTTAATCGTAATTTGGTGAGGGCGTCGACTACCAAGCGAGCCCAGTCTCGACGCAAGCAGTTGGAAAAAATGGAGCGCTTAGATAAGCCTGAAGCTGGGACCAAGTCTGCCCATATGACCTTCCATTCCGATAAGACATCTGGAAATGTCGTCCTGACAGTAGAAGAGGCAGCCGTCGGCTATGACGATCAAATCCTCTCAGAGCCTATTAATTTGGATATCCGCAAGATGAATGCAGTCGCTATTGTGGGACCAAATGGGATCGGGAAATCGACCTTAATCAAGTCTATTGTCGGACAGATTCCTTTTATCAAGGGGGAAGCCCGTTTTGGGGCCAATGTCGAGGTGGGCTACTATGACCAGACCCAAAGTAAACTAACGCCTCACAACAGTGTCTTGGATGAGCTCTGGAATGACTTTAAACTGACGCCAGAAGTGGAAATTCGCAATCGCCTGGGAGCCTTTCTTTTCTCTGGGGATGATGTTAAGAAAACCGTCGGCATGCTGTCAGGTGGAGAGCGGGCCCGCTTGCTTCTAGCCAAGCTGTCTATGGAAAATAACAATTTCTTGATTCTCGACGAGCCGACCAACCACTTGGATATCGATAGCAAGGAAGTGCTGGAGAATGCCTTAATTGATTTTGACGGCACCCTACTCTTTGTCAGCCACGACCGTTACTTTATCAATCGGGTTGCTACACAAGTTTTGGAACTCTCAGAAGAGGGCTCAACTCTTTATCTAGGAGACTACGATTATTATCTGGAGAAAAAAGCTGAGTTAGAGGCTCTTGCTGCAGCGAAAGCAGAAGCCGTGTCTGTCTCTTCGACCGAAGAAGTCACCAGCAATGACTATCACCTGCAAAAGCAAAACCAGAAGGAACTCCGGAAAATCACCCGTCGCATTGAGCAATTGGAAGCAGAGATGGAAGAGCTGGATCAAAAAATCCAAGACATCACCGAAACCATGCATAGCACCAACGATGCAGCTGACTTGGTCCAACTCCAGAGCGAGCTGGATCAACTGACTGTCCAGCAGGAAGCAGTCATGGAAGAGTGGGCAGAACTGTCAGAGCAGGTGGAATAGATGGAAGATCTTGGAAAAGTTTTTCGCGAACTTCGAATCAGTAAGAATTATTCGTTAAAAGAAGCTGCAGGCCATCAATGAACCCGGCGAACTCATGGAGAGCCAGTAGCAAATCGACCAGCTGACTGTCGCCCAAGAAGAAGCCATGCTAGAATGGGAAGAACTAGCGCAGTAAGTATAGTTTTCTAATTTGTATAAGGAGAACATTATGGCGACTGAAAATGATTGGTTTATGAAGCAGGTTAAAGGTGTAGCCGACATGATTGGTACAACTTTGCGCCTACAGATTCAGAATTTAGATTTGGGGCAGTATGAGGATGAGGAAGGAAGACTCATCAACGGGGCTCGCTATCTTCAGCAAGTCTTAGAAGAGGAGCGCTTTACAGAGGCCATTTCTTTTGTTGAAGAGCAGATGAAACGCCTACCTCTTCATCAGTATGATCTATTGGTTGATTGGCTGATTTCCTACCTAAGACAATTAGATGTTTCCGTGAAAGAAGATCAAGGATTCTACGAAGGGTACTTGCAAGAGTTAGAAAGGCACTTAAAGGAATTTAAGTGGTAATCAAATGGAAGATTTAGGCAAAGTTTTTCGTGAATTTCGAATCAGTAAAAATTATTCGTTAAAAGAAGCTGCAGGAGAAGCCTGCTCGACCTCCCAATTATCCCGTTTTGAATTGGGGGAGTCGGATTTAGCTACGTCGCGCTTCTTTGAGATATTAGACAATATCCATGTGACGATTGAGAATTTTATGGATAAGGCCAGAAATTTCCAACACCATGAGCATGTGTCCTTAATTGCTCAGTTGGTTCCTCTTTATTATGCAAACGATATTGCGGGTTTTCAAAGGCTTCAAGAGGAGGAACTTGAAAAAGCTAAGAGTTCGACCAATCCCCTCTATTTTGAATTGAACTGGATCCTGCTACAAGGCTTGATTTGCCAGAGAGATGCCAGCTACACGATGAAGCAGAGTGATCTGGACAAGGTGGCGGACTATCTCTTTCAGACAGAAGAATGGACCATGTATGAGTTGATCCTCTTTGGCAATCTTTATAGCTTTTATGATGTGGATTATGTCACTCGGCTTGGTAGAGAAGTGATGGAGCGTGAAGATTTCTACAAGGAAATTGGTCGCCATCGAAAACTGGTCTTGATTCTAGCCCTCAATTGCTACCAGCATTGTTTAGAACACCGTTCTTTTGAAGACGCCAGCTATTTTGAAGCCTATGTAGAAAAGATTATCGGCAAGAGCATCAAGCTCTACGAACGCAATGTCTTTCATTATCTCAAGGGATTTGCCCTGTATCAAAAGGGGCAAACAGAAGAAGGGCGGCAGCAAATGCAGGAAGCCATGCATATTTTTGACGTGCTAGGACTGCCGGAGCAGGTGGCCTATTATCAAGAACACTTTGATAAATTTGTAAAAAATGAATGTTCTAAATAGGACAGTGATAAACGAGATTTTATGAACCGACATGCGGTCCAATTAATTAGTCGTGGAGCTATTAACAAAATTGGAAATATGCTCTATGACTATGGAAATAGTGTCTGGCTGGCTTCGATGGGGACTATAGGAAAGACGGTATTAGGGATCTATCAAATTTCTGAGTTAGTGACAGGGATTCTCGTGAATCCTTTTGGAGGAGTGATTTCAGACCGTTTTTCTCGTCGCAAGATTTTGATGACGACCGACCTGGTTTGTGGACTCCTTTGTTTGGCGATTTCTTTTATCACAAATGATAGCTTGATGATTGCGGCTCTTATTTTTGCCAATATTGTTCAGGCCATTGCCTTTGGTTTTTCTCGACCTGCCAATAAAGCCATTATTACCGAGGTGGTAGAGAAAGAAGAGATTGTGACCTATAACGCTCACTTGGAGTTAGTCTTACAGGTTGTTAGTGTCTGTTCACCTGTTTTTTCTTTCCTAGTTCTACAATTTGCCAGTCTTCATATGACCCTCTTATTAGATGCGCTGACCTTTTTCATTGCCTTTGTCCTAGTGGCTTTCCTTCCGAAAGAAGAAGCTAAGGTGCAAGAGAGGAAACAGTTTACCGGGAAAGATATTTTTTCTGATATCAAGGATGGGTTAGACTATATCTGGCATCAGAAAGAGATTTTCTTTCTCTTATTAGTGGCTTCTAGCGTCAATTTCTTTTTTGCAGCTTTTGAGTTTTTACTTCCCTTCTCGAATCGTCTATACGGGGTTAAAGGAGCTTATGCGACCATTTTAACGCTGGGAGCTATTGGATCTATTCTAGGAGCACTCGTTGCCAATAAAATGAAATCAAGTATGAGAATTCTCCTGTTTTTACTGCTTTTGGCAGGGATAGGAGTGTTCATAATGGGCTTGCCCCTTCCACCTTATCTTTCCTTTTCAGGAAATCTGGTCTGTGAATTTTTTGTGACCATTTTCGACATCCACGTTTTTTCCCAAGTACAAACCAAGGTGGAAGATGATTATCTAGGTAGAGTATTGAGCACAATTTATACCTTGGCTGTTCTCTTTATGCCCATCGCCAAAGGGTTGATGACTTGGTTGCCAAGCGTCCGTATGGAATCATTTCTCTTGATTGGAGCTGGGGTTATTCTCTTTTCATTCTTGGCTCAGCTAGTAGCTAAGCAGCTTCAATCAAAAGAACAGTAGGGATCCTTTGATAAATTTGTAAACCATTATTTTTCCCAAATAGGGGACAAAATGAAAACCTCTTTCATGAACTGATACAATAGTTTCAGAAAATGAAGGAGGTTTTTTATGAATCGACATGCAGTCCAATTAATTGCTCGTGGGGCGATCAATAGAATGGGAAATATGCTCTATGACTATGGGAACAGTGTTTGGCTGGCCTCGATGGGGACGGTAGGAAAGACAGTGTTGGGGATCTATCAGATTTCTGAACTCGTCACCTCCATTCTAGTCAATCCATTTGGAGGCGTGATCTCAGACCGTTTTTCCCGTCGCAAGATTTTGATGACAACCGACTTGGTTTGTGGTCTCCTTTGTTTGGGCATTTCTTTTATCACGAATGATAGCATGATGATTGCGGCCCTGATTTTTGCCAATATTGTCCAGGCCATTGCTTTTGCTTTTTCTCGTACGGCCAACAAAGCTATTATCACAGAAGTTGTAGAGAAAGATGAGATTGTGACCTATAATGCCCGCTTGGAGTTGGTCTTACAGGTTGTCGGTGTTAGCTCACCTGTATTCTCTTTCCTTGTTTTACAATTTGCCAGTCTCCACGCGACCCTCTTACTGGATGCGCTGACCTTTTTCATCGCCTTTGTTCTGGTCGCTTTCCTTCCGAAAGAAGAAGCCAAGGTTCAGGAAAAGAAACAGTTTACGGGAAAAGATATTTTTTCGGATATGAAAGATGGACTAGACTACATCTGGCATCAGAAAGAGATTTTCTTTCTCCTCTTGGTGGCTTCCAGTGTCAATTTCTTCTTTGCAGCTTTTGAGTTTTTACTCCCATTTTCCAATCGCCTTTATGGGGTCAAAGGAGCCTATGCGACCATCTTAACATTTGGGGCTATCGGCTCTATCATCGGAGCCTTGATCGCCAATAAATTTAAATCAAGCATGAAGATGCTACTTTTCTTATTGATTTTAACAGGAGTGGGAGTCTTCATGATGGGCTTGCCCCTTCCGCCTTATCTTTCTTTTTCTGGAAATTTAGTCTGTGAACTCTTTATGACAATTTTCAATATTCACTTTTTTACCCAGGTTCAAACCAAGGTAGAAGGAGACTATCTGGGCAGGGTCTTAAGCACCATTTTTACCCTAGCCATTCTCTTTATGCCGGTGGCTAAAGGTTTGATGACCTTGTTGCCAAGCGTCCGTGTAGAATCTTTTCTCCTGATAGGAGCTGGCGTCATCCTCTTTTCACTCCTAGCACAAATAGTCGCCAAGCAACTGCAATCAAAAGAAGGTAAATCAGCATGAAAAAAGCACCAATCGGTGCTTTTTTAGTTGTTATTTTTTTCTTCTATTTTAACTTCTTTCTTTTCTTCCTCCAGTTGCTTTTGAGTGCTCTTGAGTTCTTTTTTTAGGGAGAAGCCCTTCGAAAAATTAACCAAGGTCATGACAAATGCACCCAAGAGGACACAGAGCAAGATCAGAATAATCAAGGGCAATTTAAATTGAACCAAGAGGAAATTCACAGTGACTGATTGCATGTTTGCAAGGGAAATACCAGCAATCAATAAAATTAAAAGTAATAAAGCAATGTAGTGTAGATTATTTTTGTTCATCATTATCTCCTTATTGTTCAGTCGTTGCCTTGCTTTTCACATCAGCGTATTCTTCCGGCTGCTCTAGGCTTAGAATCTCCTCATAAGTCGGTAGGGAAAGGTCCTTGCCATATTTATTTTTTAAGGCAGTGCTCACCAAGCGATAGGCCAAATTGGCATTCCGAGAAAGAATGGGACCGTGGAAGTAGCTGCCAAAGACGTTTTTGTAATGAACGCCTTCGCACCCATCTTCTTTGTTGTTCCCATTTCCATAAACGACCTTGCCCAGTGGTTTTTCGTCCTCCGCCAAGAAGGTCCGACCCTGGTGGTTTTCAAAACCATAGTAGGTTTCATTGAACTCTTCATTATGGATTTTGATGTCTCCAATATAGCGATTGTTTTCTTGGTTAAGAGTGTAATGCCCCATAATACCAAGGCCTTCAATGCGTTTGCCAGAAGCTTCAATATAGTACTGGCCTAGAAGCTGAAAGCCACCACAGATAGCAAGGACCACCCCATCGTCCTGAATAAAGCGTTCGAGGTCTTCTTTTTTATCTGGTAGATCTTCTGATACAATGGTCTGTTCGTAGTCTTGGCCTCCACCGAAAAAGGCGATATCGTAAGCGTCTGGATCAAAGCGGTCTTTGAGAGAAACGATATCTACAGTGACATGAGCACCAAGCTTCTCCGCAACGTACTTGAGCATGAGGATATTTCCATTGTCCCCATAAGTATTCATCAGATTCCCATAAAGATGGGCAATTCTCAATTCGTACTGGTAATTTTCCTGATCAGGGGATTGTAGTGAAGTGTAGGTCATTAATTCATCTCCTTTTCAATCAGGTGCTCTTGAGCTAGAAGTTCACGGAACTCTAGCATGGCCGTATAGGTAGCTAAAATATAGGCGTGAGGAGTTTCCTGTTGCTGGATGCGTTGGAAGACATCTTTTAATTCAGCCATTTCTGTGATCTTTTCAGCCGGATAGCCAGTCACCCGAAGTCGCCGAGCGATTTCAGAGTGGCGCACCCCACCAGCATTGATTTCTGGAATATCCATCTGGGTGATTTGCTCAAAATCTGCATCCCAAATCCAGCTGGTGTCGATCCCATCTGCATAATTCGCGTTGAGAAGCACAGACAAGCTGAAGGAATACGGCGCTAGTTTGATCATTTCAATAGCCTGAGTAGCTCCAACTGGATTTTTAATCAGGACCAAGGTACATTCCTTATCTCCCATCTTAAAGGTTTCCTGACGGCCAAAGACAGCGCGACTACGATCAAATCCTTGCTTAATCACTTCAGGTTGAACTCCAAAGAATCCAGCAACGGAAACAGCAGCTAAGGCATTGTAGATGTTATAGAGACCCCCGATATTGATGTGGTAATCTTGGCCTTGAATCCGGAATTGGGAAGAGCGATGGGTTAAAGAGAGGAGGTCTGATACGGCATAAGTCAGATGTGGCCGGTGGAAACCACAGTGCTCACAGATATAATCCCCAAGATTAGCATAGGTATTGAGCTTGTACTTGAGGATGTTGTGGCAATGCGGACAGAGGATTCCTTCCGTATTGTAATGAGCTAGTTGTGGCTCTGATTTGTCAGTATCAAATCCATAATATTGGATCGGATTGGATAAGGTCTGACTATTAAAGAGCGGACTATCACCATTTAACAAGACTGTTGCAGTTGGGACCTTGTGAATGGCATCCAAAATCATTTGGTAGGTCGTATAGATCTCTCCGTAGCGGTCCATCTGGTCCCGGAAAATATTAGTGACCACAAAAAGGCTGGGCTTAATATAATCACAAATCCGAGAGAGGCTGGCCTCGTCAATTTCAAGTACCGCAATCGGTCGATTTGATTTCGAATGCTTAGCCCGTAAGAAGGTCGTTGTAATCCCAGAGATCATATTGGCCCCACTTGGATTGGTCAAAATAGGTCCAAAAGCTTCTTGGAGAATACCTACTGTTAGCGCAGTGGTCAGGGTTTTTCCATTTGTCCCTGTAATCACAACAATCTCATAGTTTTTTGCCAGTTGACTGAGAATATCTTTATCAAATTTGAGGGCTACTTTACCTGGTAGGGTTGATCCCCGCCCCATCTTTTCTAGAATAGAGCCGGAAATCTTTCCTGCCAGAAGGCCCAAGGTTGTATTTATCTTCATAAATCATATTTTATCATAAAAAGCATCAGAAGGTTACAGAAAAATCTGTTGAAACGTGTTATAATAAGATGATGTCTTTTAGAGAAGTGGTAGGTATGAGAATATGAATATTCAACAGTTTTCAAATCCACAATTTTGGACCAGTTTGTTCCCGAATTGGTGGAGTGTTATTATCAATATCATCGATATTGCCCTGGTGGCTTGGTTGTTGTATTTTTTGATCAAGGCTATCGTCGGGACCAAGATCATGATTTTGGTGCGTGGGGTCATTATCTTTTTCTTGGTTCAGTTTTTGGCCAATTTCTTGGGACTCACGACTATTTCTTGGCTGATCAATCAAGTGATTACCTATGGGGTTATCGCCCTGGTTGTGATTTTCTCCCCTGAAATTCGGATTGGCTTAGAGCGTTTAGGTCGGGCGACAGAATTTTTTATGACGAGTGAAGTCAGTCAGGAAGAGAAGATGGTACAGGCCTATGTTAAGGCAGTGGCTTATATGAGCCCACGTAAGATTGGTGCCTTGGTAGCTATTCAAGGGGCCAGAACCCTTCAGGAATACATTTCAACAGGGATTCCACTAGATGCGGAAATTTCAGGAGAATTGCTGATTAATATCTTCATTCCTAATACTCCTTTGCACGATGGAGCGGTCATTGTCCGCAATGACAAAATCGCTGTTTCTTGTGCCTACCTGCCCTTGACGGAAAACACTGAGATTTCAAAAGAGTTTGGAACGCGTCACCGTGCAGCTATTGGCTTATCTGAAGTTTCTGATGCCTTTACCTTTGTGGTATCAGAAGAAACGGGTGGCATCTCTATGACCTACAACGGAACTTTTCGTCATAATTTAACTTTAGAAGAGTTTGAGACGGAATTGAGAGCCTTCTTGGTTCCTGAAGAGAATAAAACGATTAGTTGGAAAGAGCGTCTATTTGGGAGGGTAACAAAATGAGATCGAAAAAAGAATTTCTTTATGTTTTCGCCTCCGTCTTATTATCCTTTATCTTATTTATCAATGCGTCTTCCTTTAATTTTCAAAATAATAGTAGCGCTAGACAAGTGAGTTCAGAAACCTATACCAATACCTTGACCAATATTCCAATTAATGCCAAATACAATGACAAGACATATTTTGTCAGTGGGTTGACGTCAGAGGTAACGGTCTTTCTGAAAGGTTCAAACCGGGTTGCTCTTGCAAGTGAGATGCAACCGGGAACTCGGAAGTTTCGTGTGGTAGCGGATCTGCGTAAGGTCAAGGAAGGCACCGTCGAAGTTCCTTTGATTGTAGAAGATCTTCCAGCTGGTTTAACAGCAACCGTAGAACCTCAGAAAGTTTCTGTAAAAATCGGGAAGAAAGCGAAAAAATCGTTTGCAGTTAGAGCCACGATCCCGGATAATCAAATTGTGGATGGAATTACGGTAACGGATATTTCTCTTGAAAAAACTAAGGTGGAAGTGACGAGTGATCAAGAAACCTTAAGTCGTATTGATCATGTCCAAGCAGTCTTCCCATCCAGTTAGATCATCAGTGGAAATTATAGCGGAACCATTTCCTTAAATGCAGTGGATGCTCAAGGAAATATTCTACCAGGCTTGGTTAAGCCGAGTGAAACACGGATTCAAGTGACCACAAAGAGTGGCTCGTCTACGTCAAGCTCTAGCAGTTCGTCGTCGACCTCTTCCAGTTCAAGTAATTAGAAAGTAAAAAGGTAATCAAAAATGGGTAAATATTTTGGAACGGACGGTGTCCGTGGAGAAGCAAATGTAGAATTAACGCCAGAATTGGCCTTTAAGTTGGGTCGTTTCGGTGGTTACGTGTTGAGCCAACATGAAGAAGAAACACCTTTGGTGTTTGTTGGACGTGATACGCGTATTTCTGGTGAAATGCTGGAGCATGCTTTGATTGCTGGCCTCTTATCAGTTGGAATTCGCGTTTATAAGTTGGGTGTGATTGCAACGCCAGGTGTTGCCTATCTGGTTCGTACGGAAAAAGCAAGCGCCGGCGTTATGATTTCTGCTAGCCACAATCCAGCCTTGGACAATGGCATCAAATTCTTTGGTGGTGATGGTTTCAAATTGGATGATGATCGCGAGCTTGAAATTGAAGCCTTGCTTGATGCCGCTGAAGATACCCTTCCACGTCCAAGTGCGCAAGGTTTAGGAACGGTCATGGAATATCCAGAAGGCTTGCGTAAGTATCAAGAATTCCTTGTATCGACAGGTGTCCAACTCGAGGGCATGCACGTGGTCTTAGATACAGCAAATGGTGCAGCCTCTACCAGTGCGCGTCAAATCTTTGCAGATTTAGGAGCTCAATTGACCGTCATCGGTGAAAACCCAGATGGTTTGAACATCAATGATGGGGTTGGCTCTACTCACCCAGAGCACTTGCAAGAGAAAGTGAAAGAAGTAGGCGCAGCGATTGGTCTTGCATTTGACGGAGATAGTGATCGCTTGATTGCAGTGGATGAAAATGGAGAAATCGTAGACGGGGATAAGATCATGTACATCATCGGTTCGTATCTTTCAAGCAAGGGCTTGCTCGAAAAAAATACGATCGTTACAACCGTCATGTCCAATCTCGGTTTCCACAAGGCATTAGATGCGAAGGGGATTCAAAAAGAAATCACAGCTGTTGGAGACCGTTATGTGGTCGAAGAAATGCGCAAATCTGGGTATAACCTTGGTGGGGAACAGTCCGGTCATGTAGTCATCATGGATTACAACACGACTGGGGATGGTCAATTAACAGGCGTTCAATTAACCAAAATCATGCAAGAAACCGGCAAAAAATTGTCTGAATTAGCTGCTGAAGTTACGATTTACCCACAAAAACTCGTCAATATTCGCGTTGAAAATAGTATGAAAGACAAGGCGATGGAAGTGCCTGCTATTCGTGAAATCATTGAAAAAATGGAAGCGGAAATGGCAGGAAATGGTCGCATCCTCGTGCGTCCAAGTGGAACCGAACCCCTCCTTCGTGTCATGGCAGAAGCGCCAACCCATGAAGAAGTAGACTACTATGTGGATACCATTGCTGCAGTTGTTCAAGCAGAAATCGGACTTTAACCTTGTAAAAAACATGGCTCGCAAATAGGCGAGCAGAGGAGGTATATATGAAACAGGTTCGTCAAATTGTATGGGCACTTGCCTTAGTGCTAACGATTCTATTCACAGCTGGTTTGACTAAAACAATACATGCTGCAGAAGTCTCATCATATACACAGACAGCACGTCTAACGAAAGACGGTAACACGCTAACAAATGGAAGCAAGGTGTTGACAAATGAAAAATTGTCAGCAAGTATTTATTTAGCCTTTCCAGATTCGCAAACTATTCAAACTGGTGATACCTTAACTCTTAGTTTGCCAAAAGAATTAGCCCTCTACACAGCACTGGAGTTCAATGTTCTCGAAGAAGGTCAATCAAATGGCCAAACTGTGGGGAAAGCGGTCGTTGATACAGCTAAGAAAACAGTGACTGTTACCTTTAATGATTATTTCGCATCTCATCAACTCAACAAACGAGTTGCTCTTCATTTTGATGTAAAAGTAGACTCAGAAGTAGTTACAAAAACATCTCCAATCCAGTTTAAACTAGGAAATACAGATTTTTCATTGAATTATGAAAAAACAGCTGGAGAAGCTGGAGACTATGAGATGAAATACGGCTACCAAGATAAGTCTGATCCAACCATTATCAAATGGCGGATTCTCTTAAATGCCCGCCAAGATATGCTGCGAGGAATGGTCATTAAAGACCAATTCGGAGATGGCTTAACATTGGTTGAAGGGAGCTTACGCGCTGTTCGTTATGCTCCTGTAGAAGGTGGGATCAAGAACGAAGCTCACATCCTAAGTCTTCCAGTTCTGGATAACTTTACTAAAAAAGCTGTTTTCGATAAGAATGCAGATGGCAAGATCACTGGTTTTACGATTGAATTTGGTGATAATTACAATTGGCCAATGTATATTGAATATTCTACAAAAGTGGCTCCTGGAACTAAAGTCGGTGATATTGTCCATAATACATTAACATGGAAGGCAACCAATTTCCCAGCACCGCGTAGTTTAACCCGTGAAGTGCGATTGGAAACAGGATCTGGCGAAGGATTGGGTGAGAAAGAACAAACGCCACCGACATCTAGCTCAACCTCCTCATCAAGTTCTAGTTCTTCATCAAGCTCTAGTTCTTCATCAAGCTCTAGTTCTTCATCAAGCTCTAGTTCTTCATCAAGCTCATCATCTTCAACGAGTTCTAGTTCTTCATCAAGTTCATCATCTTCAACGAGTTCTAGCTCTACATCGAACTCAACATCCACATCAAGTTCTTCATTGAAATCATCTTCATCTTCTGTTAAAGAAGAAGCTCCAAAACCTGGTAAGAAAAAAGTTCTTCCAAGTACAGGTGAAAAGATGACACCGGTGGTTCTTGTCATGGGTGTCTTCCTAGCAATTCTATCAGTTGGCGTTTTACGTGTAAGAAAAGATTCCTAAATCTATTCATAAAAGATCAGACCTTTGTCTGGTCTTTTTGTGTAGGCTCGATTTGAAAAATCCCCTATTTCGTGGTAAAATAGGGCTAATGAATTTATAGTAATCGAGGTATTAGAAGTGGCTTTTGGAGATAACGGAAAACGTAAAAAAACACCATTTGAAATGATCACGATGGTGGTCATTGTGATTATGTTGATTGTAACGGTTGGTGCAATCTTTGCAACCGCAATTGGTGCTCTTTCTTACTAAGACGCACACAGAAATAAAGGAAATCATCTATTTATGAGTATGTTTTTAGATACAGCCAAGATTAAGGTCAAGGCTGGAAATGGCGGCGATGGCATGGTGGCTTTTCGCCGTGAAAAATATGTCCCTAATGGCGGACCTTGGGGTGGTGATGGAGGTCGTGGTGGCAACCAGCTTTCTGCGTCGGGCGAGGGCGAGGATGCCTTTCACGGTTTGTTCGTTCC
>CAUCUH010000011.1:0-22478 GCA_958445905.1 uncultured Streptococcus sp.
CGACGAAATCGAATTCTAACGAATTACCGATTTCTGTCCCACTCTCTTTTTGATCCTCAAAAAGTCATCATAAAACCAGTTGAAACAGTGGTCTCAACTGGTTGTTTTTTAATTTTCGTCATCTGGTGTGAGAATCATTGGAATAATGATAGGTTCACGTTCCGTGCTCTCGTATAAGAATGGGCGAAGGGCATTGACAATCGCACCATTGACGGTTTGGATATTGGCATCTTTGTTCTTCAAGGCGATGCGAATAGCATTGAAGAGGATGCGTTGGCTTTCACGGATCAGATCTCCTGATTCACGCATGTAGATAAAACCACGGCTCAAGATGTCTGGTCCAGCCAGGATCATCTTCGATTTGAAGTCAACAGTCGCAACAGCAAGCACAACACCGTCTTCAGAAAGGTCTCTCCGGTCACGAAGGACAGCAGCACCGATTTCCCCGATGCGATTTCCATCGACATAGATATCTTGGGCATTGAAGCTTCCTGCGATCCGAGCAGAGTTGGCTGTAAGAGCGAGGACATCACCATTACTCATGATGAAGATATTGTCTTTTTCCACTCCGCAATCACGCGCAAGTCCTGCGTGGATCTTCTGCATCCGGTATTCACCATGGACAGGCATGAAGTATTTTGGTTTGATCAAGCGGAGCATGAGTTTTTGTTCTTGTTGCCCCCCGTGTCCAGAGGTATGGATGTTGTTGATCTTCCCGTGAATGACCTCTACACCCGCTTCAGAAATCGTATTGATCAATTTATTCACACTGGTTGTATTTCCAGGAATTGGACTAGAAGAGAAGATCACAGTATCTCCTGGTTGGAGTTGCACTTGGCGGTGCGTTCCGTTGGCAATCCGAGAGAGGGCTGCCATTGGCTCTCCTTGGCTTCCTGTACACATGATCAGGATTTCATTGGCTGCATAGTCTTTGATCTCATTTGGCTCGATAATAGTTCCAGCAGGGACCTTGATGTAGCCAAGCTCGATTCCATTGACGATGGCTTTTTCCATCGAGCGTCCAAAGACGACGATCTTACGACCGGTCTTAACAGCGGCCTCAGCTGCTTGTTGGAGACGGAAGATATTCGAAGCAAAGGAAGCAAAGATGATGCGTCCGTGGATCCCTTCGATGATCTTCATGATGGATTGACCAACCACTTTTTCAGAGTTGGTAAAGGTTGGGATTTCCGCGTTGGTTGAGTCTGAAAGCAGACAGAGAACGCCTTCTTCTCCAAGGGCTGCCATGCGATGGAGGTCAGCCGGTTCCCCAACAGGTGTGAAGTCAAATTTGAAGTCTCCGGTACAGACAATCTTTCCTTGAGGGGTGTGAATCACAATTCCCAAAGGTTCTGGAATCGAGTGAGTCGTACGGAAGAAGGTTGCTTTAAGATTTTTAAATTGAAGCTCAGTGTTTTGGTTGATTTCGTAGAGTTTGGCATCACGAAGAAGCCCGTGCTCTTCTAATTTTCCACGGATTAAGGCAAGCGCCAAAGGCCCAGCATAGATAGGGACATTGGCTTGCTTCAAAAGGAAAGGAATCCCACCAATGTGGTCTTCGTGTCCGTGGGTAATGAGGACCGCTTTGACGCGATCGATATTGTCAACGATATAAGAATAATCTGGGATTACATAGTCGATCCCAAGGAGGTCATCTTCTGGAAATTTGATCCCGGCATCGACAATGATGATTTCATCTTGGTATTCGATCCCGTAGGTATTTTTTCCGATTTCTCCAAGTCCACCAATGGCAAATACACCAACTTCTTCAGGTTTTAAGGTATAAGCCATGGATTAGTACTCCGTTAGTTCAAAAGCACCTGACTCTTTCTCGTAAGCAAGGTGTTGCTCAGAAAGTGGTGTGATAAATTCAATGTTGAAATCTGTGTTTGCTTCAACCAATTGACGAGCTTGGATGCGTCCTTCGCGTTCATTCGGTGCATCAATATCGAGATAAAGTGCATGCGTTGTTTCACGACGAGGGTTGCGGTCTTTTGTTTTCTGATAAAAAACTTTGTAAATCATGAAGTAATTTTCCTTTCATTATTTCGGTCTATTTGTTAGCTGCGAAGGAGTGCAATCACTAGAGTTTCCTACTCGCAACTAGTGGACCTGATTCGATACAATTAATTATCATTATATCATAAATTCGCCTGTAAGTAAAAGATAGACTGGAAAAGTCAGAGAGGCAAAGGGCTATAATAGAGAAGCTTTTGAGCGGTTTTGCATAGGAAAATCCTGCGCTCTAGAGGAGAGTTTCGCTGGGATTTGAAGGGAATTTGTAGTATAATATAATCCAGTTCAAGAGGAGTGGGAAATGAAATTATTAGCATTTGATACCTCGAGTAAGGCTCTTTCTGTAGCGATTTTAGAAGATGAGACTCTACTTGCAGAAACAACATTAACTATTAAAAAAAATCATAGTATCACCTTGATGCCGGTCATCGATTTTTTGATGCAACAAATTGACTTGACACCCAAGGACTTGGACCGCATCGTGGTGGCAGAAGGTCCTGGGAGCTACACTGGACTGCGCATTGCGGTCGCAACCGCAAAGACCTTGGCTCATACTTTAGGGATTGAATTGGTCGGGGTTTCGAGCCTCTTAGCCCTAGTGCCAGATGATCTAGAAGGTTTGGTAGTGCCTGTCATGGATGCCCGTCGGAACAACGTTTATGCAGGTTTTTACCAAGATGATCAGCTGGTCGCACCAGAAGGGCATTTTCCATTTGAGGAAGTCCTAGAGCGTGCAGCGACGAGTGAGCAGGTCACCTTTGTCGGAGAAGTCACGGCCTTTAAGGAGCAGATCGCCTCTAGCTTGTCAAGTGCTGCTTGTTATGAAACACTGCCAGATGCAGTGAAAATCGGACGTCTCGGTCTCAAACAAGCGCCCGCTAGCCTCCATGATTTTGTCCCTCATTATCTCAAACGGGTCGAAGCAGAGGAAAATTGGCTGAAAGACCACACGGAAACAACGACCTCTTACATCAAGCGCCTATGATGAAAGGAACAATCAGGAAAGGGAGTAGCCAAGATGCGGCTGCTATTCTCGCTGTGCTGGAAGATGTCTATGAAGCTAGCCCCTGGAAGTTGGAGCAGATTGAAGCTGATTTAGAGCAGGAATCGATCTCCTATTTCCTAGCTGTGGATGAGGGGCAAGTCCTTGGATTTGTCGCCATTCAAGAGACTCTCTATGAAGCAGAGGTCTTACAGATTGCGGTCAAGCGCGTCTTTCAAGGCCAAGGCCTAGCTCAGCAGTTACTCGCGCAGTTGCCGGACCAAAAAGAGATTTTCTTAGAAGTGCGCGTGTCCAATCAACCGGCCCAAGGCCTATACAAAAAAATGCATTTTGAAGAAATTGCACGGAGGAAAAACTACTATCACGATCCCATAGAGGATGCTGTGATCATGAAGAGGAACCTAAATGAAAGATAGATATATTTTGGCTTTTGAGACATCTTGCGATGAGACCAGTGTGGCTGTCTTGAAAAATGACGACCAACTCTTGTCCAATGTCATTGCCAGTCAAATCGAAAGTCACAAGCGTTTTGGTGGGGTAGTGCCTGAGGTAGCCTCCCGTCACCATGTGGAAGTCATCACCGCTTGTATTGAAGAAGCCTTAGAAGAAGCTGGCATCACAGAAGCCGATGTCACAGCTGTGGCTGTCACCTACGGTCCAGGCCTAGTTGGAGCTCTTTTAGTCGGCCTAGCTGCAGCCAAGGCCTTTGCCTGGGCGCATGGACTTCCTTTGATTCCTGTCAATCATATGGCAGGGCACTTGATGGCCGCTCAAAGCGTCGAGCCCTTAGAATTTCCACTTTTGGCCTTGCTGGTGAGTGGAGGACATACCGAGCTAGTCTACGTCAGTGAAGCGGGTGATTATAAGATCGTCGGAGAGACCCGTGATGATGCTGTCGGAGAAGCTTATGACAAGGTTGGGCGCGTGATGGGCTTGACCTATCCAGCAGGACGTGAAATTGATCAGCTGGCCCACCAAGGGGATGATATCTATGATTTCCCACGGGCCATGATCAAGGAAGACAATCTGGAATTCTCCTTTTCAGGACTCAAATCGGCCTTTATCAATCTGCACCATAACGCACAGCAAAAAGGTGAAAGTCTCTCCAATGCAGACTTGTCAGCGAGTTTCCAAGCAGCCGTATTAGACATTCTCATGGCCAAGACCAAGAAGGCTTTGGAGAAATATCCAGTCAAGACTCTAGTCGTCGCTGGTGGGGTCGCAGCCAACCAAGGTCTCCGTGAACGTCTGGCTTCTGAGATCACAGATGTTAAGGTCATCATTCCGCCTCTGCGTCTCTGCGGGGATAATGCAGGGATGATTGCCTATGCCAGTGTCAGTGAATGGAACAAAGAAAACTGCGCAGGCTGGGGCCTCAATGCCAAACCAAGCCTAGCCTTTGAAGGAATTGAATAAGAAAAAGGAGCCAATTGGATGTGCGATTCCAATGGCTTTTTTGCTGGGATCTCACCAACTAGTAGCGGATTTGCGAGTCGAAAGAAAATTCGGTATGATAGAAGGAATGAAAGAATAGTGGAATGGAATTGATAACCATTATTGTTCCATAAAAAAGTAGGTGAATGTATTGAAAAAATTTTTAAGTTTGAAACTGGTTTGTCTAGCAATTATTGTAGTCGGTTTAGTATTCTATTTTAAACCTTCAGAGACTAAGAAAAATCCTATCGAAAAGAGACCTAGCTCAACCAAAGTCATCCATAAAGGGAATCTCAAGGATGTTCAGCTATTTGGTGAGAAAAATCAATTTGTTTTGAGTAAGGATCTGACCTTGGTTGATGGGAAGTATCTGGTTGGTTTTGACTATGTAAATGGGGATGAAGATATAAAAAAGGAGTATATTGGATTCCGATATTACGAGATTGACAATCAATTTAAAGAAACAACCGTAAATGTTTTAGACGAGATTCGAAAGAAAGCACCAAATGCTTTTATTAATGATTATCAAATAAACGTTAATAGTGGAGTGAGTGTTGTAGATATGGGATATTATATGTCTCGTAGAGCAATGGAACGTGATATCGGTGATGAGAAAAATATTTATTACAAGTTGGATGAACAGAAATACTACAGCACGTATGCCATCCCAGAGGGCAGTGCAGTTAAGGAAAAAATTATAGACTATACAAATTTAATGGAATTAATCGATAAAAATACCGGCTTTGACCTTCAAGCAGGATTTAAATTTCAGAAAC
This sequence comes from uncultured Streptococcus sp., assembly GCA_958445905.1. Classification (GTDB taxonomy): domain Bacteria; phylum Bacillota; class Bacilli; order Lactobacillales; family Streptococcaceae; genus Streptococcus. Next base: position 5,230 of record CAUCUH010000011.1, read on the forward strand.
AGGCCAAGAATGTAAACACAGATATTAATCTATTTGCAATTTATCCGGAATTCAAAGAGAAAATGTTGAGTGGTAAGTACTGGATTGAGCCTAGATTACAGTTATTAAGTAGTAAGGAATGGTTTGATACTCTTCTTCACTGGTTTGCACCTAAAGGACAGGACGTCTTATCTGGGGTAAAAATTGAAGCTCAGTACTCAATAGATGGTCAAGAACATGAAATACGTTCTTATGATGAGTTTAAACAATACTACAATGGAAAAGGTGGTGAATTGAGTGAGTAAAGCCTTATCTGGAAGATTGGGAGAAGAAAGCTGGATTTGATCAGACCGTCTAGGATGCTATGTTGAAAGCATATAGGTAGTAAGTAGAATGTTAGAATATAAAGAAACAAGTATTTTCTGTCACCAACTGGTAGAGTACAGTGGTAAAAAATGTCTGTTAGATGCTAGTACCATGAAGCCTAAGCTCTATTATTGGGGATGGCCGACGGAAGCTATCACTGTTGAGATGATGGAAGTAGATAAAAAAGTTGAAATTCCTGGCACACCCATCAATAAATTAAATGGGGCGACAGTAGCCATTATAGTCCAACCATTTGTTGGAGTGATTTACAGTCTCTTAAAAAATCTATTCAGTGAGTATGCCATTAGTCAGCAAATTTTTCTAAAGATAGTCTTATTTGTGGTTGCCATGCTTATATCTTTTGTGCTCTTTCGATTTTCAATAGAAAAAGCTCGTAAAAAGGTTAGGAATCTATTTCCTACAGCTAGGAAGAGATACAGGGTGACTTTCAAGCCGATACCAGAAAGAAAGCAAATTTTTGATGCCCATCTATTAAATCTTGTCTTACTGGCCTGTTTAGCTATGTATTTATTTAATAATAATGGTCAAGAAGGGATCTTTTTAGTGATAGGCGGTATTCTTACAGCTTTTCTATTGACCTTCGAATTTGGTAAAGTTCCAGTTCTTTTAGGAGCTAAAACAGGGAATTTAAGGCTTGATAGTGTAGAAGAGATAATCATTGAAAAAAGTAATTAGAATTGAATGGATAAGAAAAAAAGAGTAGAAACGATGAAAAAAACGATCGTTTTGATTGTAGCGTTTCTATCATTAACAGCATGCGCCCAGTCTCGACAGGAATCAAAAGATTCTTCGCCAAGCAAAACGGAGCAGATCTCAAAAGAGTCTTCAACTGTTAAAAATGAAAAAGGCTTGCAGTTTGTGGTGGGACCACAGTATGAAGGAAAAGAATCAAATGTAATTGAATTAGGGAAGAAATTAACCAAGGAACATCCAGAACTTGGAAATCAAGGAAGCCTATCGATCAACTTTACTGGAGCAACTTTTTCATCAAATCAACAAGAATATGCTGTTTTTCTATTGATTAACAAAGCTGGATTTCAAATTGATAAGGATTTTGAGTTTTCATTGAATTGGAAATATGATGGGCAATTCATATATCAAAATCAACGGATTGGCTATAAAATTAGTGACAGTGGAGCATTGCCGGATCAATCTGCTACGATTTTGACCTTGCCAATATCAAGCGAGCAAAAACAAATTGTCGAGATCATGACACAAGAAGAAAAGATGTCATTAGAGATATCAGATTTAAAAGTAAATCAGTAGGTAGAGATAGGAGTATAATGAGAGGTTATCTTTTCTATACCAGATCTCCTTTTTCAACCTTTTTTCTTGTGTTATAATAGAGGTCAATGATTCAGAAAGGAGTGAGATAGTGGAAAAAGATTTTTGGCAGGGGGTGAAGGACGCGCTACCGACGGCTTTGGGCTATATCAGTATTGGCCTGGCTTGTGGTGTGGTGGCATCTCCCTATCTTTCTCCTTGGGAGATGGCCTTGATGAGTGTATTGGTCTATGCTGGGGCGGCCCAGTTTGCGATGATCTCTCTGATTGCGGCTCATTCTTCGATCTTGAATATGGCCTTGACGGTGTGTTTGATCAATCTCCGTAATATGTTGATGAGTCTGCATACGTCGTCTGACTTTAAGGATGCTAGTCTCGCTCATACCATCGGGATTGGAAGCCTCCTGACCGATGAGAGTTATGGGGTCTACTTGAGTGAGAAGTTAAAGACGGATACCATTACAGTTCCTTGGATGCATGGGAACAATCTAGTAGGCTACGTGGCCTGGATCGGTGCTACTGTCCTTGGAACGGCTCTAGGATCTCTCCTACCTGATCCAAAGGCTTTTGGGCTTGATTTTGCCTTAGTGGCTATGTTTATTGGGATTTTTGCAGCCCAGTTTCAAGGAATGCAACTGACAGAAAAGACTAAGACCATGCTCATGGTGCTGTTAGCAGTAGCAGTGAGTTTCTTTCTCTTACTCTTTTTTGTTTCGCAACCGCTAGCAGTGCTAGCCGCGACCTTGATCGGCTGTTTTGTGGGGGTGGTCTGTGATGCGCGTGAATAGTTATATCTTCATGGCCATTCTGGCCTCAGCCCTCGTTACCTGGATTCCTCGGATCTTGCCCTTCCTCTTGGTCAAATACAAGGGACTGCCGGCTCCTGTGATACGCTTTCTCAAGTACCTGCCCATTTCCATTATCTTTGCCTTGGTTTTATCAAGCTTAGTAGATGGGAAAATTGGAAGCCCCCCGCAGCTCCACTGGTTGGACCTAGTAGTGACCATTCCCAGTCTCTTTGTAGCCTTTCGTTACAAAAACCTTATGGGAACCGTTTTGTTTGGAATTGTCTTGATCGCCCTATTACGATTGGTATTCTAAATGGAAAAATATATTACAAAAAAATTACAATTGTTACAAAAAAACTTGATTTTTGTAACAATTGGAGTATAATGGGAGTCAGAAAGATAAAGAGGTGATCGTATGAAAAAATCAATCTTCCGTTGGAGTGCCGCTGTTCTGGTGGCTGCTTCACTTGGTCTAGCTCTCAGTGGTTGTGGTGCAAAGGATAAAAAAACAGCTTCCTCATCCGCAAAAGCATCTACCAGCAAGGTAGAGAAAAAAGCCAAAACTAATAGCAAAAAGAGTGCAGCATCTTCTTCTCGGGCAAACGATGCAGCTAGTTCTTCGACTCAAGCCAGTAGCGCGACAGCTACAAAAGACTCTGGTAAGACCGAGAATGCGTCTACTACGACGCAAGCCCCTGTCCCTGCAGAACTGGTGGGAACTTGGGTAGGATCTAGTCCACAAGCGGATTCGATTAAAATGACCGTCGATGCCAATGGGGATGTAACAACAGTGGTAAGTTTCAAAAATGACAGCGAACCGACTCGGACAGCGACCTATACAGCAAGAGCTGTCAAAGCAACTGGAAATATCTACTATTGGGAGTCAGAAGGATTGGATGGAGCTGATGCCTTGCTTCCTGGGATCACAGGTCTAGGTGTAGCCAACTTCCGACTGGAGCCAGGTTTTGTCTTAGAAGAAGGACATTATACCCCGATTGTTTTCACAGCGCCTATCAATACAGAATTTGACTACACCAAATACAATGATTTCCGTTTTTCATTAACCAAAGAACAATAAAAAGACGAACTCGATGGAAAATCGAGTTCGTTTTTTTTGATAGATTAACGAAGATAGATAACTTTGAACAATAATACAGCTAAGATAGCAGCAAGAATTGGGGCTACAACTGGTACCCAAGCATACCACCATTTAGAATCCCCTTTGTGTTCTCCCAAGATAGACTTTGGAAGGAAGGCATGGACCAAACGAGGACCAAGGTCGCGTGCAGGGTTCAAACCAGGTCCAGTAGGACCACCGAGTGAAGTAACGAGAGCCATAACAAGGAAGCCAAGAGCCAAGTGAGCAACACCTAGACCTGGAGCATCTGCTTGTGCCAAAGCCAATTTTGCTGCTGTTGAAGTAGCATTAAAGACTCCTCCTTGTTCAGCCGCAGCTTTTTGAGCTAGACCAGCAACCTCTGCTCCGAAGAAATTCTTGGTTAATCCAAGTGCCGCAAAGAAAAGCACGAATGATCCAGCAAACTCGTTGATAAAGCCATTGATGGTAGCAGCCTTACGTGTTTCAGGAGTTCCTTTATCCAAACTAGAAATCGTTGAGAATGTTCCCAAGATGTTGTTTGGATTCTCAGTCTGGTGATAATATGGACGGTGACACGCAACGACAACCAATTGTCCAAACATAGCTCCAAGAAGTTGAGCAGCGATGTATGGTAAAACATTTGCCCAAGGGAAGAGTCCGCTAACCGCAAGTCCAAGAGTGAAGGCTGGGTTAATGTGGTTCCCTGAAACATTACCGAACATCAAGGCTGGAATCATTACCCCCATCCCATATCCAATCGCAATGACAAGCCATCCGCTTTGATGACCTTTAGTTCCTTTTAATTCAACGTTTGCAACAGCACCGTTTCCGAGGATAAGTAGCAAAGCTGTCCCGAAAAACTCAGTCATGAGTTTAACACTAAAATCAAAATCCATGATTCTAATAATCTCCTTTATAAATTTTATACCAATCCATTCTATCAAGTAAATACTAACTTGTAAAGAATTTTTAAAAATTTTATTTCAATAGATGAGAATGAAGTTAGTGAATTTCTATTAGTAATGAGGGCTCCCTGCTACCCAACCGGTGCAGAGGGCGGATGTGATATTAAAACCGCCTGTATGGGCATTGATATCGAGGACTTCTCCTGCAAAGTGGAGTCCAGGAACGAGCTTGCTTTCTAGGGTTTTAGGATTGATTTCTTTGAGGCTGACACCACCCTTGGTCACAAAGGACTTGGCTAGTGACATCTTCCCAGTGACGGGGATGGGCAGCTCTTTGATCTTTTGAATGAGCTCTTCTGTCTGAGGAGGAGTGAGTTGCTTGGCTTTTTCAGGGAATCCTTGCGCCAAGAAATCAGCTAGGCGTTCAGGAAGCAGGGCTTTGAGGCTATTTTTAATGGCCTTTTCTCGATGCTCTTCTAGAAAGTCTTTTAACTCTTGAGAAGAGGTAGTCGGAAGGAGGTCCAGAGATAAGATTTCCCCACCTTTAACAAAGCTAGACATCCGAAGGGCTGCAGGACCAGAGAGTCCAAAATGGGTAAAGAGAAGGTCGTGTGTGATGATGTGTTTGCCGTAGCTGAGGGTCACATCTGTCAGAGAGATCCCTTGGAGGGCCTTGTGTGGAAAATCTGTCAAAAGAGGACTTTCTGCCGCTTCTAGATCCGTAATGCTATGTTTGAAGTGGCGGGCGATTTCGTGTCCGTAACCAGTAGAGCCGGTAGAAGGGTAGGATTTGCCTCCAGTCGTAACGATCAGCTTATCGGCTGTCCAAGTGTTTTCAGCTGATTTGATGATGAAGACGTCTTCTGGCTTGGTGACAGAGACCACTTCACAGTTGGTGGCAATACTAGCACCTAGCTCAAGGATCTTATTTTCTAAAGCTTGAATAATGGTGCGAGATTGATCACTAACAGGAAAGACCCGACCATGGTCTTCGACTTTTAGCTTTACCCCATTATCGGTGAAAAATTGGATGATATCATGATTATCAAATTGGGAAAACACACTGTAAAGGAAACGGCCATTTCCAGGGATACCGGCCATCAAATCGTCTAAGGTCCCGTTGTTCGTGACATTACAGCGGCCTCCTCCGGTACCAGCAAGTTTCTTACCCAGCTTTTTATTTTTTTCGATCAGTAGCGTAGGTTGGCCATAAGAGGCGCTGGCAATGGTCGCCATCATACCTGCTGGGCCACCACCGATGACAATGGTGTGAAAATGAGTCATGTAGATCCTTTCATGGTAACTTAACCGTTTTTGGTTTCATTGTATCATAAAATGGATGTCATGAATCAAAATAGTAGCTTCAATTTTTGATAATTGGTTTTAATTTTTTTAGAAAAAAGCTTGCAAATTTTCCGAAAAGGAGTAAACTGATAGGGGATTAGTGGATGTTTACTTCTAAGTCAGCAGAAGCGAGGATACGAATCCTTATTGGAAATGATCCATAAAAAGGGAGATGAAGATGAAATTATATGTACAACTGACGATTATATTCACGATTTCATTAATTGGTGAAATCATTTCGGATGGGTTGCACTTACCAATTCCTGGAAGTATGATCGGGCTGTTGATCCTATTTTTATTATTACAGTTTAAGTTACTACGCATGCGCCACGTCAATATGGTAGGAAATTTTTTATTAGCAAACATGACGATTCTGTTTCTTCCCCCTGCTGTCGGTATTATGGATAAGTTTCATGTGATTGCACCTTATCTGTTTCCAATCATGTTGATTCTAGTTGGAGCCTTGGTCATCAATGTGGCTTTAATTGCAATCGTGGTTAGTTTTATAAAAAATCGTTTTGAAGGTGATTATCCAGAAGGGGGACGCAAGCATGGCTAATTTTGCGAGTAATCCTTTATTTGGGATTGTCTTATCTATTTGGGCTTATTTGATTGGAATGTTAATTTTCCGCAGATATCCCCATCCAATAACAACGCCACTTTTAGTGGCTACAGTAATCGTTATCTTATTCTTAATGATTACAGGAATTTCTTATAAAGATTACTATGTCGGTGGTTCCCTGTTAAATCAGTTGATTGGACCATCGACAGTCGCCTTGGGGATTCCTCTCTATAAAAGTTTCCATTTGATGAAGCATCATGCACGGAGTATTTTGATCGGCTCAACAGTAGCGGTTATTGTGAATACGATTTTTACAGCCTTGATCGCGAAAGCATTTGGAATGAAGTACTTTCTAGCCATTTCGCTCTTTCCAAAATCGGTTACGACTGCAATGGCAGTTGGGATTACTGAAAAAATGCAAGGAATTACGACCATCACTCTTGTGGTAGTTGTAGCAACTGGATTATTAACAAGTGTCTTGGGTCCAACGATATTGAAACTGTTAAAAATAAAAGATCCAGTAGCTATTGGTTTAGCCCTTGGAGGAACTGGACATGCAGTAGGAACAGGGACAGCGTTTAAGTATGGTCATGTGGCCGGTGCTATGGCAGGATTGGCAATTGGGATCACAGGAATTTTGTATGTATTCATTAGTCCAATTGTGGCTTCGATGATTTTATCCTAAAACAATTTATTATTTTTCTGAGAGAGGCTCAAAAAGGCTCTCTTTCATTTTGTAGTGAAAGCTTAAAAATCCATCCGGAGTGAAAGAAGCTTTTCATGATTACTATCCAAAGCTTTTCCAAGCGTTTAAAAAATGGTATAATGAACTGTAAATTTCAGAAGTTGGAAGGAATGTCATTACTATGATGAATATGCAGAATATGATGAAGCAAGCTCAAAAATTGCAAAAGCAAATGGAGCAAAGCCAAGCGGAATTAGCCGCAACTCAATTTGTAGGGAAATCTGCTCAGGATTTGGTTGTTGCAACTCTTACAGGTGATAAGAAGGTTGTTTCCATTGATTTCAATGCTGCAGTGGTCGACCCAGAAGATACAGAAACGCTTTCTGATATGACGGTGCAAGCCATCAATGCTGCCATTGAAGAAATTGATGCTGCAACCAAGAAAAAACTCGGTGCTTTCGCAGGGAAATTACCATTTTAAGCTAAGGAAGTTTTCATTAACTCAAAAGAGGCTCAGTTTTGAGCCTTTTTCAGATTGAAGACAAAGTCATATTAAAAACTTTCCTTGGGTGAGTACGGACGTTAGGTGAAATTATCCAGTGGATGATTTCAGCAATCCAGGAAGTTCCAAGACTAATTATTGAGCCTAAGGTCTCAATAATTCCGAGTGCCTGAAACGTTATTGTTTCAGGCACTTTTCTCACGGCGGAAAGTTTTAGTATTTTCTTTCTTTGAAACACTAACGATATATTTTTAGGTTTATGTCAGCAATTTTATTCTTTTCTTAGTTCAATGACTTGATCGTATCGACTTTCATTATCAATATGGTGAGCGATTTCTAACACCATCATCGGTAGTGAGAAAATCAAGTCTCGAACCATCTGGCTATTTTCTGCGTCAAGAGCTGCAGTTACCTCATCTGCTAATAAAATATCCTTTTTACGAAGTAGGAAGCGGGCTAGTTCAATCCGGACTCGTTGTCCGCCTGAAATATTTTCTCCGTTATTAGTGATTACAAAATCAAGTCCATCAGTGAGTTCATGGTCGAGTTTGACCTGTCTCAAAGCAGTCTCCAATTCTTGATCTGAAAACTCTTGTCCCAAACTGAGATTGTAGCGAATAGTATCATTAAAGAGGAAAGGATGCTGGCTGATAATGCCTACCTGACGAACAAAGTGACTTGTTTTAACTCCATCCCTTGTCCGACAAGTAATCGTTCCGGCATCCGGCTTTTCTTCTCCTGTGATCATTCGGAAGAGGGTTGATTTCCCACAGCCACTTGGCCCTTTGATGAGGACTTTTTCGCCTTGTCGAATGGATAGATTAAGATCGCGAATAATCTCTCTACCATTATAAGATTTACTTAAATGAGAAATTTCTAGTTCTTCTACTTGAGAGATCGAATGATTGTCCGATTTACTATCATCTGCTCGATTCAAGATTCCGAAAATCTTTTCTGCCGTTGTTTTGGCTCCTTGTACTTCAACCACATCATACATAATATTTTGTATAGGACCTACCAGTTGACCAGCGGCAATATACATTGCAACCAGGCTAGCCACTGAAACATGATGACCCTGCATAGCAAGGAAGAACCCTAATACCAAGGGGAGTACTTGGCTCAGAAAGACCATAAAACCATTACAAAAGAAAACAATATTATGGGTAAAAGCAAACTTTTGAATGGCTCGCTGATAACGTAGGTTGATATTCCAGACGCGCTGAGAATTTTCAGGCAAGGCCTGATTCATCCGCAAGGTTTGAGCCCCTCGAATACTATCAGAGATTTGGTTATGAACGGCTGTTCTTCCCTGAGACATTTCATCCCCTGAATTCTTTAGCTTATTATTCATTAAGAATTGTGGAATGGGACGTAAGATCGTGAAGAAAACAAAGATAGAACCCAATAAAACATTTTGGGCAATGATATAGATCGCCGTAATCAGCGCTCCAAATCCCCAACATGAAATAGACATATAGCGTTCAAAAAAGTTATCTCCTAAAAATTCCATATCCTGTGTCAGCATGGTAATTTTTTCATCTTCACCATATTCCCTGTCTTTCATTAACTTCTGAAAAAGTGCCGTTCGGATATTCATGTGAATTTCACGTCGAAAGACATTATTTGCATGATTACAAAATAACATTAGACTATACAAAGCGAAATAGACAGAAAAACCAAAGAGGGCAAATTTCCAAATAGAGGAATAGGTAAGGTTATTTTGATCTATCGATAGTGCTTTGGCAACAACCAAGGGTTGCCCCAAAGCGAGGCCCCCGTTTGCCAGTGCACCAATAATGGTTAGGTATTTTGTTTTTTTATCAAGATATTTAAAAATATTAATCATAAATCTCTCCTAGATAATAGAACCCTATTATTGAGAAATATCAGATGTAATCATTAAATCTTATTACATATTATTCTTTGTGATATATTTTACATGCTCATTATACATCTAAAAATAAGTCTGGTCAATGAATATTCAAAAAATTAGAAATAATTAAATTCTTAATAATTATCATTTTAAGTTGAGACTTTTGAAAATACTCTACCTATCTGTCTGATGAAAATTTACTTTAGTCAATCTTTACAGAAATGAAATAAAAAGCACCCCCAAAGAAAGATATGAAAACATCTAACTCTAGGAGTACTGCTCAGTTTTGAGCCTTTTTATTCATCAAAAAATCCGGATAAGTCCAAGCCTCCGAAGGGGTTGGTGGAGAAGTTCTCTTGTTCTTCAAGGAGGGTGCGTCCTTGATCAAATTCGAGGAATTGTTGGTAGACAAGAGCTGTCATGCGGGCGTCTTCTAGGCTATCGTGCGATCTTCCTGCGACTCCTAGAAATGCTGCAACGGTGTGGAGTTGGAGATTTTTAATGCCATGAAGGTCAGATGGACGACGTTCGAAAGCCTCGTCAAAGACATCGACAGCGTACTGGTCTTCTAGATCCAAGCCATTTTCAAGCAGGATGGGAAGGTCGCTTTTTTTGGCGTTGTATCCGATCAAGGGCCGGTCTCCAACGAAGGCCTTGAATTCACTGAGGACCTGCTCTAGTTGTGGAGCATTTTGGATCTTGTCCTGGGTTATGCCAGTGAGGCCGTTAATAAAGCTTTTTAGGGGCTTATCGGTGTAGACGTAGGAGTCGTAGTGGTCGACTTCTTTACCGTCCGTAAAATGCACGGCAGACACCTGGATGATCTGATAGGCACCTTCGTATTGGTTAAATTCGAGATCGAAGGCGATATAATCTTCTAATGTTTTCATGGAAAATCTCCTGTGGTAGAAAAGAAAAGGGACTGGTAGGATCCAGCCCCAGATTATCGACGGAAAACGCGTGCCCAGAAACCTTTGCTTTCTTGCTCTTGAACTTTTTCATTGGCTTGTTCGAGTTCAAGTTTCAAGGTGTCGCGGTCATTCATTGCTTGTAAAGTCAATTGTTGTTGTTGGTCCAATTGCTTGTCTTTTTCAGCAATTTGAACGTCTTTCACGCGCAACTGTTCATCTTTCTTAGCGAGTTGCTCGTCTTTGGCTTTGAGTTGCTCGTAAAGACGGACGATTTCAGCATTTTTTTCATCCACTAAAATTTCCATCAATTCGCGTTGCTTCACATCATCGCTGACTGGCTCATCTTCAAAAATAGTTTTTTTGTAGATTTCTTCGAGCTTGATCAAGCCACTACGGGTTACAACGGTAACCCCTTTTTCGTTTTTTTGTGTATCTTCTGGAGCCAGCGCCTTGACACGGTTATTGACCGCCTGGCGGCTGACTCCTAAAATTTCAGCAATTTCGCTGACAGTTTTTTCAATCGCCATAACTTCCTCTAATATCTTTTTCTATGAAATACTCTATTAGATAGTAACATAAGTAGGCTAAGCTGTCAAATGAAGCCGAGTAAGGGCAAGCCTTGAGACCACGATTAGCGGGCCTCTGTCATTTCAGGAAGATGGAGGCTGGATTGTGCTAAGTCAATGGTGAGTTGGTAATCGGTTTGATCACGGACAGTGATCTCGAAGTCGGTTGTGTAAAGGACCAGGCGAAGGGTCGCTCCTTTTTCGAGCTTGTAGATGGTTGGTTGGAGATCAAAGTCAAATTCCATCCACTCGCCTGGCGTCACGGTCTCAATCTCTAAGAGATCATGACGATTTTGGAGGTTGAGATAACCTTTCGAAATGACTCGTTGGCCAGCTTCTTTGAAAGGCAACTCGGTCAAATTGTCTAGCATATGGTAGCGACCGTTATCCAGTGTACGGACCGATAAGACTGCAGGATAGGGTTGGAGGTACTTCTTGCTTCCAAGCTCTAAGAGTTGGGCTGAAAGCAGGCCTTTATTGGTGCTGGAGTGAAGTCGCAGGTGAAGGCGAGCTTTCCCGTTGAGGTGTAGGTCTTCTTCGATTGGCAGGTCAATGGTCACCTGTTGCGCCTTATCCTGGTAGAGGTCCGTTAAGAAGGTCGGATAAGCCTTTCCATAGCGCTCGTAATCTTTTGTCTCGTAGCGGTTTTGGATGACTTTTTCGTCATCTCCCAGGGAGAAGGTTCGCTGACTTGTTTGGTTGCCAAAATCATCCAAGGAAGTCCAACTTTGTTCTCCTGTATTGTCCTGCCAGATGACAGTAGGCAATTCATAGCTTGAATCGTAGCCCAGCAATTTTTTAGAGAGGAGGGCGTTCATGCTTTCTCGGAAGTCAATGGATTGCCAGTTGTTGAGGTAGACATGGGCACCATTGTGGTAGAAGAGGTGTTTCTTGATGCTTGCTGGAAGAGCCTGGAACATATTAAAGACGTGAAGGGGTTTGACGTTCCAGTCTTGGGAACCATGAGTGAAGACCACCTCAGCCTTCACCTGATCAGCATGTAAGAGATAATTGCGGTCGTGCCAGAACTGGTTGTAGTCCCCAGAAGCTCGGTCTAGCTCTTTTTTCACGATGTCTAGATCGGCTTGGTGGGCCGCATTGTGATGCAAATAGTCTCCACCCAGAAGGTTGCGCGAGTAAGTCAATTCGGCAAGGGAATCAAAGTCTTCACCTGGATAGCCTCCAGGACTTGTGACGAGGCCGTTTTCGCGGTAGTAGTTGTACCAAGAAGAGATCCCAGCCTCTGCAATGATGACTTCAAGACCGTCCACACCTGTGGTCGCAAGGCCGTTAGACATGGTTCCAAGGTAAGAGATCCCGGTGGTTGCGACCTTTCCATTAGACCAATCAGCTTTGACTTGACGTTTGCGTGTATGATCTGTAAAGGACCGGCAACGGCCATTGAGCCAATCGATGACATTCTTGTAGGCTTCGATTTGTTGGTAATTTCCATTGGTCATCAGCCCTTGCGAATCTTTTGTCCCCACTCCAGATACATAGAGATTAGCGTAGCCGCGTGGAAGCAAGTAGTCATTGAGGGTATAGCTGGAGTTGATATGGGTTAGGAGCTCTTCGGCCTCCTCTACCTCTTCAGCTTGACCGACAGGTTCGACTACTGTTAATTGAGGTTCTTCTAGTTGAATGGTATGAGGTTCTTTGACCTCGAGGTCGACATTCATATTGTAGAGGGCCTTGTCGCTGGCCTTATCGTTGGTCCCTTGGTGATAAGGACTTGCGGTCATAATAGCTGGAATCTTGCCTTCATAGCGAGGACGGATAATGCTGACCTTGACCAAGTCTGGCAGACCATCTTTGTCGGTATCGACCCGACTTTCCACATAGACGACCTCGCGGATGGCATCATGGCTCGTAAAGGTTGCGAGGCTCTTGCCGTTAAAATAGTGATACTGGTTATCTTCAGGAATCAAGCCATCGCTGACCAACTGATCGATGAGTAAATTTCCTTTTACTGTTCGAGTATTGAGAAGGTGATAGAGGTTTTCTACCAAGTTTCCATACTCAATCGGAAATTGGACTTCTTTCAAGAAGCTATCCGTATCTTCAAAATCAATAAAATAGCGGAAACCGAGTAATTGGAGGGCTACTGTGTAAAAAATGTTCGGAGACCATTCGCAGTCAGATTGGATATACGTTAAAAAGTCTGTTTTAGAATCCACCACTAGGTTAGAGAGGGGATAATCTGTATCTTTATAGGTGAAGTAAACCTTGCGGACAAACCATTCAAACAGTTCTTTTTCTGGGAGGTGGGTGGGAAGGTCAAACCCAATTTCTTTTAGTTCCTTAAGAATGTCTTTTTGGTCAACAGATAGATAGCTATATTGATTGTATTTCATAGACTGCTCCTTTTATCAGTTTCTTTTTTCTTTACTTCTTATATTATACTTGATAAAATAGTATTTGTCTAAAGACCTTTCGTCTATAAGGAGAAGGAATATTGAAAAAAATATCTTTTGAACAAGTTGCAAGAAGACGGACCTTATTGTTTGGGGTTCTTGCCGTCATTTTTGGGATTCTCATTTTTCGAAACGGCGTTGGTTTCACCAAATTTTCCTTGGATCTATTAGCCATTTACTTTTTAGTTGATGGACTAGGAAGCTTTCTTCTTCGCTTTTTGTTACGTAGCAAGTCTATTTCCTATAGCCACTCTATTTGGTTTATTTTTCTTTCACTTGCGTTGATCTGGTTGAATCGACTGAGTAGTCTGCCCGTAAACTTAGTTGTGATTTGTTTAGGGGCATATCAGTTGGGGAGTGCCATTGTCTATGGGATCACATTTTGGCTTTATAAGGCCAATCGGGTAAAAGGAGGCTGGCTCTATTTATGGGATGCGCTTTTAAACGGTGGGCTTGGTCTAGCAACTGTCTTGGAACCTGGTTCAGATGGGCACTTCCAATTTATCCTCTTGGGGGCTTATCTGGTCTTGTTGGGGATTTCTAATATTCGAGATGGTATTTTATTTGACAAAGACCAACAAGGCCAAGAGTTAAAACGTCGCTTTCGTATTAGCCTACCGGTTATCTTTGCAGCCTTTATCCCTGCTAAGGAGTTAAAACGGTTTAACCAGTTTCTTCAAAAAGGGAGCTCGGCGGGACACACAGGCCCTTATCGATTGGTGAAAAAAGAAGAAGAGGCAAGGGAATTAGAAATTTTGGTTCATACTTCTGACAGCAACTTATTTGGAGCGATTGGGCATGTAGATATTTGTTATCAGGGGAAGGTCATTTCTTACGGAAGTTACGATCCCTTTTCAGAGCGTCTATTTGGGACGATTGGGGATGGCGTACTGTTTAAAGTGGATAAGGAACCATACATCGAACTATGTAAAAAAGAGAGTCAAAAGACGCTGTTTGGCTACAGCCTATCCCTTACCGAAGAAGAGAATCAGGCAGTAGAGAAGCGTCTAGCTGAAATTGATCAGTTGTTAGAACCTTGGGATCCACCTAGGAGGTTACTGGAAGACGGTCAGCCGACCTACGCTTACAAATTGAAATATGATTTAGGGGCTGAGCTATATAAATTTACTTCTTCGCGTTTTAAATCTTACTTTGTTCTGTCTACTAATTGCTGCCTGTTAGCAGATTCCATTGTGGGACAGGCAGGAACGGCTGTATTAGATGTGCGTGGAGTGATTGCACCAGGGACCTATCAGGATTACTTAGAATACGAATTTGAAGCTCCAAACGGGCGGGTCCATACACGAACAGTATACTAAAAAAAGAAAGACAGATTTTTATTTTTGAAAAATCTGTCTTTTTTGCACAAGATTTCTTGTAAAAAGCCAGAAAATCTTTTACAATAAAAAGTGCTTGGAGGAAAGTATGACAGCAAATCAGATCGTAAGAGTGATCCCAGTCTTGAAAGTGAATAACCGAAATGTCAATCAACGCTTTTATGAAGAGACATTGGGAATGAAAGTATTAGTGGAAGAAGGAGCTCTCCTGTCTTTAGGAGATGCCTCAAAAGTAGAAAAAATCGTCTTAGAAGAGTCACCGAGTATGCGTTCGCGTAAGGTCGAAGGTCCAAAGAAATTGGGTCGCATCGTGGTGAAAGTGGCACAAGCTCAAGAAATTGATTATTTGTTGGCCCGCCAGCCAGAGACAAGCGCCCTTTACCAAGGAGCTAATGGTCGCGCCTTTGAAGTTGTGTCTCCTCAAGGAGATACCATTTTCGTGCATGCGGAAGAAAATCTTGAAAGCCTAGAACCTTTGGAGAAAGCGCCTCTTGTTGAGCTTCCAGAAGATTTCAAAGGTTTGACCAGCTTTGATGTGGACTTTCTTGAGGTCAATGTGGCCGATCTTGCTGAGGCTGAGAAGTTCTATAGCAACTTGCCAGCTTTGGCCCACTTTATCCATTTACAAGAAGCCCAAGGAAAAGATCTCCAAGTTGAGAACAAGGTTACTTGGGATTTGAGCATGATCAAGGTCGAATTGGCATCTTTTGATGTGGAAGACTTGAAAGAAAGCTTAGGAGAAACTGTCGATTTTGTGCACCGTAAGGGAACTTTCTTGATTGCCAAGGATCCAAGCCAGATCGAACTCTGGTTTGAAGCCAATCAAGATCAGGTCCATATTTCTTATGAAGAATAAGAATGGAGTGATGAGCGTGAATGCAATCATCGAAAAAATTACCGAACAAATCCAAGAAGGCATCTATCCAGGTGCCTCTCTTGCGCTTTACCGCGATGGTCAGTGGAGTGAGCACTATCTGGGACTGGCGGATCCTGAAAAAGGAGAGCCAGTAGTGGCTGACCTGGTCTATGATTTGGCTAGTGTCAGTAAGGTCGTCGGAGTCGCTACCATCTGTGCCTTTCTGTATGCGAAAGGGGAGCTTGAGCTTGATCGCCCCTTTAAAGAGCTTTACCCGCGTTTTGCTCATGAGAAGACAACCATCCGGGAACTCTTGACCCATACGTCAGGACTTGATCCTTTTATCCCCAACCGGGATCAATTGGATGCGAGACAGTTGAAAACAGCCCTTGAAAATTTGCAGTTAAAAGAAGACAAGAGTTTTCATTACACCGACGTCAATTTTCTTTTACTGGGCTTTTGGTTAGAAGACAGGTTTCACCAGCCCTTGGATCGTTTATTTGAAGAGCTGATCTTTACACCTTGGAAGATGACAGAGACACGGTTTGGACCGGTCGAAAAGGCGGTGCCAACGGTCCGTGGCCTTGCTTCTGGAAGTGTTCATGATCCCAAAGCGAGAGTATTGGGCTGTCATGCGGGAAGTGCTGGTCTTTTTTCAACTGTTGCTGATCTAGAGCGCTTCTTAGAGCATTATCTGAAGGATGATTTTGCGCGTGACTTGTCTCAGAATTTTGCGCGTGAAGAGGGCAAGACCCGCGCTCTTGGATGGAATCTAGAGGGGGACTGGTTGGATCATACGGGCTATACAGGAACCTTCATCATGTACAATCGAAAGAGGCAGGAAGCTGTGATCTTTTTGTCCAACCGGATCTATGAGAAGGACGAACGGGCCCAATGGATCCTGGACCGCAACTATTTGATGGACTTGATCAAACAAGAATTTGAGAAATAGAAATGGAAGGCTAGGATGATGGATCCTGGCCTTTTACGGTCTGTCTATAAGAAGGAGCTCTTCAGGATAATTCATTTTTGGACTCCGTCTTAGGTTGGATTTCCTTCAAAAGCATCGCTTTTTTGGCTGATTTATATTAAAATAGTAATGACCTTAATAGAGCGAGATGAACATGAACAAAGAGATAGGCGTCGGAAGGGCGCATAGTAAAATTATCTTAATTGGAGAGCATGCGGTGGTCTATGGTTATCCGGCTATTGCTTTGCCACTCCATCATATCGAAGTGATCTGCCAGATCGTCCCGGCAGATCGTCCATGGATTTTGTTTGAAGATGACACCTTGTCCATGGCGGTTTTTGCGTCTCTTGAGCACCTCGGGATTAAAGAGGCCCGGATTCGCTGCCGGATTCAGTCCATGGTACCGGAAAAACGGGGGATGGGATCGTCTGCGGCGGTGAGTATCGCCGCTATTCGTGCCGTTTTTGACTATTATCAGAAAGAGCTGGATGATGAGACCTTAGAAATCCTGGTCAACCGAGCAGAAACTATTGCCCATATGAATCCAAGTGGGCTCGATGCCAAGACTTGTTTGAGCGATCAAGCCATTAAATTCATCCGGAATGTCGGCTTTTACCCACTGGAGCTGGGTATAAAAGCGAGCTTGGTGATTGCGGATACGGGAATTCACGGCAATACCCGTGAGGCGATTCAAAAGGTGGAAGCCAAAGGGCAGGAAGTTTTATCCCATTTCCATGAGATTGGTCAGTTGACCCAGCAGGTGGAAGAGGCTCTAAAAATGAATGATC
>CAUCUH010000012.1:0-21789 GCA_958445905.1 uncultured Streptococcus sp.
CTTTTACACGTCCAAGGTGAGAGAAGAGGATTGCACGTCCACCTTGTTCAAGGATGTACTTGATAGTTGGAAGAGCTGCAGTGATACGGTTATCGTTAGTGATCACGCCATCTTTTACAGGAACGTTGAAGTCAACACGAACGAGAACTTTTTTCCCTTTCAAGTCAACGTCTTTAACAGTCAATTTTGCCATTAGATATGACTCCTTCTTTTTTTAATACATGATAATTATATCACAAAAGCTGTAAAAGAGGTAGAAAAATCCAATGCTTTTCCCTTCTAATTCGTAGGATCCGAACGACACTTCTAGATACAAGATCAAACCTCTCTAGTTTTCACCAGAGAGGTTTTTTTGAGAGTGACTTTTTAAGTGAACAAAAGAATCCTGTAAAAGCCTTACTCTTCTTTCTTCTTACCAGCCAAGAGGAAGCCGCCTAAGGCTGCTAGGAGAACAGCTTCAGCTGCAAAGGAAGCTTCTAGGCTTGCCGTATTTGGCAAGTGTTCCGATTGACTTTCTTTACTTGCATCTTTTGTTCCTTGCTGAACCGTTGGCTGTGAGTTCGCTCCTTGGTGGGCACTTAACAACTGATGGATCTCTTGATCGACCATATCCTTGTGTTCTTCCTCTTGATGACCCGGTTGAGTAGAAGTCGTTGTGGCCAACTGATCCACTTGAGAAGACTCTGTAGGCTTCAATGGATTAGCTGGATCCGGAGTCACTGGGGCAGCTGGTTGGACTGGTTGATTTGGTTGAGCCGGTTGAACAGGCTGATCAGGTTTAGCCGGTTCCTCTGGTTGGATCGGTTGATCTGGTCCTTCCGTTTGTGCTGGCTTATAGACAATCGCATAGTGAGTAAAGTGAGGAGCTGTAAAGATGACTACATCTCCAACTCTCTCAAAGGCCAAGGATTGAGGAGCTTGACCTTCTGGGAAGAAGAGAACTTGCTCCACTTCTTTATCCTTATCCACAGGGATTTTCACAAGGGATGGATGGTGGGTATCGATATCTTGACCGCTTGCATCCACGCCTTCAATATCAAATACGATTCCTTCTCGGCCCTTCAGCTCTTCTTTTTCTACCTGATTGGCTTCAACTTTTGCGACTTTTAGTCCTTTGACAACGGTTGGCTCTAAGTTGGAGAATTGAACTTCGACTCCAGTCGCAGGGTCTACAAAGACCGCTGGCTTATCTTCTTTCAGGAGCGCAATCAAGGTCTCTAGACCTGTCTTAGCTATTTCAAGCGCTTCAGGAGTGAGCACTGAAGAAGCTAGGAGCTCTTTATTTTTCTCAACCAGTGCCTGCAAAGCCTCTCCAGAAGGGTGATTTGGCTTGCTTGTTAATAGAGCAGTCGCTTCTGTTGTCAGAGCAGAGAGAGCTTCTTTTTCTTTTGTTAGATTGGCTTGACCATCCAAGGCTTTCAAGAGAGCGGTCAATTGGTTCAACTGCTCATTGACTTGATCTTGTGTGCTGGTATCATGCTCTTTCAAGACTTTTTCAGAAGCAGCCATTCCAGCCAGCAAAGCTTCTTTAACTTCAGGAGTGGCAAAAGTAAAGTCTACTTTGGCTTTTGCAGCTTCAGCTTCAGCCAATTTTTGCTTAAGGTATTCATCGTTGAGAGCTGGTTTTGGATTGACGAGGACATCAAAGCTTGTGCTAGCTCCTTTGTAATGGATAGTGATGGTTTGACGGCCTTCCTTGCTCGCATCAAATCCAGTTATTTCAACACCTTCATCGGTCAAGGCGTGCGTTTCGGTCGTTTCATCTTCAAAGACGACTGTAAAGCGTCCGCCTTCTTTCTCCAATGCTTCTCCGACGATATATTCCACTTTTGGTTTGTCGGTCAATTCTAGACCAGCAACTGCTTTTTCACCTGCTTCTTCTGCACTGACCACAAAAACAGTGAGGGTCTTATCCAATTTCTGACCAAGGTAAGAGACTTCTAGGTGTTGTTCTCCCAGCTTGCTACTGTCAAATCCATGAATCTCTACACCTGAGTTGGTGAGGTTGACCAGTTGATCTGCTTGGCCATCTTTATAATGAACGCGGAGAGTCGCCCCTTTCAAGGAAAGGGCATCGCCTTCCCGGTAGACCTTCTTAGTCAATCCATCTTCAAATTGAAGGCCCACAATTTCTTTATCATTCTTTGGAACTTCGATCGCCAAAACATTACTGATATCTTTACCAGGTTCTTGCGCACGATAGTATAGAAGAGATGGGGTTGATTCAAAAGCCAATGGTTTAAAGATCAGATTTCCAGCTTGATCGGCTGTCATGGTCGCAATTGGACTAGTGGCTTCTTTATCGGCATAAAGAGTCAGAGTAGTATTAGCTGGGACATCTTTGAAACCGACTTGTACAAAATGATTACCTAGGTTTTGCGCTGCAGCATGTTTCATCGGAATGTTGACCGTCTCAGTATCTAGACTTTCATACATCTTCCAGTTGTAAATCCGGATGGCTTGCCATGGAGTGCCGTTATCTGCTGTAATGACATGGAGACGCCAGTCTTGAGCCTTGATCGGATGATCAAGTGTAATGTCAGATACATGGGCTTTATTGCCACGAACTTCCTTAGCGAGCTTCCATTCACCCGCTTCGTCCTTGTAGTAAAGGTCGAAGTCACGGGTATTCATCTTGCCATCGTCGACAGATTCCCCACCAGCACCGGCATGGTCCATGACCCAACGAACAATGGTCCGAGGTTGTGTCAAGCGGATATCGACGGTTCCACTCAATTGAGCAGAAGACCATTTATCTGAAAGACTGGTAATGGTCCCATTTAACATGCCTTCAATGCCTTCACTACCATCCGCATCTGGGAAGCTTGAACCGATCACTTTGGCTCCGATGACTACGTTTGGCGCTAAAGCTTTTGGAAGACTGGTATCTGACACGGTCATGCCCCAATCAAAGGCCACGGTTCCCGCATCTGAACGTTGACCATTCTTTCCAACTGCCACAACCTTGAGTTCCTGAGTGGTTCCTTCAGCACTTGCTGAACGGCTAACTTTTGGTAGATAGACGGTTGTCGCAGAAGACCCTGTTAAGAGACGCCAGTTATCGCCATCTTTTTCATAGACTTCATAATAATCCGCATCTGCTACCCCTTTAAAATTGAGGACTGCTTCTGCTTCTTGCGCATTTTGTAGGCGTTTTGCCCGAACGGATACTTCTGCTGGAGTAGCTGGTTTCTCTTGGTTCGACGTAATCGACAATTGGCCGAGATTAAATTTGTAGTCTTTGACATCCGTATCATGGTCAAAGAACATCTTCACAGCATAAATGGTCTTGCCAGCCAAACTTCCCAAATCAAAGGTTTGAGTAGACCAATCCGCACTCGGTGTCAATTCTTTCCATTCGTATTCAGAGTAGTCTTCTTTGGTGGCAACAGCTACCCAGGCAGCTGCTCCGATCCCACCTTTATGACTGACGCTCAATTTTGTCGTTTCTGTCACAGGAATCTTGGTCGAATAGAGCATGACATTTTGACTGCTATTGGCTTTTAAATCTCCTTCAAAGGCTAGAGAATTTCCTCCATTGTAGGCTTGATCAAAATCATAACGACCTTTCAATGGCGCACTATCCTCACTATGCTCTACCCACCAACGCCATGTTGGAAGGTAGCCAGAAACAGAACGGTAGTTCCACTCCCCTTCTTTAGAAATCTTGCCATCCACAAACCAGTGTTTTCCGTGTCCAGTATTAAAGGAAGTATTGAAATCTTCACTAGTGATTGGGGTTTTGTCCACTACTAGATTGGACATACCGTACCAAGATTGGTCTGCTGGTTTTCCTTTAGTCGGATCTCCTTGGAAACCTGTCCAGAATAGATCTTCATGGGTATGGTATCCTTCTCCAGTCTTTCCTAGCCCTGTAATCGTATCTGGCGCATAAAGACCAAGGGATAGACGCAACTTGCCATGTTCATCTAAAATGGCATTCCAGTCTACATTAGTCTTATAAGAGCCTCCTTTTTGGAGCTCGAGTCCAGCTAGAACATCATAAGGATTCCGATGAATCCATTTAGCTGTACTGATGGAATAATCAACTTCTGATTTGCCCCAGTTAAAGTTAGCAAAGAAGGTATCAACTGGATTTTCCCCATTTTCTGGCTGCATGAAATTGTAGTTGTATTCTCCCAGCGCATTCTCATGGTAACGGCCATATTCATAGGTCATAGCATCATACCAGGAATACTTAATCGGATACTTCAGACTCTTCGCATATTCCTTGGTATAAAGAAGAAAATCTCTCAATTTTGGACCCAATGGTTCTACAAGATTTCCGGTTGTTTCTTGGTTGATAAAGTAACCATCAAAGCCATAGTACTTGGCAAGTTCAACTAATTTACGGGCGATCGGGAAAGTTTTAGAGCCTTCACTATCTTCTTTCAAGGTTTCTGCAAAATGTTCTTGATCCTTGATGCTGCTAGACCAGTTATAAAAGAGTGTTCCATAAATAGGAACCCCATTTCGGTGGGCAGCATCGATCACATCTGCTGATGGAACCAGCCCTTCCCAAAAGACCATGGAATCCAAATATTGCCAGTAATCAAAAGCATAGGCCTTAAACTCTTCCCCGCCGACAGACGCATGATCCTTGGCTTTAGAGTTCATGTTTGACAGTGCTTGGATCTTCGCTTCAGGGTTGGCTTGTTCATTAATTTGTTTTCCTTGAAAACGACTCGCAAGTGGGACGCTTGCTCTGTTCATATCGTCATCCACTCGTTTTCCTGGTTCCCACTTCAAGAGATCGTCCCAGGTATCGAACTTAACTTCTTTGGGTCTTAATTGTTTTTCTTCATTGGTTGGTAAATCAGCCACTTTTTCTGCAGCAGCTTTCGGTTTTTCAGTCTCTGAAACAGCTGGATGATCTGTAGTCGTCGAGCTAGCTTCTGTACTTGTAGGACTAGCCTCTGGAGTGACCGCTTCTGTGGCCGGTTTTGCAGGATCAGCCGTAGGAAGTGCCGCATCTGCAGTATAGACGCCAGCTTCTCTCACCAAATGATTGACATCATCGGTCGTTGCTGAAGAGCTTTCCAAGGGTTGTTCACTAGTAGAAACCGTCTCATCTGCAGAGACAGCACCTGTTCCTAAAAATGCTAACCCAATCAATGCGGAACAAACTCCCACACTGAATTTTCGTATACTAAATCGTTCTTTCTTTTCAAATAGATGACCCTTCATCTTGACCTCCTTGTATGGTATTTTTCTTTTTCTTGAGCGATTTCCATTGGCTCCTTTCTCTACGACCTGTAATCGCTTTCATTTTCTTGTATTAGAAATCTCCAATCAAGAATAGGATACCCTAATCTATTTAGCACTGTCAATCTATTTTGGCAATTCCTATAATATGATGAGAAAGCCCTAAAAAAAGTACAAAAAAAGAGGAGGTTTCCCTCCTCTCATCATACACATGAATTATTTAGCAATTTTTGCGAAGTATTCAAGAGTACGAACAAGTTGTGCAGTGTAAGACATTTCGTTGTCATACCATGAAACAACTTTAACCAATTGTTTACCGTCAACGTCAATAACTTTAGTTTGAGTTGCGTCAAACAATGATCCGTAAGACATACCTACAACGTCTGAAGAAACGATTGGATCTTCAGTGTAACCGTATGATTCGTTTGAAGCTGCTTTCATAGCTGCGTTCACTTCATCAACAGTAACGTTCTTGTCAAGAACAACTACCAATTCAGTAACTGATCCAGTTGGAACAGGAACACGTTGTGCAGCTCCGTCCAATTTACCGTTCAATTCAGGGATAACCAAACCGATTGCTTTAGCAGCACCAGTTGAGTTAGGAACGATGTTAGCAGCACCAGCGCGTGCACGACGAAGGTCACCTTTACGGTGTGGACCGTCAAGGATCATTTGGTCACCAGTGTAAGCGTGGATAGTAGTCATCAATCCTTCAACAACACCGAAGTTATCTTGAAGAGCTTTAGCCATTGGAGCCAAGCAGTTTGTAGTACATGAAGCACCTGAGATAACTGTTTCAGTACCATCAAGAATATCGTGGTTAGTGTTAAATACGACTGTTTTAACATCTGATCCACCAGGAGCAGTGATAACAACTTTCTTAGCACCACCAGCATGCAAGTGTTTTTCAGCAGCTGCTTTAGTAGCAAAGAAACCAGTTGCTTCAAGAACGATTTCTACACCGTCGTTAGCCCAGTCGATTTGTTCTGGATCGCGTTCAGCAGAAACTTTAACGAATTTACCGTTAACTTCGAATCCACCTTCTTTAACTTCCACAGTACCGTCGAAACGACCTTGAGTTGTGTCGTATTTCAACAAGTGTGCAAGCATAACTGGATCAGTAAGGTCGTTGATGCGTGTAACTTCAACACCTTCTACGTTTTGGATACGACGGAAAGCAAGACGTCCGATACGACCGAAACCGTTAATACCAACTTTAACTACCATTCGTGATTTCCTCCTTATGAAAATCAAAAAAATTTTTTGTGAAAAGAGTAACTTGACACAGCGCCAAACATCTTTTAACAGTCTCTATTATATACTTTATTGCATTAAAAAGCAACTATTTCCCAACGAAAAGCAAGATTTATCATAGATCACCACCTCTTTTATTAAAGTTTTTCACAAAGTCTTGATCGATAGGAAAAGCGCTATTTTACTTGTACTCACTTTTGGAACAAAGAAAAACTCTTCCCAAAGTGGGAAGAGTTTTTAAGCATTGGTAAATTAAGCTTCACCTTTAGCTTTTTTAATGATTTCTTCTTGTACTGATTTTGGTACATCTTCGTAGTGGTCAAATACCATCATGAAAGTACCACGTCCTTGAGTTGCAGAACGAAGGACAGTAGCGTAACCGAACATTTCAGCAAGTGGTACATAAGCACGAACGATTTGGCTTGCACCGTGTGCTTCCATACCATCAACACGTCCACGACGAGCAGTTACGTGACCCATAACATCCCCAAGGTTTTCTTCAGGAACTGTGATGGTTACAAGCATCATTGGTTCAAGGATAGCTGGTTGTGCAGTCTTAGCAGCTTCTTTAAGTGCAAGAGATGCAGCGATCTTGAAGGCAGTTTCAGATGAGTCGACATCGTGGTATGAACCATCGTAAAGCTTAGCTTTCACGTCAACCATTGGGTAACCAGCAAGAACACCGTTCGCCATAGATTCTTGAAGTCCTTTTTCTACTGCAGGGATGAATTCACGTGGAACCACACCACCGACGATCGCATTTTCGAACTCGAATCCTTTACCTTCTTCGTTTGGAGTAAATTCGATCCAAACATCACCAAACTGACCTTTACCACCAGATTGACGTTTGAAGAATCCACGTGCTTGTGTAGAAGCGCGGAATGTTTCACGGTAAGATACTTGAGGAGCACCAACGTTAGCTTCAACCTTGAATTCACGTTTCATACGGTCAACAAGGACATCCAAGTGCAACTCACCCATACCAGAGATAACTGTTTCACCAGTTTCAGGGTTTGTTTCAACGCGGAATGTTGGATCTTCTTCAGCCAATTTTTGAAGGGCGATACCCATCTTGTCTTGGTCTGCTTTAGATTTAGGCTCAACCATCAATTGGATAACTGGTTCTGGAACTTCGATTGATTCAAGGATGATTTTTGCTTTTTCATCTGTCAATGAGTCACCAGTTGTAGTATCTTTCAAACCAACGGCAGCAGCGATATCTCCAGAGTAAACTGTTTCGATTTCTTTACGAGTGTTGGCGTGCATTTGAAGGATACGTCCGATACGTTCACGTTTACCTTTAGAAGTGTTCAATACGTATGAACCTGAGTTCAAGACACCTGAGTAAACACGGAAGAATGTCAAACGACCTACGAATGGGTCAGTCATGATCTTGAAGGCAAGAGCTGCAAATGGCTCTTCATCAGATGCTGGACGTTCTTCTTCTTCGTCTGTATCTGGGTTTACACCCTTGATTGCAGGGATATCAAGTGGGCTTGGAAGGTAGTCAAGGACTGCATCCAACATCAATTGAACCCCTTTGTTCTTGAAGGCAGAACCACAAAGTACTGGGTAGAATTCAACGTTGATTGTAGCTTTACGGATACCAGCTTTCAATTCTTCGTTAGTAATTTCTTCCCCTTCAAGGTATTTCATCATCAAGTCTTCATCAGTTTCAGCAACTGCTTCAACCAATTTTTCACGGTATTCTTGAGCTTGTTCAAGGTATTCAGCTGGAATATCTTCTTCAAGGATATCTGTACCAAGGTCGTTAGTATAGATTTCAGCTTTCATCTTGATCAAGTCAATGATTCCGCGGAAGTCATCTTCAGCACCGATTGGCAATTGAATTGGGTGAGCGTTTGCTTGAAGACGGTCATGAAGTGTGCTTACTGAGTAAAGGAAGTCAGCACCGATTTTATCCATCTTGTTAGCGAATACGATACGTGGAACTCCGTATTCAGTTGCTTGACGCCAAACTGTTTCAGTTTGAGGCTCAACACCTGATTGTGAGTCAAGAACGGTTACAGCACCGTCCAAAACGCGGAGTGAACGTTGAACTTCGATAGTGAAGTCCACGTGTCCTGGTGTGTCGATGATGTTTACACGAGTGTCTTTCCATTGAGCTGTTGTAGCAGCAGATGTGATGGTGATACCACGTTCTTGCTCTTGCTCCATCCAGTCCATTTGTGACGCACCTTCGTGAGTTTCACCGATTTTGTGAATCTTACCAGTGTAGTAAAGGATACGCTCAGTTGTAGTTGTTTTACCAGCATCGACGTGAGCCATGATACCGATATTACGAGTTTTTTCAAGTGAAAATTCGCGTGCCATGAGGTTTGTTTCTCCTATATTTTTTATTTCTATATTCTATTATAACATGATTTAATAAAAACGGATAGGCAGGACCTACCCGTTCTCAGTGTTTTCATGCTAAGTTTTGGTTCCAACTTGTAAGAAGAGTTGAATTGAACCCGGGCTAAAGTTAGTTAGCCGAGTTGAGCTCAATTGAACCTGGGCTAAAAGCTCGGAAAATAGATAAGCTTTCCTAGAATCTTCGATTCTTCGTCAAGCTTCCTAATTTTCAGTCGCTTTTTTAACGCCCTTAGTATCTTAATCTTACCAGCGGAAGTGTGCGAATGCACGGTTAGCTTCAGCCATACGGTGAGTATCTTCACGTTTCTTAACAGCTGCACCAGTGTTGTTCGCTGCATCCAAGATTTCTTTTGCAAGACGATCAACCATTGTGTGTTCACCACGTTGACGAGCGATTGTTACCAACCAACGAAGTCCAAGTGTTGTACGACGTTCTGGACGAACTTCAACTGGGACTTGGTAGTTAGAACCACCGACACGGCGAGCACGTACTTCAAGTACAGGCATGATGTTTTCCATAGCTGTTTCGAATACTTCAAGAGCGTCGTTTCCAGTAGCTTCTTTAATTTGTTCGAAAGCTCCGTATACGATTGAAGCAGCTGTACCACGTTTACCATCAAGCATAACGCGGTTGATAAGACGAGTAACTAATTGTGAATTGTAAAGCGGATCTGGCAATACATCGCGTTTAGGCGCACGGTTTTTACGACTCATTTTTCTTTATCCCCTTTCCTTATGCTTTTGGTTTTTTAGTACCGTATTTAGAACGGCCTTGTTTACGATCGTTTACACCTGCAGTATCAAGTGCTCCACGGACGATATGGTAACGTACCCCTGGAAGGTCTTTTACACGTCCACCACGAAGAAGAACCACGCT
This sequence comes from uncultured Streptococcus sp., assembly GCA_958445905.1. Classification (GTDB taxonomy): domain Bacteria; phylum Bacillota; class Bacilli; order Lactobacillales; family Streptococcaceae; genus Streptococcus. The sequence goes on from CAUCUH010000012.1 coordinate 9,713, forward strand.
GTGTTCTTGCAAGTTGTGTCCGATACCTGGGATATAAGCAGTCACTTCGATCAAGTTGCTCAAACGTACACGGGCAAATTTACGAAGGGCAGAGTTAGGTTTTTTAGGTGTCATTGTTCCAACACGAGTTGCAACACCACGTTTTTGTGGTGAAGAAACGTTTGTTTGAACTTTTTTATGACTGTTGTAACCAACGTTCAAAGCTGGTGATTTAGATTTTTCTACTTTTGATTTACGCGGTTTGCGAACCAATTGGTTAATTGTAGGCATCTACATTCTCCTGTGAAATTTTTTATTTTTGGTGATGGTACACTTGGTGACAGCTACCATCTGTGTGTACTTTTGCAACATTTGTCAGCACGTCCCTGTACACTCTTGAGAGACCAAAAGTAAAAAGTACCGTCTATTATTATAACATGACGGCACTTTGATTGCAAGATGTTTTTTTATTTTTTAAAGAAGTCGAAAAAGTTCATTATTGACCAGCTTGAGCAGGTTCTTCTGCCCCTGCATCTGCAGCCGGAGCATACTGTTGTTGCTGTTGTGGTTGAACTGTCGCATTGGCTCCAGCTACTCCAGCATTAGCATTTGCGTTCGTATTGGCATTAGCGTCTGTTTGAGTTTGCTGTGTTGCCGCTGTGTCGCTCTCATAGGTCAGTCCATAATAGTTAGCGATGTATTGGATACGGGCCTCAAGCGATTGCTTTTGAGTCGCATCTTTAACTTTCTTCACAGCAGCTTGGGCAGCGTTCACAGAATCTTGACTTGGAGTTGTTTCCATTTGAACGACTGCTTTTTCAGCAGCTTCTGTTCTTTTCTTCTTTTTTTTCTTTTTCTTCCTTTGTTTCCTTTTTCACTGGAAGGGAACCTGTTTTTTTAGCAGGTTGAATTTCTGTCGTTACCTGAGCAGCTGTATTCTTTTTAACGGTATACAAGCCAGCTACCAAAATAAAGGATAAGGTAAGAACTGTCACCAAGCGAATCCACAAAGGACTATTATCAAATCGATCTAAAATTCTTTTCACTTTTTGATCCTCCTTTGTTGCTCTTAATCAAAGATATTCCCAACTTCGACACTCAATTTATTTTCTTTTACATCGATGTTGGTCACGCGCAATAAGGATTTGTGTTCAAAGAATTCACGGTCGGTTGCAGCATTATCCGCAAAGACAGCTACCCCTGCTAATTCAGAATCGAATTCAGCCAAGAGACTGACCATCCCGTTAATCGTTCCGCCACCTTTAAGGAAGTCATCGACAATCAAGACCCTGCTTCCTGCTTTTAGGCTCCGTTTTGAAAGGAACATTTTCTCAATGCGATCCCCACTTGAGCCTGAAACATAGTTGACACTAACGGTTGACCCTTCTGTGATTTTCAAATCACGACGGACAATGACGAATGGAACATTCAAGACATTGGCCACTGCATTCGCTAAAGGAACTCCCTTGGTCGCTACGGTCATGACAGCATCAATCTTCTTATCTCGGAAGGCTTTGGCAATGATGCGGCCGATCCGATTCAAAATCTTCGGATTGCTCAAAAGATCAGACAGGTAAATGTAGCCACCAGGAAGGATACGATCACTTTCAGACAGTTGCTTGCAAAGATCTTCGACGATTTCTTTGGATTCTTGATCTGAGATAGACGGTGTAAAGATAACACCTCCACCAGCTCCTGTGATGGTCTCAATATTTCCGATTTCCATTTCTTCAAACGCACGCTTAATGATCACGATATCTTCTGAGATGGAAGACTTGGCAGACTCATACTTTTCCGCAAACGTATTGAGGCTAGTCAATTCATAGGGATGGTTGATCAAGTAATTAGAAATTACGACCATCCGTTCACTTCTTCTTAATTTCATTTTCTCACCATGTAGTTTTTTCTATCATTATACCATAAGAAGCGAAAAAAACGAACATTCTGATTTACAGAAGGCCGTTTTTTCCTGATTATTTTATTTTTGGCAGAATCATTCCCGTATTTATCTCTGTTTTTACTAGTCGAGATTCGGTTTATAGAAGGATCTGTTTTCCATAGCAAAGATTTTATTAGTCATTTCGCCAGGACCAATTAAGCCAAGTGCTGTTGTCATCATCATCATTTCTGCATCCAAATTATCGATCATATGAATAATCTCTGCTTCCATGATTTTTGGACGAACAGGACTACCGTATTCGAGCAAGCCATGGTGACTCAAGATCACATGGCGAAGGACGATGACTTCTTCTTTTTGGTCATCAATCTTCAACTCTTGCAAGACCTTGGTGATTTCTTCATCGATCAGTGCAATGTGGCCGATGAGGTTGCCTCGAACAGTGTATTCTGTATTTTCAGGTCCCGTCAACTCGATCACTTTGGCCAAATCGTGTAACATAATCCCCGCAAAGAGCAAGCTCTTATTCAACTGAGGATAGATATCACCGATACTATCTGCCAAGCGGACCATGGTCGCCGTATGATAAGCGAGACCTGCTTCAAAGGCATGGTGGTTGGTCTTAGCAGCTGGATAGCTATAAAACTCTTTCTCATATTTCCCATAGAGGGCCCGGACAATCCGTTGCCAGACCGGATTTTCAATTTTGAAAATCATGTTTGACAGGTATTCATGCAATTCCTTGGGATCTACTGGTGGTTTTTCCTTAAAGTCTGCTGGATTGTTGGGCTCTCCTGCTTGGGGCAAGCGCATGTTTAATTGGTTGACTTGCGGAGTATTATTGTAAACTTCTCGACGTCCAGACATATGGACCACGCGCCCAGCCATAAAACTCTCTACATTGTGAGGTTGGGCATCCCATAGTTTACCTTCGATTGTACCGGTCTCATCCTGGAAGACAAAGGCGAGGTAGTTTTTCCCGGCCCGCGTTTGACGCACTTCTGCTGACTTGATCAAATAGAATCCTTCGAACAATTCATCTTTTTTCATTTGGTTAATTTTGACCATCATCTTCTCCATCTTCTATATATACATCTAGTCCCAGCAGGTCCTCATCGCTTTCGATTTGGCGGAGTGTCCGCTCGATGGCACTGGTCCGTCTGGTTAGCAAATCATCAATATTATTGGAAGCATTCTTTAAATGGCGCTGAGTTTTGGCCAGAATCCCTCCAAACTTATGGAATTCTGATTTGACCGATCCCAACACCTTGCTAATGTCATCTGCACTCTTTTGGATGTTGAGCGTTTTAAAGCCAACAGACAAGGAGTTCAAGAGGGCTGATAGCGTACTTGGACCAGCCACTAAAATTTGTTCGTCCCGACGCAAGCGATCGAAGAATTCTGGATTGCGAACCACTTCGGAATAGAGGCCTTCAGTTGGCAAAAAGAGAATTCCGAAATTCGTTGTCGCTGGTGGAAAGAGGTATTTTTGTTGGATATCCTTAGCAAAACGCTTGATACTAGTAAGAAGGGCCTTGCGGTAACGCTCGATCTCCTCTTTCTCTCCCGATTCATAAGCTTCTTCCAGACGATAGTAATCTTCCAGTGGGAATTTAGAGTCAATCGGCAGATAGACTGGCTCTTCTCCTTGTCCAGGAAGCTTAATGGCATATTCCACGCGCTCACTGGATTGAGGAACGGTGACAAACTCCCGCTCATACTGGGCTGGGGTCAAGATATCTTCAATAATTTGGCCCAGCTGCAATTCGCCCATAATCCCACGCGTCTTGGTATTGGAGAGAACTTTATTAAGAGTTCCGACATCCCGCGCCACTGTCTGCATTTCTCCCAGCCCTTTGTTGACCGACTCCAATTGTTTTGAAACCGTCTCAAAGGAGGTCTGCAAGCGGTGCTGCAAGGTTTTCTCCAATTTTTCTTCTACCGTTTGGCGCATCTGTTCTAGCCGCACTTCATTGGACTCTTGGATCTGGCGCATGCGCTCATCTGTTTTGTCCCGATTTTTAGTAAAGTGCTCATTCATCTCAGCGCGCAGAGCCGTCGTCTGCTGGTGGATCTCTACTCGCATCTCGGTTAAGCGATCTGTCAGCGCGATCTCTAACTGCTGATTGGCAATCTGGCTGGCTTGTCTTTCTTTTTCAAAACGATAGTCCAACTGGTCTGTCAAATGATCCTCGTGGTCTTCCAGCATCTCTCGTAAAGCCGGTCTGGTATCATCTGACCGTTGCAAGAGATAGATGAGGAGGCCCAGATTGAGCAGGCCAATCAGAAGCAGAATGATATTCATATTAACCTCTGTCTTTACTATAAACAATGACAAGATAGCCACGATCAAGACTCACTTGAATCGGTTGATCCAAAAATTCATTGGAGCCATACATGGCCTTCAAAAAATAATTCTCCTGATGGAGCGGATACTTAGCTCCTGTGATCTCTAAGCGACCTTGTCCGACAGGCATAAAACCAACATAGGACATGGCTGGATCTGGCTGAATCTCATGGCAACCAGCTGGTCTGTAGATCAAGCAATTTTGACCGTCGACTAATTGGATTTGCTCCATGTAGGGAGCTAGGTCTGGATCGGTCGGCAAAAAGATATTGGACAAAAAGTGATCCAAACGACCGCCAAAAGCACCATAAACGGTGACTGCAGCCTCTGGATAGGCCTCAAAGACCGCTTTCAAGGCCAATTCCAAATCCGTATCGTTCTTTTCAGGGACGGATTGAACAACCTGCTTGGCTTGGGTTCGGATCTTATTCAAACCAGTCTCAGAGACAGAATCGAAATCCCCCACAGCCATATCTAAAGGCAGACCTTTTTCCAGTAACTTCAAACAGCCTCCGTCAACGCCTACATAAACGTCATGATCTCTTGGCAAGAGCGTGCTGTCACCTCCTGCCAGTACCAGTATTGCGATGTTACCCATTTACAGCATCTCGGAGCGTTTGAACGCGCTCATTGACATCTCCATTAAAGACATAAGAGCCTGCTACAAAAACATTGGCCCCGGCTTCTTTTGCTTGGGAAATACTTTGAGCATCAATTCCTCCATCGACTTCGATATCAAAGTCTAAGCCTTTTTCTTCACGAAGCGCGGCTAATTCGCGCACCTTGTCCATGGTTTCAGGCAAGAAGGCTTGGCCACCGAATCCTGGATTAACGGTCATGACCAAGACTTGATCCACCAAGTTCAAGACGTGTTTGATACTGTCTACAGGGGTCCCTGGATTAATCACAACACTAGCCTTCACACCCGCTTGACGAATTTTTTGAAGAGCTCCGTGAATATGGGGAGTCGCTTCTACGTGGATGCTGATGATATCAGCACCTGCACGGGCAAATTCTTCGATATGGTGTTCAGGATTGGTGACCATCAAGTGGCAATCAAAGACCAACTTGCTATGTGGACGCATGCTCTCTACGACACCAGCTCCAAAGCTGATATTGGGTACAAAATGGCCATCCATGACATCGATATGGGCATAGTCAGCTCCTGCTGCTTCTAAGCGTTTCAATTCACTTTCAAAATTGGCATAATCGGCACTCAAAATTGAGGGTGCAATTTTCATTGTTTTCATCGTTGTAGTGTCTCCTATTTTGGCATTTTTTTCGAAACTTTTTTATAGGTTTCGCGACGGTTTTCAATCTCACTTAGAAATTGCAAGTAATCCTCATAACGGAAAGGCGCAATTTCCTCTCTTTCAACGGCTGGTTTCACCGCACAAGCTGGCTCATGCGTGTGGGTACAGGTACGAAATTTACAAGAGTGGCTCACATCGGCGATCTCTGGGAAGGCTTGATTTAAGTCTTCACTGGTCGTCACTTCATAATCAAGGGAGGAGAAACCAGGCGTATCTGCGATCTTTCCTCCATTTAAATGGTAAAAGCTGACAGCTCGGGTCGTGTGTCGACCGCGCCCCAGACTATCTGAAATCTCACCCGTTTCAAGCTCCAGATCCGGAGCGATTTTATTGAGCAAGGTCGATTTTCCTACACCGGTCTGTCCCATAAAGACCGTGGTTTGATTGGTCAAAAGGGGCAAGAGTTCCTCAATCGACAAGACAAAATCATAGCCAATAGCCTGATAGATTCCTTGGTAGTAGTGGATGTCTTCCATATCTTCTAACAAGTCCAGTTTTGAAATATAGACAATGGGATGAATCCCCTTATGCTCCAAAAGAACCAGAAAACGGTCTAAAAGATTGGCATTGAAATCAGGTTCCTTAGCTGACATGATCACTACCGCCTGATCAATATTGACAATAGGAGGGCGCACGAGGCTATTTTTTCGAGGCGCAATGCTCAAAATGTAGCCTTCTGAATTCTCTTCAGCAGAGAACTCCACCTGATCCCCCACATAAGGAGTCTGTCCTTTTTTTCTAAAATTTCCACGAGCCCGTGTCTGGTAAATGTGACCATCTGACTCCACGTAGTAGAAGCCAGCCAAGGCCTTGACGATTGTTCCTTGCAAATCGCACTCCTTTGAGATTAATACTCCTATTATACCAAAAAATGAGAAATAAGGCTGGATTGCTTGATAAGAAAAAACGAAAAGTGAACCTCTCCGGACACTTTTAGAAACGAATAGCTTCGTTGTTTAAACGGATAGAAACAGAAGACGGAGTATCCGTTATGACTTGTCTTTTAGCAGAATTCGGGAAAGGGCACCTTCCTTTTTTTCCTTGGCATTTTTCCTAAAAAGTGTATAATAGAACTATGCGGAGGTGGTGGAACGGCAGACACGCATGCTTCAGGCGCATGTGCCCCTTCGGGCGTGAGGGTTCAAATCCCTTTCTCCGCATCTTGGAAAGGTGGCCCAGCTCGGTACGGCACCGGACTCGAAATCCGGCAAGTGGATTTTATTCACGCGCGGGTTCAAATCCCGTCCTTTCCTTCTACAACAAACAAGACATGAGCTATGAAGCTCATGAACAAACAAGACATGAGCTACGAAGCTCATGTCTTTTCTGTTATTTTATTCCTGCTTCTAGAAGGCCATCTGCTAGGCGAGCGAAGTCTTCTAGGCTAAGAGCTTCTCCTCGTACAGAAGGTTGCAGGCCTGCAGCTTGGATTCCTGCTTCCAGTTTGGCTTTGATTTCTTCGGTCTTGCCAAAGCGACTGGTCAAGTTGTTCCAAAGTGTCTTCCGCCGGTGGACAAAGCTAGCCTTGCTGACAGAGAAGAAGAAATCTTCATCCTTGACTGCTACTGCTGGTTCTTCGCGACGGACCATCTTCAAAATGGCAGAGTCGACGTTTGGTGCTGGCACAAAGACGGTGCGAGGCACGATAAAGGCTACCTTGGCAGTCATATAGTATTGGACTGCAATGGATAAAGAACCATAAGCCTTGGTGTTGGGCTCAGCCGAGATGCGGTCTGCCACCTCTTTTTGCATCATGACCACAAATTCTTGGAAAGGAATCTTGGATTCGATCAAGTGCATGAGGATAGGAGTTGTGATGTAATACGGAAGGTTAGCCACCACCTTGATCGGAAGATCTGGATTTTTAAACTCTGCGATGTACTGGTTGAGGTCTACCTTGAGGATGTCTTGGTTGACAACCGTGACATTGTCAAAATCCCGTAAGGTATCCGCCAAAATGGGAACCAGGCGGTCATCGATCTCAAAGGCCATGACTTCTGCCGCATTTTCCGCCAAGAACTCAGTCAAAGCTCCAATTCCAGGACCGATTTCGATGACATTGACCTGCTTATCAATCTCTGCCGTATCCACAATTTTTTGAAGGATGTTGGTATCGGTCAAGAAGTTCTGACCGAAGGATTTTTTAAAGGTAAAACCGTGACGCTCCAGCACTGCCTTGGTCACGCTATAATCTGCAATTCTCATTTTTTCTCTTTTCTATTCAGTTTAGGGGTAAAGGATCCCCTCTACTTCCGTCTTAATAACTGGCCATGGCCTCTTCGACTTGTGCTAAACAAATTCCAAACAATTCCAAGCGTTTGATCAATTGCTTGCCATTGCAGTAGCCGATGCGCAAGGCTTCTCCTAGATATTCCCGCCGTTTGCGACTATCGCTTCCCATCAACAGTCCAAGCCGCATCAAGTCAGTCTTTGTGATATCAAAGAAATTTTCATCTTCGTAAGACCCAACCAGTCCAGCTAGGGCTTTTTCTAAATCTTCAAAACTAGCATGCTCCACTCCCAAGGAACGCCCCTTGGTCTTGGATTTTGGGACTGCTTCACCACGATTTAAAAAGGCATGTTTGGCCTGGGGCACCTCTTGCATAATGATCTTGCGAATTCGCTCACCATTATAGTCTGGATCGGTAAAGACAATGACCCCACGCAACTCTTGCAAGGTAGCAATTCGTTCCAAATCATCTTGATCGATCGCAGAGCCTCGCGTTTCATAGGTATCCACCTCATAAAAACGACGGAGATTGGCTGTGTCGTCCTTGCCCTCCACGACAATCACTTCTGGTATTTTTCTTTTCTCAGTCAAGGCCAAATACCTTTCTTGCATTGTCATAGGTTGCCTGAGCCACTTCTTTTGTTGTTAAGCCACGTAGTTCTGCAATAAAATCTACCACATAACGAGTGTAGGCTGTTTTATTTTCCCGACCACGTTTGGGAACTGGTGCTAGATAAGGAGCATCTGTTTCAACCAAGATCTTGTCTAACGGAAGGCCAGCTGCCGCTTCTTGGACATCTGTGGCTTTCTTAAAGGTCACCACTCCAGAAAAGGAAATCATCATTCCCAAATCCATGAAGCGTTTCGCTTCTTCTAAACTTCCTGAGAAAGAATGCATGATCCCACCGCGAGGACCAATTCCTTCACTCTTGATGATGGCATAAGTATCTTCTAAAGCATCGCGTGTATGCACCACAAAGGGGAGGTCCAAGTCCTTAGACAATTGAATCTGACGACGAAAAACCTTTTCTTGAACATCTTTTGGCGCTGTCATCCAGTGGTAATCCAGACCGATTTCTCCGAGTGCGACGACTTTGGGATGTTTTAGCTGTTCAAGTAAATAGGCCTCCACTTCAGGACTATAATCGCCTGCCTCAGTGGGGTGCCAACCAAGCGTGAGATAGAGTTCTGGGTGCTGGTCTGCCAAGGCTATTCCTCGCTCAATCGTCGGTTTGTCAAAACCAACGATATTGTGGGCTACAACACCCATTTCCTTGGCCAAGTCGAGCTCTTCTTGTTCTTTTCCTGCGAATTCTTCCACATTGAGATGGGTGTGGGTATCAAAAATCTGCATGATCTTCCTTTTCTTCCGAGTTTTTCTTCTTTCTATTATAGCAGAAAGCGCCTCTAAATTCACTTTCGGACAAAACAAAAACCAGTAGTCTCGAGTTTCTACTGGTTTTTAGGTTTTTATCTGAATTAGGCAGCCAAAACTTTGCGTCCTTTACGACGACGAGCTGCCAATACGCGACGACCATTTTTAGTTGCCATACGGTGACGGAAACCATGTTTGCGCGCACGACGAAGTTTACTTGGTTGATAAGTACGTTTCACGATGAATACCTCCTCATAGATTTTGTATTCGTTTAGCCGGCTAGTTGTGATCAGTTACTAAACATACTTTACTATTCTATCGGATTCGACTCTATTTGTCAATAGCTATGGCAAAATTGTTGCAAATACAGGTCGGAGAACACCTTTCTACACCTGACGGGTTGCCAAGTAATAGGGTTCCAGAGCCACCAGCGCCTCTTGCAACTGATCCAGGATATTCTCTAGGGACCTCTCCTCAACTAGAGAAACATCGTATTTGACGAGGACCTTACGAACCGCCCCTTCTGCTACTGCTTGTAACAGATCATGGCGATTCTTTTCTGTTCCTTCTACCCTTTGACTCTCTCCATTTTTCTGGGCGAAATAATAAACTGGCTGATTGATGGGAAGGGTGAGAACCTTGTGTTGCTTTTGAAGACTCTGCTCGTCCTTTTTTCGCTCGATAAAACTCACCTCTAAGGAAACTCCAAAATCAACTGCATCTCCATATAGCCTCAAGGCAAACATGGGCTCTGCCATCGTCCCCTCTCCTTTTAGATAGGCCCAAAAATGAGGCCGCAAGACCTGGGCCTGGTTCATCCATTGGCTGGTCCGGTCCTGCTCCAAGTAAGGGTGGCGCTGCTGAAAGGCCGAGACCAAATCGGTGAATTCCTTACGAGCTGCTTGAGCTAGGGCACGATACTGCTCCATCTCCGAGGCTAGCACGCCTGCTTTTGCTGGAGCCTGGTAGTGGATTCCTTGAAGCTTTAAAAACTCTCGAATCGCTGCAAATGCCATCTGCTTCCTTTCTAAACCTAAAAAAGGAGAGATCGGCTCAATCCCGTCTCTCCCTTATGGGAAATAATAGCTAGATTATCCTTCGATGTCTACCACTACGTAACGGTTTGGTTCTTCCCCTTCAGAGTAGCTAGTGACTCCTTCCATCTTAGAGACGATCCGGTGAATGATTTTGCGTTCACTGTTTGACATCGGATCTGTCTGTTGGGCTTGCCCATCTTCGAGGGCACGCGTTGCTAACTTCTGAGCATAGCTTTGAAGAACTTCTGCCCGGTGTTCTACATAGTCATTAACATTAATAGTAATGTAAAAATTCTTTGAGTAGCGGTTATAGAGGTAATTTTGCGCCAAAAGTTGAAGAGCCTTCAAGACTTTTCCGTGGTAACCAATGACACGTCCTGGCTCATTGGTATCAATTTGCATATTGACCGTACGGCGGTTGTGACTACTTGAGATGGTCGCATCCACATCCATTTCATCGACCACTGTTTGAACATAGGCTGTCACATCATCTACGACTTCTTCGATGTTGTAGTTTTCCTCTACCTCGATACCAAGGTTTGAGAAATCAGATTCGCTTGATTCTTTTGTCGCTGGTTCTTTAACTTTTTCAAGGATATGTTCATGTCCTTTTTCTTCAAGAACAGTATCTGCTTCTTTGTCATGTTTCAGGATTTCTGTCTTGATTTCTTCAGAGACAACTTCTCCTTCTTCTTCGACCTTTTTGATCGCTGCTACGACGCGTCCGAGATCGACCGTCGCTTCGCTCACAGTCTTAACCGGTTCGTTTTGCGCATTGATCTCATCTGGGACACCTTTGACAGCTTTTTGATTGGCTTTTACAACAGTTGTTTCTGCAATGGGCTCAATCTCTACTTGGGCTGGTTTTTTCCCAAACAAGCCAAGAAAACCTTTCTTTTCACGCGCTACAACCGTAATATGTGCCTTCATACGAGGAATATCTAAATCGTTCAGACCTTTTTGAATCGCTTCTTCAACAGTTGCTCCAGTATATAGGACCATATGTCCACCTCTTTCTTATTTTTTCTTTTTCTGTGCTTTGTTTAGGGCACGACGTTTTTGTTTTTCCATGTCGCGCGAAGCTTGCTCTTTTGCTTCACGCTCTGCGATAATCTTGAAGGGGTTGTTCAAGAGATAGGTTTGCCCGACTTGGTAAGCATTGGAAGTCACCCAGTATAGTGCGACCCCGCTGGCTGAGAACAAGGCAAAGAAGAAGATCATCACAGGCATCACATACATCATGGTTGTCGCACTACCATTGCGCTCTGGCATTGCTTTATTGGTCAACCAACTGCTGAAAAATGTGAAGAGTGCTGCAAGAACCGGCAAGATATAAGTCGGGTCGATCGCGCCAAGGTCCAACCAGAGGAAGTGACCGACTTTAAGGAATTCCACACGGCTCAGCGCTTGGAACAAGGCCATCAAGACCGGCATCTGGATTAAGAGAGGAAGGAAGGCTGAAGACGTTTTGACACCTTTTTCCTTGTATAGGGCGCGCATCTCTTCGGAAAGCTTGGTCCGGCTATCAAGATCCTTCCCAGGATACTTAGCTTGCAATTCCTTGAGGAGGGGTTGAATTTCCTGCATTTTGCGGGTTGAATTCATTTGATATTGGAAGAGAGGCAAGAGGACCGTCCGGATGACAATGGTAAAGACGATAATCCCTACACCGATACTTCCGCCAAAGGACAAGAAGCGGATGGCTTCTGCAAAGAAGTAGACGAAGCGTTCCCAACCACCTGTCGACTGAGCTGTCACTTGAGAGGTTCCACAAGCTGTCAAGACCAATAAGGCCGCACCTAATAATCCAGTTAACTTCAGTTTCTTTTTCACATTATTCCCTTTCTTGGTAGACATGCGCTAAATTTAAGACATGTACAAGATTTTTCTCTACTTGAT